>NZ_JBLVPI010000018.1:0-101616 GCF_048284325.1 Flavobacterium esculini | reverse complement strand
AAATGTCATTTCCAACTGATGATGCTGTGCTAAAATCAGTATTTTTGGCCCTGAGAGAATCAACCAAAAAATGGTCAATGCCTATCAAAAATTGGGGAATTGTTTTAAACCAATTTAACCTTATATTTGAAAAAAGGCTCCGATTATAAAATCGAAGCCTTAACTTTTCAACTTACACACTTTATGGGATAGTGTCGTTTTTATAAAAGGATGAGTAGATAATATTCACTCTTAATTATTAAAAGATTACTTCTATAGTAGTTCCGTTCCCTATATCTGAATTAATTTTCAATTCTCCGTCTAATGATTTGGTCCTGTCTTTGATGTTTTTCAGTCCAATACCGTATTTTACTTTTTCGGGATTAAATCCGATACCGTTATCCCAAATTCGAATGGTTATTTTATTGGCGGTTTTCAATAGCATTATATAACATCTTTCTGCTTTTGAGTATTTATTGATATTCTGAATAGCTTCTTGTATGATGCGGTAAATATGTATTTTATTAGTACTTGAAACCAATGACCAGTCAATGTATTTATCCACTGATACGTCAAACTTTGTATTATATTGGTTTTTTTGGGACTCTACTAAAATTGTTATTATCTCCGGCAAACTTTTGTCTTCAAAAAGTAGGTTTTGCGTTAAATCATGCGAAACTCTTCTAATTTCGTTCTCCGCTTTTTCTAATTCTGTCACTAATTGCTGCTTTTTTTCGGCAGCATTGGGGTCTAATTGAATTAAATTAAAACGAGTCGTAAAAATGCTATTTACTATCCCATCATGCAATTCCATGGCTATTCTGTTTCTTTCCTCATTGCGCGCTTTTTCGGTTTCAGATTGTTGCGCTAACATTAGCTGATATATTCTTTCGTTAGCCGCTTGTTGTTCCTGAATAAAAAGCAGTTCTTTATTTTTTGATTTTAGACGGAATATTACAAAAAAGACTCCTAAAAAAAGAATGACAATTCCGGATCCAATAATAATATTGGTATTCCTCTTTGACAAAATTTCATTATTCTCTTCTATCTGATCCGTCTCATAGGCTATTCTGGCAAATTTATTTCTGGTTTGCCTTTCTACATTTTGAATACTATCATTAACCTTAAAGTATAAATTAGAATAAAAGGTTTTGTTTTTAGAATCATTTTCAGTCAATAATTTCAATGATTGAATAACATCGGAATTACTTTTAATTTTTTTGGATAAAATAAATCCTTCTTTAATGTAAGCTAATGCTTTAACGGTATCTTTTTTATAAAGATAATATTCTCCAATCCTTATTTTACTCGATACTATACCAGATAATATTTGAAGGCTGTCTCTGATTCTTAATGACTCAAACAGTAATTTTTCAATACCTTTGTTGCTTCCTAATTTCATTTTTGAATATCCCAGATTGTTCAGTAACATGGCATACAATTTCGGATAATTTAGCTTTAAATCTTTTGTATGCAATCCTTTGTTATACAAGTAGATTGCCTCTTGATAGTTACCCGATTTTTCATAAACTCTACCCATGTTATTATAACAGGATATTCTTGACTTTATAATTTTTTCTTTAGGATAATTTTCACTTTCCAGTTGTTTCAATTGCTTTAGAGCTAAACCAAAATATTCTAAAGATTTTTTACAGTTATTTAATTCTTTTAATGAAAGAGCCAGTAAATTATAGCTTTCGTAAATTAATCTTGCATTATTGATTTTTGAAAGTAATTTTAAAGCAGTTACAGTTTCTATTTCACTTTCGGTAAAGTTTCCTGCATCGAATAATATCCCCGCTTTATAGAATGCGGTTTTTCCTATATTCAAAGTGTCTTTAATCTTCCTGTACAATTTTTCTGACTGAGAATAGTAACTGAAAGCACTGTCCAATTGCGTTTTGTCATCATAATAATCACCTAAATAGTATAAAGATTTTGCTACGTGAGAGCTATCTTTATCTTTAACGGACAAACGATGAATCTTTCTTGTTATACTTAGATACTTATCAAGTGAATTAAGACCATAATATTTAACGGCAATTTTAAAATATAGATTTCTTGTAACTGAATCATTTTCTTGACTCTGCAATTTTTGTGATAATGTATCCAAATATTTTTCCTCTTCATTTGGTTCTAAAGACTTTGCCTCAACCTTTTTCAAAAAAGCTAAAACATCATTTTTTTTTTCAATCTCAAATTTATTTTTCTGGCAAGAAACCATCAATAGTAAGAAATTAACCAACAGAATTTTCTTGAATTTTGTTTTCAATTTTTAAGAAATTTATTAATCTCATCAAAAATAAAGATTAAAAACCAGACAAACTTATTTTTAAAAGTGATTGTCTGGTTTTATTATTATATTTTTTATGTTTTGGTCTTATCGATATTGTCATCGCCAGCGTCAAGAATAACAGGACTTGGGGTAGCTGTTTTTTGGATGTTATTATTATTTGTGTTTTCTTGTCCTTCAAGACTGTCTGTTGTACAGGATGAAGTTAAGATTACAGCCGCAACGCAGCCCATAGCAATTAATAGCTTTTTCATAAAAAAATGTTTAAAAATTAGAAAATTGTTTAACTGGCACTAATCCATAATGGAGTACCTTTTTTTTAAGAAAAGCTGGGAAATAGCTGTTCTAAAATATTGAGAATGACACTGCTTTAAAAGCAGATTTTCCCCATTCTCAATACTTGTTTAGAAGCTTCTGATGCATTATTATTGAGGCAAATTAACAGGTAAAAATGAGGGTATTTTTAAAACATCAAGAGGTTATAGTGAACGTATTGAGTACAGTAGTTTAAGAAGGAATCTAAATGGTGAAACCCTATATTTTGAATATTGTAAAGAATAGAATCAGGTTAAATATGGACTGGAAGATGGTATTTATGGGAACTAAATATTGATTTTTCGAATTATGGCGTCGATATTATCTCTGTAGGTAAGTGAGAACGGCAAGATTTCATTATAATTGAGATAACATTTTGATTTACTAAAATGGATGCGTGAAACATGATTAATGTTAACAATATAACTTTTATGGATCCTTAAAAAATAGAATGGTAAAGTATCTTCGAAATGCTTTAATGTTTTATAAGCATTCACTGTTTTACCATTGTACAATTGAATGTCTGTTGTGTTGTTATCTGCTTTTAAATAGGCAATGTCTTGTAGGGATACAAATTGATAGTCACTGTAGGATTTAATACAAATCGTTGTAATATTGTTTGGCGGGTTTCTTTTTTCAAATTTAAAAAGGCTTTTTCCTAATTCATGCAAATGCAAGGGAGCCATTGTATAATCGGAAAAACCGGATTGTATTGCCTTCAGCGCATAATCTGGTTCCGAAGCTAATGCTATGAAATAAGGCATAGGATCTACGTATTGAAATAAGTCATTAATCGTTGTGAAAAGAGAAGCTCTCTCATTAGATTTGATAGGAATTCTTATTATTATAAGTTGTGGTTTTAGTTTTATAATTTGATTTATTGCTGTTTGACTATCTTTGGCAATCCCAGCACAAAAATAATTAGGGAAATTTTCGAAGAGCTCTAAAGTTTCCTTAACAGCAGTGCTATTATCATCAATAATGAGAAAAGAAAAACGCATAGTATCATACTAAAAATAAGAGGAGTGCAATCTAGATAAGAGCCAATTTCTTTTGTTGCAGAAAAACTGCCTATTTTGTTAAAGTTAAATAGCCCAATTCATGAATATATTTATAGTAGACGATCATCCCATGACTGTAGAAGGATATGTTAATGCCCTTTTAGCAGCTCCTTTTGGATTATGTCAACCCATTTTCACAAAAGCAAAAAATTGTGAGGAAGCCTATACTGTCTTGTCAAGAGCATCTTCTCCCAAACAACTATTTGATATAGCCATCGTTGATAAAGGCTTACCGGGTTATGAGGTTAAATCTATTTTATCGGGTAGTGACTTAGCTATTTTGATACGAGAAAAGATGCCTAACTGTAAAATTATTATGATTACTGCACATACTGAAGTTATCATCGTGTATGACATCGCTAAGAAAATACGACCTGAAGGACTCATCATAAAAAATGATATTACTCCAGAGAAATTGCAGCAAGCTGTAATGGAGATAATGCAAGGCAACCAATACCAAAGCCCCACGGTAAAAAGCTGTATCAATGAAATATGGAAAAAGGAATTAATGATTGAAGATCACAATCGTCAAATCCTATTGTATTTATCAAAAGGATTTAAAATAAAGGAGTTGGAGGGAATTATTCACCTTACAACAAGCGCTATCCAAAAGCGCATCATCCGAATGAAAAAAGCTTTTGAGGTAACTGATGACTCAGGTCTAGTGAAAGAAGCCATTAAACAAGGATTTATTTAAAACCACTTTCGTAAATTTTAACATATTTTACTCAAAAACAACCTTCTTTGTTAAAGGTTGTTTTTGTTGTATCCCTATTTCATTTCTTCTTTATATGTTTGGTAAAAATTATCTTACATTGTTGTTTTCTAAATAAACTAAGTGCACGTAGTTGATGGAGGAATATGATCGTGATAATAATTTTTAAAATAAATGTTTAATAACTAAATTAAAATTATGAAAAAATTAGAAGATTTCGAATGCGAAAAAGTTGAAGTTAATACAATTTATGGAGGTCTATTGGCGGAGCCATCTTCCCAAACATGGACAGACGTTCCAGATCAATATGAGAATAAATTTGATCAAACTGATAAGTAGAGAATAAAATTGTAATTTAATTTACACCGAATATTTAGGCATATTTTATTGTGCCTAAATATTTTTTTATATAATAATAATATGATACTTATACTGAGTAAACCAGCAGAAAAAGACACCGATAGTGTGATTGAATGGTTAAAACATTACGAAACACCCTTTATTAGAGTTAATGATGATGAGCTCATGCAAGGTATTACGATATTTTCTTACAGCACAAATAGTACTGAAGATTCTTATTTTGAAATACCTTCCCAAAGAGTTTATTTAAAAGATATTACGGTTGTTTGGTATAGAAAATTTGGTTTTTTAACCGAATATGATTTAAAGCTAAATGAAGAGAGAGATTTATTGAATTTTCTTTATGATGAATTTAAAAGCATAAGAGAGTTAATATTAAACCTTTTAAAAGACAAAAAATGGCTATTTGATAGAAGTTTAAAAAAATCCAAATTAGAAGTTTTAGAAATTGCCAGAAAGTGTGGTTTAGAAATCCCAAATACAATTATAACCAGTGAAAAAAAGAAACTGAATCTTTTTTTAAGAGAAAATAATAACAATATAATAACAAAATCAATTGCAGAAGCAATGGTTGTTTATTTGAAAAAAAAATCAGTTGCACTAAGTACTACAAAAATTATAACAGTAAACGGATTGAATAAAAAATTTAGTCCCTCCTTATTTCAACAGTATATTGAAAAAGAGATTGAATTGAGAATTTTTTATATAATGGGCAAATGTTATACAATGGCAATTTTTTCTCAAAGTAATCCCAAAACGCAATTAGATTTTAGGGCATATGATACAGAGAAGCCAAATCGATTTATACCTTATGAGCTTCCTAGCGCATTGGAAAAAACAATTGATATATTCATGAAAACGCTCAAATTAAATACTGGGTCAATTGATATGATTAAATCATCTAAAAATGGAAATTATTATTTTTTAGAAGTAAATCCGTCAGGTCAATTTGGGATGACTGCTTTTCCTTGCAATTACCCTTTGCATAAAATTGTAGCTCAAAATCTTATATCATTAAAAAATGAAAATTAAAACAAGCCTACCAGTTATTGCTGATTTTATAAAAGGAGATTTAAATTTTACTAAGATTAAAAAAAGTAAATTTAAATTTATTGAGTCAACTTATTATCAGACAACAAAATCATTTTATGGAAATTATTATAAACCACTATTTTTAAAAAGGGAGAATGCTAAATAAAGAATTTAAGTTGTTTACAAATTGTATTCCAGTAAAAGGAATCAATAGAGGTATAATAATAGATATACAAAGGGATACTTATCATATTATACCTAATAGTATTATTGATTTAATAAATGAATATTCTGGGAAGAAAGTATATAGCTTATTTCAGGATTTTAAGAATGATAAATATATTCTAAAAAAATATATGAGGTATTTTTTAGCTAATGAATTAGTTATTTTGACAAATTGCAGTAACCAATTTCCATTAATTAGCTTAGATTATGAGAGACCAAATGTAATCGATACTCTAACCATAAATATAGATATGCCATTGCAAAACTTAATGGATATATTGGATGCGAATATAGATTATTTAGGTGTTTGTTGTTTAAGATTAGTTTCGCATAATTTTCAAACCAAAAAATTAATTCAGATATTAAAATTTTTACAATATTCTAAAATTATGTCAATTGTAGTTTATGTTAAATATACTGCAGAATTAGAATTGGAACTAAAAAAAATTAAATCAAAATTGAATAGAATTGAAGTTGTCTTTTTTGATTGTGATAAATTTGGCGTCAATTTCACACCTGTTCTTAACAATTTTTCTTATGAAGAAAAATCATTAGAAAAAATATTATCTATGAAAATTGAAAATTCAAATGATTTTGTGTTTTCAATTGAGGGATTCAGCGAGTCTTTAAAATTTAATAGTGTCTATAATAGAAGCCTCTATATTGATCAAACTGGAGACATTAAACGTTATATAGACGATGACTTAGTTTTTGGTAAAATTTTAGAAAGTAACATTAAAGACGTTATCTTCAATGTGGAAATTTTAAATTTTTGGACAATTTCAAAAGACAAAATTAAAGTATGCAATGATTGCGAGTTTAGATATATTTGCCCAGATGGTTCTATTCCATTTAAAGAGGAGCAAACAGATTTATTATATTCAACGATAACAAAATGTAATTATGACCCTTATAAAAACCTTTGGAATAATGACTAGATATTTTAATTTATTACTGTTGTTCCTACTCATTTCTTGTAGCTCAAATAAAAGTAAATTAGCTAAGGAAAATTATTTTAATAGAAATTATTTTTACAATGCTTCTTTGAAAGTTGGAATTGATTTTGATAAAAATATTCAATTCAGGGAAGGTCCTTTTGCTAAAGAAAAAGAACTAAAAAAATTATTAAAGAGCAATAAATTATCATCAAAAGATCTTTTTTTAGTTGCTGATTCGAAAGAAAATGGGACTGAAATCTATTTTTTCTATAAGAATATAAAAGCATTAAATGGTAATTTAACTAATTCTAAAATCATTGTTAATGACACCGTAAATAATATTTTATTTTTTGAAAAACAAAGAGGCACGAGAAAAATTTTAGGTTTGGTGAAAACCAATAAAACTAATCACAACTCTTCAATATTTGTTACTGATTTGTTGAATAAAATAACTCTTGACTCATTAAATACAAGTAAGATGTCATTCCCTGCCATATTTATCAATAATTTTCCATCTGTCCATCCGAATCCTCTCTATGCTAGCAAAAAAATATCAACTGCCCCTTTAAAATCTGAGGGAGAAAATGATGATAAATTTCAATTGTTATCTACTGTTAATTCTTTTATCTCTAATAATAAACTATATGATTCTTTAATTGTGGGTTACGAAAAACTCCGGAAGGAAGAATTTAAATCCTTGATTGATGATTTATCAAAAAAAGATGAAGTTTCTAAAGGCAATACAGTTTTTATGAAGATTGCCGAAATAGCGAAACAAAACCAAATTATTATGCTTAATGAAGATCACTACTATCCAAAACACAGATTGTTTGCGATGGAATTATTAGAAACTTTAAAAGCAAATGGATATAATTATTTGTCTTTAGAGGGGTTCAATATAAGTAAAAATAAAGAGTTAACTCCAAATTATCGTAATGGGCTATATACAGATGAACCCTATTTTGCACATTTCATCAGAAAGGCAATATCTTTAGGGTTTACTGTTTCAGGGCATGAAAACTTTGATAAAGGGATTGAAAGGGAAATTGGTCAGGCAAAAAATATTATAAATATTTTAGAGAAAGACTATAGTGCAAAAATTTTTGTATATGTTGGGCATTCTCATATAGAAAAGAAAAATGAAAGTAAAAAATGGATGGCTGAATATTTTAAAGAATTATCAGGAATAAACCCAATAACATTCAATCAAACTGTTATTTGTGCAGACACAAAAGAGGACTTAATTTTAGTGCCTCGCAAATATCTAACTGACACAACAAAAATAAAATCTTCTGCCGATTATTTTTTGGTTAATAACCTAAAACCAACTTTAAAAATAATATATCCGAATGCAATATTCAAAAAAACAATCATTAAAGACGCAAAATTTTCGGACTATAAAAGCAAAGAGGTTTTAGTTGAAATAGTTGATTTTAAAGAATTTGATTTAATAAAAAACTTAGCTATTCCAATTCATAGCTATTTAGCAATCCCCAAAAACAAAAAAATTAGTTTTGAACTACCAATTGGCAAATATCACATTTTTGTTAAAACTGACGATAATAAAACAATCTTTGATGATGATATAATTATAAATTAATGACAAGATTTCCATACTATCATCAACCCGACGAAAAAGATTGCGGTCCAACCTGCTTAAAAATAATAGCAAAGTATTACGGTAAAATAGCTAGCATCCAAGTCCTACGTAATTATAGCGAAACTATTAGAAATGGCAGTAATTTGGGGTTAATAAGTGATGCTGCTGAAAAACTTGGTTTTAGAACATTAGGAGTAAAGTTAAATTTAATAAAACTTAGCGAAGTACCTCTCCCGTCAATATTGCATTGGAATAAAAACCATTATGTTGTTTTATATAAAATAAAAAAAGGAAGATACTACATTTCTGATCCAGCATTTGGATTGATAGAATACACTACTGTAGAGTTTTTAAAGTTTTGGATTGGCAATAATGCAAATGAAAATACGGAAGAGGGAATTGCTTTATTATTGGAGCCTACTCCAAAATTTTTTCACAACGAATTTGAAAAGGAAGAGAATAATACATTTGGTTTTTCTCTTTTAGCTCAATATATTTTGCCTTATAAATCTTTTTTAACTCAATTGATTATTGGTTTATTTGCAGGCAGTATTTTACAGCTAATTTTTCCTTTCTTAACTCAAAGTATTGTGGATGTAGGTATACAAAACAGAAATATCCACTTTATTTATCTAGTTCTTTTTGCCCAATTATTTTTGTTTTTTGGAAAAACTGCTCTAGAATTAATACGGAGTTGGATTTTATTGCATCTTTCAGCTCGAATCAATATTTCGTTAATTTCTGATTTCTTTATCAAGTTAATGAACTTACCAATTTCGTTTTTTGATGTGCGAATGACAGGTGACATTATGCAGCGTATTAACGATCATCACCGCATAGAACGTATTTTGACTACATCATCTCTCAATGTTTTGTTTTCACTAATCAATATGGTGATTATGGGAGGGGTTTTGGCGTATTATAATATCCAAATTTTTATGGTTTTCTTTTTAGGAAGTATTTTCTATTTTTTTTGGGTAATACTTTTCTTGAAACGTAGAGAAAAACTCGATTACAAGAGGTTTACTGAGACTAGCCAAGAACAAAGTAAAGTGATGGAACTTATCAATGGAATGCAGGAAATAAAATTGCACAATGCCGAGAAGCAAAAACGTTGGGGTTGGGAGTACGCTCAGGCTCGACTGTTCAAAGTTTCTATGAAAGGATTAGTATTGGAACAAATTCAAACTGTAGGGTCTAATTTCATCAATGAATTAAAGAATATCATCATCATTTTTCTTTCGGCTAAGTTAGTTATTGATGGCGAGATAACTTTGGGTATGATGTTGGCTATAAGTAGTATTGTTGGAAGCTTGAATGGTCCAATTGTTCAATTAATTACTTTTATTCGCGAAGTACAAGATGCAAAAATATCGCTTGCTCGATTGTCTGAAATACATGAAAAAGAAGATGAAACACAACAAGAAGCAAATCAAAGACATGATATTCCCAAAGATTGTGATATCATCATTAGACATTTATCTTTTCGTTATATTGGTTCGGATATTCTAGTTCTTGAAAATTTAAGCCTTATTATTCCAGCACACAAAATAACAGCTATTGTAGGTACAAGCGGTAGTGGTAAAACGACTTTAATGAAATTGTTACTGAAGTTTTATGAACCTAATAGTGGAGAGGTTATCCTCACCCCCAGCCCCTCTCGAGAGGAGAGGGGAGCCAGCGTTGATTTGGGAAATCTTTCTCAAAAAACATGGCGTGCCAATATAGGAGCAGTAATGCAGGAAGGTTTTATTTTTAATGATACGATAGCCAATAATATTGCTCTCGGAGTTGACACTATTGATAAAAAGAGGTTGGCTTATGCTGCGGATGTAGCCAACATTAACGAATATATTAATGGTTTGCCTTTGGGTTATAACACAAAAATAGGAATGGAAGGTCTTGGAATGAGTACAGGACAAAAACAACGATTGCTTATTGCCAGAGCGGTTTATAAAAATCCAGAAATGTTGTTTTTTGATGAAGCTACATCAGCCTTAGATGCCAATAATGAAAAAGTTATTATGGAAAAACTAGATATTTTCTTCAAGAACAAAACCGTTGTGGTTATTGCACATCGATTAAGTACCGTTATGAATGCTGACCAAATTGTAGTTCTTGAGAAAGGTAAAATTATTGAAATAGGCGATCATCAAGAATTAGTAAAACAAAAAGGGAGTTATTATGAATTGGTGCGAAATCAGTTACAGTTAGGTAATTAGGATTATAGATTAACGAATTTAGAATTAAAAAAAATGAACAATGCCTAAAAATAAAGAACTAGAGCTCCGTAGCGAAGAAGTCCAAGAAATTCTTACTCGAATCCCCAATTGGATGATTCGCTGGGGTACGATAGTGGTTTCTGTTGTCATTTTTATGTTACTTTTTTCCACATGGTTCATCAAATATCCTGATATTGTTTCTGCCCCCATTGTAATAACGACCAACATTCCCCCCGAAAAAGTTATAACCAAAACCGCAGGTAAAATTGAAACTATTTTGGTACAGGATAAAGCTATGGTATTAGAAAATACCCCTCTTGCAGTTGTTCAAAATACAGCCAATTACCAGGATGTTTTTTTATTGAAAAAACTGTTGGAAACGCATGCCAATGGTACTAATTTTGATTTTAAACTACTCTCAACTGCCCAACTAGGAGATATTGAAAGTGCCTATGCAGGATTTCATGAAGCATATATCGCTAATGAATTAAACGCTGATTTACAGCCTTACAAGGTAGAGGGAAATGCCCAAAATTCTGAAAGTGTTCAAATCTCAGCTCGTTTAGCTATTTTGCAGCAACAAAAAAGTTTGAATGAAAGCGAATTGCTATTGCAAAAAAGTGATGTCAATCGATACGAAATCTTGTTCAATAAAGGAGTAATTTCAGCTCAGGATTTTGAGAATAAAAAACTAGGTTATCTTCAAGCGGAGAAAAGTTATAGAGGTTTGTTGAGTACTATTTCACAATTGAAATCTACTTTGATTGACAATTCTAAAAATAGTAAAAGCACTAAAATTAACGGAACCAAGGAAGAAATCAATTTGAAAAGTAACAAAACTCAAGCTTTTTATCAGTTGAAAAAAGTAATAAAAGATTGGGAATTAGCATATGTATTGCAATCTTCGGTTACAGGTAAAGTTTCTTTTTTACAAATCTGGACAGCCAATCAAACCATTACTGCAGGTGATGCTATTTTTGCTGTAATTCCAACGTTGGAAAAAGGGTATATTGGAAAGTTGAAAGCGCCAGCGCTGAATTCTGGAAAAATAAAAGTAGGTCAAGAGGTAAATATTCGATTAACTAATTTTCCGGACAGTCAATATGGAATGCTGAATGGTAAAATCAAGAATATATCATTAACACCCGATAAAGACGGGAATTTATGGATTGATGTAGTTTTACCAAAAAAACTGGAAACTTCTTATCATAAAACAATTCCATTTCAACAAGAAATGTCAGGAAGTGCTGAAATTGTTACTGAAGATTTAAGGTTGACTGAACGATTGTTATATCAGTTTCGTGATGTTTTTAGGAGGTAATTCGTTCGATAGTACTTTTTTTATTGGAGTTTAAATCAGAATTTTTAGCATCCAGTTTATATCGCAAAATCTACTTAACCTGACTTATTTTTTTAAGCTTAGTATGGAAATAATTTAAGATATTTGGTACTATCGCAATCCAAATTTTAACATAGTTTGTTGTTAAACTACCTCATTTGTTAAAGGTTGTTGCTGAAGTTTTTTTATTGATAGCTGACGTCCTACTTTCGGATAATTAATTCTCTAAATTAATTATTTGTGAAGAAAATACTCTTGGTGATAGCTATAATTATTGCTTTCCTTTTCGTTGACTTTGTTACACTAAATAAGACACAAACTAAAAAAGTTTCTAAAATTACGGAACAATTGCGTAAAGGAAAAATTGTGTGTTAAGCGATTTAACATCAGCTTACTGTTTCCAAAAAAAAAGGAAAAAAAATTATGTCGTGCCAATCTTATAGCGTATACGGAATATTCAGTTCTATCTAAACAGAGTTAAGGGGTTTTGAAGATGGAAAATTAAGGGAAAAAGAACTATAAAGACATTTGTTTTGAGATTACTTTGTTTTATGAGTTTGGCAATTTTTATAAAAATAATTTAAACAGGAATATGAAAGATTTTTTTAAACAATTGTTCAGATGGTCAGGTGATGAAATAGATAATTACGAATACAATAATGCTGAAGATATAATTTTAAAATGTTCTGAATTAAGAAGCGATAAAAGACATTCTGATGCGATAAGACTCTATGAGAAGTTTACTGATGAAATTATGGAAAGCGACTATGAAATTGTTGGTCTCACAACTATAATAAAAATTTGTCAAGAAAATTTCGACACACCAAGAATGGTTAGTTACGCAAACCGTTTAAAATCGGTAGCTCCCGACCACCCCTGGGTAATTGAATTAAGTAAATATTATTTAGTATAATGCTAAAAAAGAATAGTAGTTTATGAATTTAATATAACAGTAAAATTTTTAATGATTTATTTATGAATAACTTTCTTTAATGATTATTTGATATTGTACTTGCTTAAAGATTTAATCGAATAATAAAGATATTTATAAAATGAACAGGTTTTTTATTATTATCTCTATAGCATTGCAGTATTGTCATTTTTTTTGTTATGAGACTGCTAGAAACTAAATCAAAAGATATCTATTAACTGATATATGAATTTCCAACATTAATTTTGGACTGCTCTTTTTTGAGCTCCTGAATAAAAAAAGAGGTCGGCATCTCAGCTCTGGCAAGAAAAGCATTGGCAAACCGTTGCGTGCTACTAAAACCAGCTTCTTCAGCTAATGCTTTATTGGTATAATTTCTCATCATTTTATCCGTTTTCAATAATGAAATTAGATAATCGATCTTTAAATCATTGATGTACTCTGTAAATTTTTTATCTCTGTAATGGTAGATTATCTGTGACAGATATTTAGTATTAGAATCAAAAGCTACCGTGAGCTTTGCCAATGTTAAATCTTTTTCCAGAAATTTTTTATCCTTTTCAAATTTTTCCAATTGTTTCAAAAGAGAGGCAACGGTATCCTCATTTATGTTTAAAGCTCCTTTGTTTGTGTTTTTGGCTAGAACTTTAGGGACCTCGCTTTTTTTCATAAGCTCCTCAAATTTTTGTCTGTACATATTCTTGTTTCTAATATGGCTGTAGACAAGGAAAAGTATGGAGAAAAATAAAAAAGTGATTACGGTTATAAAAATGAAGTCATTGTATTTTCTTCTATCAAGAAGAGTTTTAATATTGTTTCTTTCTGAAATGATTTCTTTAGTATCATACTCTTTACGAATTCTACCGGATAAATATTCGAATTTAGTATCTAAAATATGGTCCGCTTTAAGTAATTTTTCGATGTAGTGAAGTTGTGCCTTGAGATTATTTTGGGACTTATAATACTTTATTATCAATTCGTAATTTTCCAAGAGATCTGGACGAATGTAACTTTTAGCATCAAAAATCTCATCTACTTTTCTGAAATACGGTAGGGCCATTTTAGGTTGCTTAAGCGCCCAGTAGCTTTTTCCGATATAAAAATACCCTACAGATTCATTTGCGAAATCTTCGTTCTCCCGAATGGCAGGTAGTGAATAGGTTATTTTTTTAATAGCCGTTGCATAATTGTTTTTGAAATACTGATTTATCCCTTCCGAGTGAATAAAGTAGGACTCCATTTCATTATTGGCAAGCCTTTTACCTTCTGTCAGACCCTTTTCGTTTGTTTCTGAACATAAACCGTAGTTACCTATTTTGTTATAGCAAAGACCCATTAAATGGAGTGAATTCAGATACGCTCTGGCATTTTCATCTTTAAAATAAGTAATGCATTCACGGAATAATGATATTGCTTCATCATAAAACCTCAGATAGTATTTTATATTGGCAATATTATATTTCACCTTATAAATTAAATAGTTATCGTTGGTTTTAGAAATGAAATTATTTGCTATTAGGAAATTGTCTAAGGCATAGTTATGTTTTTTCTGAGCATAATATACAATTCCCTTTGAAAGATAAGCGGAACCGATTAAGGCTTTATCCCTCGACTTTTTTGCAGTATAAACCATGCTGTCTGTATAGACCAGTTTTAAATTTTCGGGTGAGTGATGAACATAATTTTTATATCCGTTTATGATCTGTTCCGGATTTTTTTCTGATTTAGCTTTTTGCAAAAAGGATTGAAGATATAGTGACTGTTTTACACTTCCATCTTCTAATTCTTTTATGCGTTCAAACAGATAATCGTACTCCTTACTTCGAAGTGTATCTGGAATTTTAAATGCGCTTTCTTGTGCATAAGCTAGATATCCTAAGAATAGGAATAATAAAAACAGATATTTTTTAATCATAGGTTAAGTAAAAATTGGGAACTTTTCCTCTACAAAATCATTTTTGAGCATAGGGCAATGCTTTACAAAAAGGTCTGTGGGATATTTTGCAAGAAATCACCTCAAATGTAAGTTAAACAATTGATAATGATGAATTTTTAACAAAAAATAGGATGTGGATTTTCAGAAAATCCATAGCATAATTACTGGAAATCCATAGGCAATGTGTTGCAAGGTCGAAATTCGACTTCTAGCTTTGCCTTGAATTCAAAAGCAAAAACATTTGGCATCGTGCCAGATTAAAGTTCTGCTTACCCGGGTGAAATGAACTGAAGAATAAAAGTACTCAGTACCATTTAACACATTTTAATCATGAAAAATATTTCATTAAGATTAGTGATTTTACCATTGCTAATTATTTCCTGTACCTCTGAAACTATTTATACTGCTGACACTGGTGTTAGTAAAGTCAGCGGCAAGAAATCAGAAAAAGGGGCACGTCTGATGCAAACCTTGACCCCTGAAAACCCAGCAAACGTATATGACTACGTCGGTAAGTTACATAATGACCTACTGGAGACTTACTTGGCAGGGAACTATCAGTACACTACAATTTCGCAAATTAGCGAACAGATTGAATCCATCGCAGCTGCAAATAGCGATCTGACGCTTTTAAATTTGGAAAGGAGCATACCTGTTAATCTTGAAGAGATACAAGAGATTGTAAATAATCCGGAGGCTAAACTGGATGAGGCCATTGCAAATTCGTCCATGACAAGTGCTGCAAAAATTAGTCTTTCCAGTTTTATGAACGCTGCACTTTTATGGAATAACGAAGAGTATGGAGCGATCTATGAATCCATAATTTCGTATGAATCGGCTGTGATGACTAATATTAACTTTAGTGATGAGGATAAGAGAATAATCCTCACGACATCATCTATAGCCAGATATTCACTCTACTATGATAAGCAGCCGCCCTATGATGAAGATTGGGGTACATCTGTAGGTAATCGTGTTGGAGGAGTTAGTGGCGCTATCGATAATTCATTTACGGCGGTTAGTAGATCACTTGTAACAGGCATTATGATAAACAATGTTGTAGCTGACAGATGATGTATCGAATCCTATTGACTGAAAAGGAAATAATATATGCGTTTACAGTGTTTTTGATCCTTTTCAATCTAGTTAGCCTTTATTTCATCGTAGACTTATTGAGCTACGATGAAATAATTGGTTATCTCACAAATGGTGAGATAAAAAGTGGTAACCCACGGAATTTAGCATTTCTTTTTTTCGGGACTACTGTTTCAAATTTATTATTTGTTTCAGTCGTATTGTTAGCGAAATTACTTTCTCCTAATCCTGTGAAAACAGATGAAGTAGAGTAAGAGGTAATTCATTCATTCTATAAATTAAAATTGTAGCACAAAATATTATTTTGGGAAACAAGAATTCAAAATATAGTCCTTTAGGTTTGGTAGTCCATGTTTATGAAAATATTTCATCTAATATTTCATTCCATGAACTGGTTAAGGTAGACTGCTTTTCGATACTGATCGTAAACTCAGGTTCTTTAAGTATTCAAATAAAAGATGCAAAGATTTATCTTTCTGCAAATGAAATTATAGTAATTCCAACAAGGTCTTCTTGTGAAATTTTGGATAGGAGTGATAAGCTGCAGATTTCTTTAGTATCATTTCCCTCAGCGTTTATTTTTAAAAACAGTATAAGGAGGCCGTATGTAGGATATTTTGAATTTTTTATTACAAAAGTCCCTTCTAAGGTTTCTCTTAAAGGTAAAGATGCAGTACTACTAATTGATTTATTTAAATTGATAGATAGCAAAAGAAGACGCTCAGACAAGCATATTTTTAAAAATGAGGCAGTGCTCTTTAGTTTTAATCTATTACTATATGAGTTAGCAGGCATATACAGCATGTACTCGCGGCATATTAAAATAAGATACACCAGAAAAGAAACAATTGTTATGCAATTTTTTAGAATTTTAGAAAGTAATTGCAAGACACAACACGGCGTAAAGTTCTATGCTGATGCTTTGTTTATTACTACTGGTCACCTTACCAAAACGGTTAAGGAAGTGACTGAAAAAACAACAAAGCAATTTATTGAAGAAGCACTTATTTTGGAGGTAAAGATCTTACTTCAAAACGAAGATTTGACCATTTTGTATATTATGGAAGAATTACAATTTAGCAATATTTCTTTTTTTAGCAATTTTTTCAAAAAATACACTGCGATGTCTCCATCGGAATATCGCTTAAGGTTAAATACCTATTGAATAATTTAAAGTAAACAGGTTAGAAATATTCTCTAGCAATATTGATCAGAGTGCTTTTGATAATAAGTCAAAAGTACTATTTAGTAAATAAAAGTAAGAAGTATGAATCAGACCTATCTTTTAGAATGGCTAGATTTACTGGTAACTTTCACCCTGAATCCTAGCAAAACTGATGTAAATGAAATAACAACAGTCCAGTCAAAGGCAATTATTGAAAAGACAATAGAGCAAACATTATTTATTCAATCTGAATTTAAGATCAAAGTTTTTTCGCTTAATAAGGAAAAGCAAATTAAGATTATAGTCGGGAATTATCATTCCTCCTTAATAATTTTTTTAGATAATGTTATCGAGAGAAGCCATAATGTCGCGTTTGAAAGATTTGATTTAAAGCAAGTGATAAACACGTTAATCTCGTGTTTTGATGAGCTGTTATCTTTTATAGAAACTCGATTCTCTGATTACTTAAGTTTAGATCTGCGAGTTCCTGCAACCTATTTGGTGATATCAAAAAAGAAACTGAAACAGAAAATTGATAAATTGAAAAATAGCTCAACTTCTACTATAAATGATCAAAAGGTTACTACTATACTTTTTGATAGTTTGTATTCTTTCGTAAACTCCAAAGGAAATGAAAAGGTAACATTCCGACAAGTATTGTACAGGAAGCAATTGATCAAAGAATTAGAATTGCTAAAAGTTATGCAGAATAAAGACCATTCTAACTCAGCATTAGACGAGATCTTAATTTACATGAATTTTAATAGTAGGACATATATAAACTATTTTACAAATTGCGTGGCAGACAAAATAAATTGTTGTGAAAATGCAACTGGTAAGATGGAAACTCTTTTGTTTTATTTTAAAGAATTCAATCAGATTCATTGCAAGGACGGGGTAATCCTAAACCCGCATCATCAAGATTTGAAAACGGTCTTAAGCGATTGGTTTAAACATGAAATGATGTATCTAGAGAAGAAGTTACATTTCTCAGTTATTCCCCTAGTCAATGTTGATAAGAAACAGAATCAAACAACTGTAATTGGTAATATGAACGACAAAGTTTTATGCAAGCTCTCAACAGATCAGACGGCGTTACTATTGCGTGCCTCTGATGAATTAAAAATTCTCATTGCCAAATCAATGAACCATGTCTTTAAAACAATAGTCCCATTCTTATCAACGCCTAACAAAGTCGATCTTTCTTACGATTCAATGCGCAGTAAATCCTACGTCGCAGAAGAAAGAGATAAGAAAATCGTGATTGAAACATTAGAACGGATGATAAAGCAAATAAAAGAATATTAATTGAATGGCAATACATTTAAAATATAACAAATATGAAAAAACTATCTTACATTTTAACGGTTGTAATCATTACTATAACTAGTTGTACTAACAAGACTTTAGACGAGAAAACAGCTATCGAACTCATTAAGAAAGAATATCACTATCCTCGGGTTTTAGATTATGATATTTATCGCAGTGATCCGGAACATGCCCGAAAGGTGCTGAAGTCGGGATTGGAAGAGAAAGGAATGGTAACTGTGCAACGCACCCAAAAGCTAAAGGATATTGGAGAGCCTTTGATACACTTTACAGATGCAGCTAATCCTTATTTCTTACCCACTTCTGAAGATGATAAAAAAAGTAACATTCAAAAAGTAAAGATTGCGGTTGAGGGATTTGGCGCCATTAAGGAGATCATGATTTTGAATTCCGGTAAAATGGCAATTGTTGAATATAGTACAGTGCGAAATAATACTGTTTTTGGATCTTTATTAAGAAAAGGTTCGTCAAGAATAAAGCAACATAAAGCCCATTTTTTACTAATGGAAAACGGATGGCGGATTATGAGCAAGTCAGATGTTGATTTATTGATCCTTCAATAAGGAGCACACTTATTTTTATATGCTCGAACTACCTACTATAATTTTTCTGTTTCGGTTTATATTTTTTTAATTATACTGTTTATCAAGCCTCCTTTTTGGAGGTTTTTTTATTTTTTATATTTTTTTTTTTCTCTTTTTCCATTGGTTTTTCTGGGGTTACAAAGGGAACAACTCGGGTACAACAAAAAGTTGGACTTGTGGAGCTTTGCAGTCCATCGTTTCTTTGCCCTGTAATGATGAACATCCCGGATTTGGAATACTTTTCAATTATCCGTGTTGGAAAAACTAATGTAGAACGATAAAAATGATGAGCGTATGTTTACAAACATTTCATGGGGCAATTATATAGTTGTAGTTGTCCTGCTAGGAGTAAGTTGGTATTTATTTGTTGGGTTGCGATTTTACTTTGCAGATATTAAAGATATTGTATCAGGAAAACGGAAGTTTCAATTTCAAAGTTATCCGCAAATACCATCTGAATTAGCTTATCAGGAATCTCCTGATAATACTCCCTCTCCCTCTTATTTAACAGAATCCGACCAAACTTTTAAGGATGTAGATCATCTGGTAGAAAGATTGAAAAATGTTGTCGCAGATGCGGCTCAAAGAAAACTGGTCCAACAGGAATTTATCGATTATATCGGATTGGTTCTTACTGAATATCCATCTGTAAAAAATTCTCCGTTTCGCTCTTCAGTCAGCGAACTTATTGTCTCTGAATGTGACAAACTTGACTCTATCCATTTAACCCAACAAGAAGCGGAAGGGTTATGGAATAAAAAAAACTAATACAACATTGCGGAGGAAATGCCCCTGTCCGTCTCATGCGGTATGGTTTTATGTGACAGGAAAGAGGTATTGAGACAGCGGCTAAACCTCCGCTTTTTTATCTAATTATTTGAATTTTTAAAATAATGTGTTATGAAAAAGTGTCTCTCGAATTTTAGAAAATTTACTCAACAAAAAAAAGGAATTGTCACTACTGCTCTTATTGTGCTGGCAGTTAATTATCAAGCTTATGCCCAAGACGGTCTTGCCGGAATTAACGAGGCTAATGCGCAGGTGCGAAGCTATTTTGATGCCGGTACCGAACTGATGTATGCAATAGGTGCTCTTTTGGGCTTGATAGGTGCTGTCAAGGTATATCAAAAGTGGAATGCAGGAGACCCTGATACTGGAAAAGTGGCAGCAGCCTGGTTTGGAAGTTGCGTTTTTCTTGTTGTTGTGGCAACTGTAATTCAATCCTTCTTCGGAATTTAACGGTATTCGACATAGTATTATCTCGACTAAATAATAAAATATTTAGAATTCCTTTTGAGAAAGAGTATCGATTCCAATATCGCAATAAACCCTTTATTAAATATTTTAATCCTTTCCGATTGTTCCCCGTTTGATAGTGAGTTTTCGGAAATGTATTCTCAATTCAGGGAAAGTTTGGATTCAGTCATAAGAAGAAATCACTTGAATTATTGCCCCCTTCTTCTATCATCTTTAAAAGTATCAACTCTTAAAAACACTAACCATGGCAAACAGTGTGTATCAAATCAACAAAGGTATTAATCAGAGTATTGAATTCAAGGGGCTTAAAGCGCAGTATATATGGTATTTAGGAGGGGGTGTTATAGTTCTATTATTTCTTTTTTCTTTTATGTATATCATTGGTCTGCCATCACTTGCCTGCATTGGTATCATAGGTACTTCAGGAGCATTATTGGTCATGAAAGCTTATAAAATGAGCCATAAATACGGAGAACATGGCATGATGAAAGCTTTAGCCAAAAGACAAATACCTAAAGCCATTAGAACGCAGAGCAGGAAAATTTTCAAAATGGAAAAATAGCATTTGGCCAAAAATTATAAATATGTAAATAAAGGAAGATGGAAAAGATGATAGATGATATTTTACCGATTATGGATGTGGAACACGACTGCATCCTATCCAAACAAGGTGATGTGACTGTGGTGTTCAAGGTAGAACTTCCTGAGATATTTACCTTGTCGGATCAGGAATACGAAGCATTTCACCAAGCGTGGCTTAAAGCTATAAAATTGCTCCCAAAGTTCAGTGTATTCCATAAACAAGACTGGTTTATTGATAGCAAATTTGAAGCTGATTTCACTAATGAGGACACTAGTTTCCTTACACGAAGTAGCGAGCGTTTTTTTAACGAGCGTCCTTTTTTGGATCATTCCTGTTATATTTTACTGACCAAAAAACCAGCAGGCAGAAAAACATCCAGTTCCTTGTTCTCTAATTTACTTAGGAGTTCAATAGTTCCCGAAGAAGCATTAAATGAACAACTGCGTCAGGAATTTATAGATAGTACCGGGCAATTCAGACGAATATTGGAAGACAGTGGTTTTGTGAAATTAACCCGTCTGGGTAATGACGAACTCAGAAGTCATAGTAGAAAAATGGGTATTATAGAGCGTTACTGCTCGCTTTCTGAAAAAGAAGACTCTTTTATTTTTAAAGATATCGCTTTCAACGACGGCTTGCAGGTTGGAGATAAACATTGTCAAATTTATACGCTGGGTGATGCAGCTGACCTTCCTGCTCTTTGCGGTTCCAGAATCAACTATGACAGGTACTCGACTGATAAGACCAAATTCAGTATAGGCTTCGCATCTACCTTAGGACAGTTGCTTTCCTGCAGTCATATTTATAACCAGTACATTTTCATAGAGGATGCCCAAAAAATGTTACAGAAGCTAGAAAGTAAAAGATTACGATTGCAATCACTATCTGCTTATAGCAGGGCGAATCTAATTGCGCGTGATGCTACCAATGATTTCCTGAACGAAGCGATTAGCCAGCAGCGCTTACCAGTAAAGGCTCATTTTAATGTATTGGCGTGGACAGAAGATAAAGATGAACTGAAAAATATAAAAAACAAGGTTTCTTCAGCACTGGCACAAATGGATGCAGCTGCCAAGCAGGAAACCGTTGGAGCAGCCCAAATTTATTGGGCAGGTATTCCCGGAAATGCCGCAGACTTTCCCATGAATGACACTTTTGATACGTTTGCAGAACAAGCGGTTTGCTTCCTGAATATGGAAACGGGATACCGTTCGTCACTAAGCCCCATTGGAATACGTCTGGGAGACCGCCTGACTGGTAAGCCGGTGCATGTTGATATCAGCGATGAGCCTATAAAAATGGGAATATGTACCAATCGGAACAAGTTTATCCTCGGGCCTTCCGGAAGCGGTAAATCCTTTTTTACCAACCATATGGTGAGAAGCTACTATGAACAAGGGACTCATATTGTACTCGTTGATGTTGGACATAGTTACAAAGGACTCTGTGATATGGTGGGCGGTTATTATTTTACCTATGATGAAAAGAATCCTATTCGGTTTAACCCCTTCTATATCAGCGAAGGGGACAGCTTGGATACAGAGAAAAAGGAAAGCATAAAAACCTTACTGCTGGCGCTTTGGAAAAAAGACAATGAAACATTCAACCGAAGCGAATATGTTGCATTATCCAATGCATTACAGTTGTATTATGAAAAGCTCGAAGCAAACAAAGAACTGTTTCCTTGTTTTGACAGTTTTTACGATTTCCTGAAAGGTGATTTTGTCAGGGTGCTGGAAGGGGATAAGGTAAAGGAAAAGGATTTTGATATCAATAATTTCATGTATGTATTGCGACCCTATTATAAAGGAGGAGAATTTGACTACCTGCTTAATGCCACAGATAATCTTGAATTATTGAAAGAGCGGTTTATTGTATTTGAGTTGGATAATATCAAGGATCACCCGATACTTTTTCCTGTCGTGACGATCATCATTATGGAGGTCTTCATCAGTAAGATGCGTAAGCTCAAAGGGGTCCGGAAAATGATATTAATAGAGGAAGCTTGGAAAGCTATTGCTAAGGAAGGTATGGCAGAATATATAAAGTATTTATTTAAGACAGTGAGAAAGTTTTTTGGAGAGGCAATAGTGGTCACACAAGAAGTGGAGGATATTATTTCATCTCCTGTGGTTAAGCGAGCTATCATCAATAACAGCGATTGTAAAATATTGCTGGATCAGAGTAAATACCAAAATAAATTCGACCAAATTCAGGAATTGCTGGGACTTACGGAAAAGGAAAAAGCATTGGTTTTGTCGGTCAATAAGGCCAATGACCCCGATAAAAAATATAAGGAAGTATTTATCTCCTTGGGAGGAATGTTGTCTAAAGTGTATCGTACAGAAGTATCCCTCGAAGAATATTTGGCCTACACTACAGAAGAAACAGAAAAAGTAAAAGTACAGGCTTACGCCAAAAAATTTGATGGTGACATCAAAAAAGGGATAGCGGCACTGGCAAATGATTTGCGTGCGCAAGCTTGAGGACAAAAATTAAATAACACGCCCGATACATTAGTAATACAAACTAAAATAAACAATTATGAAAGCAAAGAAAAAAATCATGGTCGGCTTGCTATGCCTATTGCTTATAAGTACTCCTGCAAGACCGGCAGCAACTGTTGCGGCTTTTCCAATAATTGGATTGATTAAGGAAGCCGTAAAGAAAGTTATATTGGCAATTGACCTTCGGATCCAAAGGCTACAAAACAAAACAATATGGTTGCAGAATGCCCAGAAAAAATTAGAAAATACCCTCTCCAAATTAAAACTGGATGAGATATCGGAATGGACCCAGAAGCAAAAAGACTTGTATAAAAATTACTATGATGAACTGATGAAGGTCAAATCCATTATTACCTATTACCAGCGCATCAGGGATATCACCCAAAAGCAAGTTCGGCTTGTGAAGGATTACGAAAGGGCTTGGAGCCTATTCCAGCAAGACGGTCATTTTAATGCGGACGAATTAGACTATATGCAAAAAGTATACTCAGGTATACTGAATGAAAGTATGAAAAATATTGACCAAATCTTTTTAGTATTGGACTCTTTTACCACGCAGATGAGCGATGCCAAAAGGCTTGAAATCATCAATGCCGCAGCGGACAAGATTGACTCCAACTATAATGACCTTTCGCTGTTCAACAGGCAGAACATACTATTAAGCCTTCAGAGAGCAAAAACGAAAAAAGATGTGAATGCAGTAAAGAAATTTTACGGAATTCCCAATTAAAAACCCTAAAGTCATGAAAAAAATAGTGCTATTGCTACTCTTTGCAGGATTTTTAAATGGAAATAGTTACGCACAGGCAAAGCAAAGAAAAATGTTGATACAGCAGGTTGCTGCCCTTAAGGTGTATATCGGCTATGCTCAAAAAGGATATTCCATCGCTCAAAAAGGACTCAATACAATAGGTGATTTTAAACGAGGTGAATTTAATCTTCATGAGGATTATTTCAATTCACTAAAAAAGATTAATCCAAAAATAAAAAGCTATACCAGAGTGGGTGAGATTATATCACTTGAAGTAAAGATTTTGCAAAATTATAGCCGGACAATAAGACAAGTCCGGCAAAACGATTTATTTCACGGCGACGAAATAGCTTATATAAAAAGAGTATTGGAACGCTTAATTGAAAATTGTGAAAGTACTTTAGAGGAATTGATTGTAATAGTAACAGAGGGAAATCTTGAAATGAAAGATGACGAGCGAATGAAGCGAATTGATGTGCTGTATCAAAATATGCTGGAGAGTTATACTTTTTGCGAGGATTTTAGCAATCAAACCAGACTGATATCCTTATCAAGAGGGAAGGAGGCTACGGATGTTAAAACCAGCCGTGCGTTGCAGGGCTTTAATAACAATTTACCATGAAAAGGCTACTGATTTTAGGAATTATCCTGATGGGAATGGTATTCCCGCATAAAGTTTCTGCGCAATCACAGGAAATGCAGCAGTTGCTGTTGAATGTCGAAAAGCTAGCACAGTTCAAGCAGATTCTGAAAGATATGAAAAAGGGATATGAAATTCTTAATGGAGGCTACAACACTGTTAAAGATTTATCACAAGGAAATTTTAGCCTTCATGAAATATTCCTTGACGCGCTGATGAAGGTAAGTCCTACGGTAAGAAATTACAAGAGAGTTGGCGATATTGTCCATTATCAGATGCTTTTGGTAAAAGAATACAAGACCGCATTTACCCGTTTCAGAAACAGTGGCAATTTCAATGCGGAGGAAATTACTTATCTCGAAAATGTTTATGCTAAACTGTTTAAGCAAAGCCTAAGAAATCTGGATGAGTTGACCTCGGTGATTTCGGCTAATAAACTGCGAATGTCTGATGATGAAAGACTCGCAGCTATTGACAAGGTTTATGCTGATATGCAGGATAAGCTCTTGTTTCTACGAAGCTTTAATAATAATACGTCAGTATTGGCAATCCAAAGAGCAAAGGAACGCAATGATGTAAATGCAATGCGCAGCATCTACAAAGTAAATAACTAAATACGGAACGACATGATAAAGAGGAGCAAGGCTGCATTATTTGCAACCGCGGGGATGGTATTGCCTATTGTGAGCCGAGCACAGGGTTTGGCGAGTGATATGAACAGTTTGCATGTCGTGCTGGATCAATTATACGACGAGATGATGCCTTTATGCAACAACCTATTGGGAGTTGGGCAGGGAATCGCAGGATTTGGCGCTATCTGGTATACCGCCTCCAGAGTTTGGAGGCATATTGCCAGCGCTGAACCAATCGATTTTTATCCGCTTTTTCGTCCCTTTGTGATTGGATTCTGCATTATTAATTTCCCATTGGTACTGGATATGATTAATGGTGTTATGAAACCCACTGTTACGGCAACTGCCTCGATGGTAGAAGGTTCAAATAAAGCTATTGTACTATTGCTTCAACAAAAGGAAGAAGCGATTAAGGAGACAGATCCATGGAAGATGTATGTTGGTACAGATGGAAGCGGCAACCGGGACGAATGGTATAAGTACACGCATGATGATGCCGATCCTTCAAAAGAGGGCATCTTTGAAGGAATAGGAAATGATGTAAAGTTTGCCATGTCCAAGGCTTCCTACAATTTTCGTAATTCAGTTAAGGAATGGATGAGTGAAGTGTTGATGGTTCTTTTTGAAGCGGCCGCACTTTGTATTGATACCCTTCGGACTTTCCAGCTTGTAGTGCTTTCTATTTTGGGACCGTTGGTTTTCGGTATATCAGTTTTCGATGGTTTTCAACATACACTGACGGTGTGGTTGGCACGCTACATCAATATTTACCTATGGCTTCCGGTTGCCAATATTTTTGGCAGTATCATCGGAAAAATACAAGAAAAGATGCTTCAACTTGACATAGCACAGGCCAATGATTATGGGGATACTTTTTTTAGTAAAACCGATATGGCCTATCTGGTGTTCATGATTATTGGAATCGTAGGGTATTTTACTGTTCCCTCAGTCGCTAACTACATAGTACATGCAGGTGGTGGTGGCGCTTTAGGCCAAAAAGTGACTAGTATCTTCAGCAATTCTACCACTTCGGCTGTTAATACGGCATCTGCCGGTGCAGGGATGGTCGTGGATGCTATGGGCAATGCTGCAGGGCGCATGTCTCAAAGTATGTCTGGATCAGGTAGTTCAGCTCCTTATTTCAAAGACAAGGATAGTTATATGGGTGATAAATTAAAAGGCAATTCTTAACGGCTAAAAAAAACACATTATGTTTGGCAAAATGAAAAATATTGACACCGCCTTTCGGCATGTTCGCGGCTTCACAATGTTGGTGGTTGGAGGAACTATCATCATAAGCTGTTTTGCTCTTTACAAGAGTTTCAGTCTGGTATCGCAAATGCAAGATAAGGTCTATATACTGGCTAATGGTAAAGCATTAGAAGCGTATGCTTCGGACAGAAAAGACAATATACCGGTTGAGGCAAGGGATCATGTGATGACTTTTCACAAATTATTCTTTACTCTTGATCCCGATGATAAAGTGATAAGAAGTAATGTTACTAAGGCACTTTACCTCGCCGACGACAGCGCAAAACGAATTTATGATGACTTGAAAGAGAACGGGTATTATTCGGGTATAATTTCAGGAAATATCAGTCAAACCATAAAGGTGGATAGTGTTTCAGTTGACATCAATAAATATCCATACCATTTCCGATGTTATGCCACTCAAAATATTATCAGAACTACCAGTATTGCATACCGCAGCCTGATAACAGAAGGAAATCTTCGGAATGTTTCCCGCAGTGACAATAATCCGCATGGCTTTTTAGTCGAGCGATGGAATACGATCGAGAATCGGGATTTGAGTACTGAAAACCGTAAATAATTAACCCTACTGATATGCTATTTACATTTAAAAGAAACAATAAAAAAGAGCGCGCTAAAACGGATCGTTTAAAAGTAAATCTATTGCAAAAATTTGATGAAGCTAATCTTCGCTTGCAATACAAGTTCGCCAATTGGCTGAAACTTAAAACGGCACATTTATCACGTAAAAGTTGGATTGTGATCCTGATCTGTTTTATAGTATTTACGAGTGGCTGCAGTATTTACGTGATAGTGGACAGTTTTTCGCAGACCACAACCAGCACTATAACCATTTTACCGATTACAAAACCGGCAAATGCTAAAGAACCCGCGGGTAAAATGGTTAAGATTACTGCTTCTGTAAGTAAAATCGAATATGATAGAATCATTCGCTTTCGCAGGTACATGGATAGTTTGGGTCGCAGCCCTACTGGGAAAAAAACACAGGATAGCATCAGGCAATGCCGTCCTGGATTACTGGACAGTATTACAATAGTAGAAAATCAGTATCACTCACAATTTAAAAATTAATATCATGGAACAAAAAATGAAATCATTGAAAATGCTTAGACAGCGCAAGATACTTCTGGTAATGCCGCTATTGGTACTACCATTTGTCACCATTATGTTTTGGGCATTGGGCGGAGGAAAAATGGATGCTGCTAATGCGTCGTTCGTTGAAAAAGAAGGATTTAATATAAAGCTTCCGGATGCGAACCTGAAGGAAGGTACTGCGTTGGATAAAATGAATTACTATGAACAAGCAGCACTTGACTCTACTAAACTAGAGGAACTAATAAAAAAGGATCCAAACTATCTCAGTCCCTCTTTTCAGGAAGATTCAACAGAAATTGCTACTAGTACTTCTAATAATCGAAGCAGTTCTAGAAAAGGAAGTAGTGGCTTAAACTCGGCTATGTATCGTGATCCAAATGAAGAAAAAGTTCATGAAAAGTTGGAAGCACTTCAAAGAGCTATCAATAAGCCAATTACATCTCGAACACAAAGCCCCGATTTTAGTAACTATGCCAAGGGAAGTACTAACGAGGTACATTCAGAGGATGTTAACAAGTTGGAAGAGATGATGCAGTCTATGAATGTTCGGACTGATGTGCAGGATCCTGAATTAAAGCAGCTTAGCGGGATGCTCGAAAGCATACTGGATATTCAGCATCCCGACAGGGTACAGGAAAAACTGAGAAAGGTTTCCGAAGCGCAGCGAGGTCAGGTGTTTGCCATCACTACTAAAACAAAAGAAGATAATATTTCTTCCCTGCAAATTGCCCCAACAAATCATGCTGTATCTGATGGGCAATCGAAAGGTAATGGATTTTATTCCTTAAATGAGCCTACAATTACAGACCATAATCAAAATGCAACAGCAGCAGTTATCCATGAAACGCAGACTATTGTAAATGGTTCGACAGTAAAAATGAGGCTTGCCAATGCTATTTTTATTAATGGGGTTAAGATTCCAAAGGATAATTTCTTGTTTGGAACGGCTTCCTTAAAAGGGGAACGGCTCATTATCAAGATAAATAGCCTGCGCTATGATAACTCCTTATTCCCAGTTGACCTTTCGGTTTACGATATGGACGGACTCAATGGAATTTATATACCAGGAGCCATTAACCGAGATGTAGCTAAAGAATCTGCTGACCGTTCTATGCAGACTCTCGGTGTAACGTCTCTTGATGATTCATGGGGAGCACAAGCAGCAGGAGTAGGAATTGAGGCGGCTAAAAGCTTGCTCAGTAAGAAAGTGAAGCTTATTAAAGTGGTTGTAAAGGCCGGCTATCAGGTACTGCTTCGCGATGAAAAGCAAAAACAAAATGGTTCTAATTAAAACTAAAAATTATTAACTATGAAAAACTTCAATGTATTGGTTATGGCGTATGTATTACTCTTTACCATCGGTTTATCTGCACAGCAAATAAGTAAAAACAGTTTGTCGGAGATTGAGCCAGATTCTTTGGTGATTGGGTATTCAAAAACTACAAATATTGTATTCCCGTATGCCATTAAAAGTGTAGATCGGGGCAGTCAGGATGTACTCGTTCAGAAAGCTAAAGGACTTGTAAATATATTGCAGATTAAGGCCGCACAACGAGGGTTTATTCAAACCAATCTTACGGTGGTTACTGCTGATGGCAAACTGTATTCTTATGTTCTAAATTATGATGAGCAATCACCACAATTGAATCTCTCCATGAATAAGACAAAAGAGGAAGGGCAGGAAATTTACTTTTCATCTGAAAGCAATAACGAGCAGGAGCTACAGCAATATTCCAAGTTAGCTTTCTATAATAAGAAAAATATACGGGGTGAAAAAGAAAACAAGTATGCCATCAAATTTCACTTAAATGGAATTTTTATCCAAAATAATGTGATGTATTACAGAATATTGGTCTCAAACAACTCTAAAATAAATTATGATGTGGATCAGCTCCGTTTTTTTATTAGAGACAATAAAAAAGTAAAAAGAACCGCTTCACAGGAAATCGAAATTACGCCAATCTATATTCTTAATAATGTAGCTACAATTGACGGGGAATCAGAAAATACATTTGTGTTTGCGGTGCCAAAATTTACGATTCCTGAGAAAAAACACTTATCCATACAGCTAATGGAAAAGAATGGTGGAAGACATGTGGAATTGCATGTGAAGAACAAAAAGCTTGTAAAGGTTACTGTTTTGAACCAACTATAGTTATTAATCATTTAAATTAAATAGTCATGAACGAGAAAAATTTTGAATACTTAAAAGACCAGATTAAGTACACCGGTTTCGGTGAAGGACTGGAAAATGAATTGAAAGTCAAAATGCAAAAAGAGGAACCAAATTTCACTTTGAATCATAATGCTCAGTATGGTAACGATACTGCTGCCGCTACATTAAATTTCAAGAAGTCAAAAGAAAGTGATATGTATTTCTTTAATTCCTATAAAGTGGATTTACAAAAAGATAATTCTAAAGAATCATTGGAGCAGACTTTTTATATCAATAAGGGGAGTAATATTACCATGAAGGAAGCCTATAACCTTATGGAGGGAAGAGCAGTGAATAAGGATTTGACCAATAAAGAAGGAGAAGTATACAATGCCTGGGTGCAGATGGATTTTAAACAAGCCGATACTAACGGAAACTTCAAATTAAACCAGTACCATCAGAATTACGGTTACGATCTGGAAGCTGTATTGTCCAAACATCCAATCAAGGAACTGGAAAATGCCAAATTTAAAGAAGATCTGATGGATTCCATGAAAAAAGGAAACTTACAATCGGCCACTTTCTTAAAAGAGGGCAATGAGGTCAAGCACTATATTGAAGCGAATCCTCAATTCAAAACCATTAATGCATATGATGGTGCTATGAAGCGTATTGACAACCGTCAGTCTAAAGAGGAGAAGCAGTCTGAGGGAGAAAGTAAGTCAATGAAACAGGACAGTAAAAGACAAAGCCAGGGTAATGATGACGATGGGCCTGCAGTCCCACAGGAAGCAAAAAAGAGAAAAAAAAAGCAGTCTAATTCAATGTAGATTCTAATGGAAATATTAAAACCCTTATCCGATTTCTTCAAAGCAATAGAAAATGATTACCGAATTAGCATTACGCATATTGGGATTTATGTTGCGCTATTGCAGTTTAGAGCGGATAAGGGTTTTATTAATCCAATACAAGCTTTCAGGTATGAGATTATGGATATTGCCAAGATTTCTTCACCTAAAACGTATTATAAATGTATGCGAGAATTAAACGAGTACGGCTATATTAAGTACGAGCCAACTCGTAAGAGAAATCAGGGGAGTAAAATTTATTTTCTTGATAAAGGAAGTTAATTATATCTATTTATAATTAGTAAAAGCCCGTTATCGGGCTTTTTTTATTTTAAAATCTTGAAATTATGAAAAATGGAAAAGAAAAATGCAAGGATGTCGATGAATTAATTTCTGAAAATTTTGTGCTTATAGAACAGGAAAAGGAGCAAAAAATTGTAAATTTATTCATTGAAATAATAGTGTCAATGACCTTAAAAGAATATTATGAAAAGAGCGATACGATATCTGAGATACAGTCAATTGGGACAGAGTAATGGCTCCATTGAAAGGCAAGAGCTTTATACTGATCAATGGATAAAAACAAATAACATTGAGCTGGTGGATACTTTTATTGATAGGGGTAAGAGTGCTAAAACATTTGACCGTCCTGATTTTATCAAGCTTCAAGAATTTATTTCTATTCATTTTAAAAATGTAGATTATCTTTTAGTGGATCAGTTGGATAGATTCAGTAGAAACGCGGGTGAAGCAATGAGCATGGTAAAAACACTACAAACGAAATATGGAATACAAGTTGTAAGTGTGACCGAGGGAATTACTTTTGATTACGATACTCCAGGAAGTTTCTTTAGAGCTGGTTTGCAATTACTTCTTGCAGAAGAGGACAATATAAATCGAAGTGTTAAAATTAGAGGCGGACTATATACCGCACGAGCTAAAGAAGGGAGATTTGTTCATAATTCACCACCATTTGGATATCGTAAGGAGGGTGAAAGAAAAGAACGTGGTCTGGTAGTGGAAGAGAAAGAAGCAAAAATCGTAAAATTCATCTTTGATATCTATTTAAGAGATACTCCGCTCTATATGATTAAAGAGAAAGCAAGAGAATTAGGTTTTAACAGGAGTGGTAATAGCGCAATTGAAAGAATACTTGTAAACCCTACTTATGCAGGGCTATTACATGTTACGGCTTTTAAAGAACACCCAGGAGGGCTTTTTCCGGGGATACATGAGCCAATAATTGATATTGCAACGTGGCAAATGGTACAGAGTAAAATGAAAAAGCCTGAAAAAGTGAAAACGGTATTAGATGACCGGATTCCTTTAAGAGGAATATTAAAATGCCATTGTGGTAATATTTTAACTGGTGCTCCTTCTCGCGGTAAATCGGGAAAATATTTCTATTATTATAAATGTAGATGTCCCAAACATAATAATATAAGTGCACTTAAAGCGCATACTCAATTATTAGGTGCTTTGAAATTGATGAGCATTTCAGATAAAATGCTAAAGGACATTAAGAATGGCTGTACTTTATCAGTAGAAAAAGAAATTAAAAGTAATCGAGAAAAGTTGATACTTAAAAAAGAAGAATTAGTAGATACAGAAGCAAAGTTATACACACTTGAAGAAAAGTGGATCAGTAACGAGATTTCAAGAGAAACATACGACAGATGGTACGCTACCTATAATTACTCTTCTTTAAATCTAAAAGGAGCGATTCAACGCCTGACTAGTAATGTAGGGGACGTATATAAAATTTTGCAGAAAAATATGGATTTTCTTACCGACATACCTGATGTTTATTCGAGATCAACAACTCTTCAAAAAAGAGAATTTATAAGTATGGTGTTCGACACGAACTTATACTATGAAAAGGGGGTGTATCGAACACCCACAATGCCGAGTATATTTTCTCATAATCAGCTATTAATGAGGGATAAAGGGTATCTTATTTATGAAAAAAAACGGGATGATTTTTCAATCATCCCGTCGAGTGGAGTCGCCGGGAATCGAACCCGGGTCCAAACAAGCAACTAAAAGGCTTTCTACGCGTTTATTTCCTGATTAGATTTTCGATCTTGCGTTTGACCAGAAACAGTCGCGCAAGACTTATCTTCTTAATTTCGAAATCCACCCGAAGCTCATGGAAATCTAGGTTTAAATTTACGATTCACCTTTATCGACCGCTATAAACCAAAGCTTTCGAGGTAAATCCTGCTTTCCTATCTGATAGGAACGAGGCTAATCTTACTATGATTCAGATTATGCAGCAAGAGCGTAGTTTCCTTCGCCGTGTATGTGTTTTGAAACCTTTTATTAACGAGAATTGTCCCAGTTCTCGACGTGCTTACTTTTCAATTCGACTTGCTGTCAAAACCAGTCGACCCCTTCTATTTTGAGTTTGCAAAGATACAATTTAAAACCTGAATTACTATTGTAAAACTTTTAACTCTATAACAAAAATCATTCCTCTTTTTCACCTTTGTCAAGATGAAATGGATAATCGCCAAATAGCATAGCTAATTTTCTGACTTTGTACGTTTTTGTTGTAAACTTATTCGATAAAGCAATTATTGTAACCTTCTCTTTTGGCAAAGTGACATAAGATGACGTATTACCATGCCACCAACCGTTATGAAAATAGAAATTTTGTCCGGTTTCCCAATTGATCATACGAATGCCAAGACCATAATTTTTTTCTCCTTTACGCTCATTGCTGTATCCTATAAAAACCTTTTGAAACAACTTTGAATTTAAAAAAGCAGTAGAGTTTCTTGCTCTGTCAAACTTTAGTAAATCCCTAGGGGTAGAATAAATATTTTTGTCACCGTAAACAGCATCCAAATAATCTTTGCCGATCTCAACACCATTTCCCTTATAAGAAGGAGCTATGCTATCTTTATCTTTTTCATAATCAAAAACAAAAGTGTTTTTCATACCCAGTGGCTTGAAAATAATTTGTTTCATCGCTTCTTTATAGGAAAGTTTAGTTGTTTTTTCAATTATCAATGCCAACATGGCATAGTTAGTATTGCAGTAGCTAAATCTTGTATCAGTTTTAGATTCTAATCCAATATTTTTAGTTGCCATAATGGTTAATATATCTTGATTGGTTAACCTGTTGTGTCTGTCCCAAACAGTTTTATCCCGATCCGTAAAATAAGCATAATTACGCATGCCACTTCTATGGTTTAGCAGTGTTTTTATAGTAACTTCCGGAAAAGGGAATTCTTTTAGAATAGTATTAACCTTTTGGTCTAAATCTATTCTTTTGGCATTTATTAACTTCAGTACGGCAGTTGCAGTTAATACTTTACTCACAGAGGCCAAATGAAGCGGAGTTGTACTTGTTATTAATCTTTTCTCTCTAAAATTTGCGTAGCCTTCATAATTTTCATAAATGATTTGTCCATTTTGAGCTACTAGAAAACTTCCGTTAGCGCTGTGATTGGGCCAAGTTCTATTATAAAAAGACTCAATGGATCTTTTTTTAGAATCGATGTATTCCGCAGTTAGTTTAGGCCTTTCATTCGTTAAAGGTTTCATTTTAGGCAATGTACTCTTTGGGAGTTGAGCGTCACTTAATGCTATTTTCTTTTTCTCTTTGGTACAGGAACTCAAAACTATTATCAGGACGAGTAATTGTAGTATATTTGCTTTTTTTATAAATATCATTTTCATAGTACTAGAACGACAAATATATAGAATCAATCCCTTTTGATTCCTCTTTTTTCCGAAACCTTAACACTATTTTATCAACGTTTTATAATTGCTGTTTTGTATCATTTTGGACATCAGCTTTTAATTGGTTTTAGACTTGTAAATTTATTTTAAAAAGAAAGTCAATTTATTTAAAAATGTTATATTTGTAACAAATAAATATAAATAAGTTATATTAAATCAATATAAAAACGTAGAAAATGAGATTCGGAATCATAAAAGAAAGAAAAAACCCACCAGATAGAAGAGTCGTTTTTTCTCCAAATGAATTAGCGAGAATAAAACAAATGTATCAAGGCGTATCTATAAAAGTAGAAAGCTCCGATATTCGAATTTTTACAGATGAACAATATAAAAATTTAGGAATCGAAGTTACTAATGACATCAGTGATTGTGATGTTTTATTTGGAGTAAAAGAAGTTCCTGTTGAAGACCTAATTCCTAATAAAGTGTATTTCTTTTTTTCTCATACCATAAAAAAACAACCTTACAACAGAAAACTGCTGCAAGCAATTTTAGAAAAAAATATTGTTTTATATGATCATGAAACTATCGTAGATGCTAATAATCGCAGGTTAATTGGTTTTGGAAAATATGCGGGAATTGTTGGTGTTTACAATAGTATTCGTGCTTTTGGAATAAAATTCGAATTGTTCAAATTGCCAAAAGCAGATACACTTTCCGGTAAAGAGGCACTAATCGCTAATTTAAAGCGATTGGTATTGCCACCTTTGAAATTTGTAATTACTGGTGCAGGAAAAGTGGGTAATGGTGCAAAAGAAGTTTTGGATGCAATGAAAGTTAAGGAAGTTTCCGTCGTAAATTACTTGACAAAGAATTATGCACAGCCCGTTTATACTCAAGTTGATGTATTGGAATACAACAAACGTAAAGACGGAAAAATATTAGATTTTACCGATTTTTATGAAAATCCGCAAGATTATGTATCCGATTTTGAACGATTTACTAAAGTCTCAGATATCTATATTACGGGACATTTTCATGCCAATGAAGCTCCGGTAATTCTTACAAGTGAAATGCTACAGTCGAAAGATTGCAAAATAAAAGTTGTTGCGGATATTTCTTGTGATGTCAATGGTCCAATAGCTTGTACGTTAAGATCATCAACAATTGCGGAGCCTTTATATGGGTATTGGCCAAATGAAAATAAAGAAGTAGATGTTTTTCACCCTGCAGCAATTGTAGTTATGGCAGTGGATAATTTACCTTGCGAATTGCCAAAGGATGCCAGTGAAGGTTTTGGTGAAATGTTTATGGAACATGTAATTCCTGCATTTTTCAACGAAGACAAAGACGGGATTTTACAAAGAGCTAAAATTACTGAAAATGGAAAATTGACCCCAAGATTCAGCTATTTACAGGATTATGTTGATGGTAAATAAAGAATATAATTTTTGAAATTAATAAACCGAGTAAAGAGGCATTGCAATGTTTATCTACTCGGTTTTTTTGTGAAATTTTGTAATTGAAACATGATTTATCTCATAAAACGGATGATTATTTCGACTTATCTTTGTTTTTTCAAAATAATAAATAAAAAAGAGAGTTTTATTTTAGAAATATCAAAAGTAAGGAGAACCAATATTTTTGTAAAAGTTTTTCGTAATATTACTATATAAATGAGTTGGAATGAGAAAAATTAAATACAAGAAAGGCAGGAAACTTCAGCCCTATAACCTTGAATATACAGGAGTTCATAAAACTCAAGAGTCCGAGATGCAATTGTTTGTTTTTGACAATTTTGATTTGGTTGAATACGAAGATTTTAAGGTTTCAGACTTAGATAAATATATCAATCCGCAAAAAACCAATTGGTTGAATTTACACGGTTTAAATAATATCGAATTGGTAAAGTCTATTGGAAACTACTTTAAAATCGATAATTTTATGCTTGCTGATATTTTGAATACGACAAGGAGAACTAAATTAGAGGAGTCGTCAGATGTTCTGTTTTTTAATATAAAGTCATTATTGCCAGCCGGAGATACAGATAACATCAGCGTAGAACAAATTAGTTTTCTGATAAAAGATGGAATCTTGATTTCTTTTCAGGAAAAGCGAAGTGATTTTTTTACTCATATTCGGGAACGTATTCGAACACATTCGGGAATTGTAAGAACAAAAAAAGCCGATTACCTTCTGTATATATTGCTTGACTCCGTTATGCAAAATTTCTATATAACCATAGAGAATGAAGAAGATAAAGTGGAAGAACTGATTAATCTTTCTAAAAATAGTGCCGATCCAATAATTTTGGAAAGAATTGAAAAGCATCGCGATAATTTTAATTTTCTCAAACGATCCATTATTCCGCTACGGGATTCTTTGTATGATATAAAAAGTATAAAAGATGACAATGTCTTTAATGCAATGGAAATGGAAAACTTTAGTTTTTTTACACGATTGCATCAAAAGAGTTTAGAGCTCTTAGAACAAATTGAATCTGATATGGGTTCATTGGAAAGTGCTTCTAATTTCTTTTTTTCGGCACAAACGCATAAGATGAATGAGATAATGAAAACGCTGACCATAGTTTCAGCTATATTTATTCCACTAACATTTATAGTAGGTGTTTACGGAATGAATTTTGAAAATATGCCGGAACTTAAACGTCAATATGGCTATCATAGCGTTATGGGAGCTATGTTTTTAATAGTAATTGGAATGATTATTTATTTTAGAAAGCGTCGTTGGTTTTAAAAATAAAAGCGAGTCTTCTCCAGCGGATAACAAAAAGTACATTCAATTGATATTGGATTAAATATAAAGACAAAAAGATGAATAAAGCCATATACATTGCAACAAGCGAACAAAATAGTGGTAAGTCTATTATAACTTTAGGGTTAATGAGCATGCTTATTGGCAAGACTGCCAAAGTAGGTTATTTTAGACCAATTGTCGAAGATTTTGAAGAAGGTGGATTTGACAATCACATTGAAACGGTGATTGGTCATTTTGGATTAGATATTCAATTCGAAGATGCTTTTGCCATTACAAAAAGTAAATTAATCAAAAAGAAGAATAAAGGAAAAATTGGGGAGGTTCTCGATTTAATTATTGAAAAATATAAGAAATTAGAAGAACGTTTCGATTTTGTTTTGGTTGAAGGAACCAGTTTTACGGGAGAAGGAACTGTTATAGAATTGGATATGAATGTTTTGATTGCCAAAAATCTAGGGATTCCAACCATTATTGTGGGCTCTGGTGTAGGGAAAACATTAGAAGAATTGATTGATAGCCTTTATCTTGCGTACGATTCATTCAAAGTAAAAGATGTGGAAGTTTTGGCTGTAATCGCCAATAAAGTGCAACCAGAAAATATTGAATTAGTAACTACTGGTTTGAAAAAAAGTCTACCAGAAAGTATATTGGTGAATTCAATTCCTTTAATTTCTAATTTGAATAATCCCACAATTCAGGAAATTGTAAATAAATTAGATGCTAAAGTTTTATTTGGCGCCGCTTATTTAAACAATCAAACGGGGAATTTTAGTGTGGGAGCGATGCAGCTTTGTAATTATTTATTGCATTTGAAAGAAAATAGTCTGGTGATAACTCCAGGAGATAGAGCTGATATTATTCTTGGTGCGCTTCAGGCGAATGAATCCGTTAATTATCCAACAATTTCAGGAATACTGCTTACGGGAAATATATTGCCTGAACAGAGTATTCTAAAATTAATTGAAGGACTTTCTCCAGTTGTTCCCATTTTTGCAGTAGAGGAAGGGACGTATTACATTACCAATAAAATAGGTTCCATTAAATCTAAAATTTATGCCAACAACAAACAAAAGATTGAAACTTCGATACATACTTTCGAAAAATACGTTGACTTAGATAATTTGGCTGAAAAGCTGATTACTTTTGAAGCGGAAGGAATGACGCCAAAAATGTTTCAATATAATTTGGTAAAAAGAGCCAGAAAACATAGAAAACACATTGTTTTACCCGAAGGAAATGATGAAAGAATTATTATTGCAGCTTCACGCTTATTAGCGATGGATGTGGTTGATATTTCAATTATTGGAAACAAAAAACAAATAGAAAGCAAAGTTTCGGAATTGGGGTTAGATTTTGATTTTTCTAAAATTAAAATTATTAATCCAATAGAATCCGAAAATTATGAGGACTATGTAAATACCTATTATGAGCTGCGAAAGGCAAAAAACGTAACACTGGGTATGGCTAAAGATTTAATGGAAGATGTTTCTTATTTTGGAACTATGATGGTGTATAAAGGTCATGCTGACGGAATGGTTTCCGGCGCAGCACACACTACCCAACAGACTATTTTACCGGCTTTGCAATTCATTAAAACAAAACCAAACTCATCGGTGGTTTCCTCAATATTTTTCATGTGTCTGGAAGATAGGGTTTCTGTTTTTGGGGATTGTGCCATCAATCCAAATCCTACCGCAGAGCAACTGGCAGAAATAGCCATTTCATCCGCTGATTCCAGTTTAGCTTTTGGAATTGAACCAAAAATTGCGATGCTTTCCTATTCGTCCGGTTCTTCTGGAAAAGGGGATGAAGTAGATAAAGTGAGAACAGCCACAGAAATTGTGAGAAAGAAACGTCCCGACTTAAAAATTGAAGGGCCCATTCAATATGACGCAGCAGTTGATATGGCTGTCGGGAAAAGCAAAATGCCAAATTCGGAAGTGGCAGGACAAGCCAGCGTTTTGATTTTTCCGGATTTAAATACAGGGAATAATACGTATAAAGCGGTGCAAAGGGAAACTGGCGCATTGGCAATTGGTCCCATGTTGCAAGGGTTGAACAAGCCTGTAAATGACTTAAGCCGTGGTTGCACGGTAGATGATATTATAAATACAGTCGTGATTACAGCTATTCAAGCACAAGGATTATAAAAAATTTAAAGGGTTAATCGTTTAATTGGTTAACGGTTTAAAAATTTGAAAAAATTTAAAAAAACAGAAAAAATATATACAACTTATATCTACCTAGTCTCCCTCTCCTTTACAGAGGGTCGTGGAGAGGAAAAATAATAAATAATGAAAATAGTAATTATAAACTCGGGAAGTTCATCCATAAAATACCAATTAATTATTATGCCAGCTAATGAAGTCATTTGTTCGGGGATGATTGACAGAATAGGATTGGAAACTTCAAATCTCACCTATATAACCGATAACACTAAATTAGAAGAAACGTTGCCAATTGCGAACCATAAAATTGGTTTGGAAAAAATTGCCAAATTACTGATGGATGAAAAAGTGGGGGTAATTAAAAGTACGGATGAGATTGAAGCTGTCGGGCATCGCGTGGTACATGGCGGAAGTGCTTTTTCGAATACTGTAATTATTACCAGCGAAGTAAAAGATAAAATCAGGCAGCTTTTTGATCTAGCTCCTTTACACAATCCAGCGAATTTAGAAGGGATAAATGTGGCTGAGGAAATTTTCAATTCGGCAAAACAAGTGGCTGTTTTTGATACTGCTTTTCATCAAACGATTCCCGTGGTGGCGCACAAATATGCGTTGCCAAATTACCTTTTGACACAAAATAAAATACGCGTATACGGTTTTCATGGAACGAGTCATAAATACGTTTCGGAAAATGCGATTCATTATTTGAAAGAAAATTCTATAAATAAAGGCTCGAAAATGATTACGATACATTTAGGAAATGGATGTAGTATGACCGCTATAAAAGATGGGAAAAGTATTGATCATACATTAGGTTTTGGTCCAATGAATGGTTTGATTATGGGAACCCGAAGCGGTGATGTGGATCAATCCGTAATTTTTTATCTGGTTAATTCGTTAGGGTATTCGCTTGAAGCGGTGAATACGATGTTGCAGAAACAAAGCGGAATGTTGGGACTTACCGGCTATAGCGATTTGAGAGATATTGAAGCGAATGCGGAGAAAGGAAATGTTGATTGCCAGTTGGCATTAGCTATGAATGCCTATCGGATTAAAAAATATATTGGTTCGTATACAGCAGTTTTAAACGGACTCGATGCAATTGTTTTTACAGCAGGAATCGGAGAGAATTCCTCTTATATTCGAAAATTAGTTTGTACGGATATGGGCTATTTCGGAATTGAATTAGAGGATTCTAAAAATGAAATCCGTTCGAAGGAAATCCGAGAAATTAATACACCTGATTCCAAAACTAAAATATTGGTTATTCCAACCAATGAAGAAATTGAAATTGCAAATCAGGTATTTGAATTACTGACCAATTAAAAAACGTCCTTTTCTAAAAAAGCTTCTCAATAGGGAAGCTTTTTTTATACTTTTTATTTAAGAAATCTCTTTATATTTGGACATAAAACGCCACATTTTGAAAGCAAGAATTTCATTCATAATCCTATTGTATTTTTTTTCCTTCCACCTTTATTCTCAAGAGTTACTTCCTTTTGTAGAAAACTACAACAAGTCTAATTATCAGGGAGATAACCAGATTTGGAATGTAGCACAAGGAAATGATGATGCCATGTATTTTGCCAATAATTATTATTTGGTACGATATGATGGCGTAAAATGGGAAAAATACACGTTGCCTAACAAGACAATCATTCGTTCCATAATGGTCGACAGCGACAAGATTTATTCTGGTTCTTATAAAGAATTTGGGTATTGGTTTCGAAAAGAAGGAAAGATGCACTATGTTTCGATTTCCAAAGGCAATAAGGTTTTTGATGAAAATAACAATGAAGAAATCTGGAAGATATTTAAGTTCAATAACAACATCTATTTTCAGTCCTTTAATGGGGTTTTTGTATTTGATGGAAAAGTCATAAAAGAAATAAAGTTTCCTTTTCTTATTTCCTATTGTTTTATTGTAGACAATGAACTGTTGATTGCTTCAGTCGAGAAAGGAATTTATAAAATGAATAATGGCCATATAGAAAAAGTAAAGGGATGGGATGTTTTAGAAAACAATGTTATTCATGCCATTCAAAAATACCAAGACAAAACGTATTTTTTTACTAAAAAGAATGGAGTTTATGTTCTGGAAAATGGTGTTTTGGCTCCTTGGAAAAATCCATTAAATGATATTTTAAAAGCCGCAAACATCAATGTTGCCCAGTTTATAAAAAGCAATAAACTCGTAGTAGGAACAGCAAATAAAGGGGTTTATGTTTTAGATTTAAATGATGGTTCTTATAAAAACATCAATAGAAATAACGTCTTGATGAACAATTCTATTCTAAGTATCGGTCAGGACAAAGAGAATGATTTATGGTTGGGATTGGATAATGGGATTGCTCATATTGAAGTTAATTCTCCTATTTCTATATTTTATGACAGCTCAGGAATTTTAGGTTCTGTTTATTCTGTTGCGAGTACTCCAAAAGGCTATTTAATGGCTTCTAATCATGGTATTTTTAAATATGAGGATAAGCAATTTTCATTGATTCCAAATACACAAGGGCAAGCCTGGAATATCAGTAAAATAAATAATAAATACCTTATAGGTCACAACGAAGGAACTTTTATCTATGATAACGGATTGTTCTATAAATTAAGTACTATTAACGGCGGTTGGAATTTGGCAAAAAGCGGCATTAATAATTCTTATTTGCAAGCAACATACAGCGGTGTAATTATTTATAATGATGGTAATGACTTGAAGCAAAACATTGTTATAAAAAAAATTCTGAAACCCATAAAATATGTTGCCCAAAATAGGAGAAATGAGATTTGGGCGGCTGATAATAACAGAGGTTTGTATCGAATTCTTTATAATGATACATATGAAACTATAAGTGTTGATAATGTTACGCAACGCAGTAAAATAAGTAATGATTTTGGCGTGAAAATATTTGAGTTCAGAAATGAAATCCTTTTTTTAATAAATAGATCTTGGTATACCTATAATTCAATCACCAATCAGTTAGAAGGAAATGAATTGTTTAACGCCAATTTCAAAAACGTTTCAGATATTGTTGCTATTGATGAAAATAACTTCATAGTACTTCAAGAAGGACTTTTGTATCATGTTTATGCTAATGATAATAAATTCATTAAGAACAGTATTCAAGAGAAATATTATAAAGGAAAAATAATCAATGATAACTTGAAAGTGTTTAAGAATAATGATAGCTATCTTTTGAATCTGGATGATGGTTTTATTTCACTTCAATTAAAATATAAAAACAAGCAAACAAGCAATATAAAGATTGAAGCTTTCAATGATGGTGTTTTAGTTGAAAATACATCAAAAATTAAGCATAATTCAGAACTTAGAATACATGTAATATCCGGAATTTATGGAGCGACAAAACCGGACTTATTTTATAAAATAGATGGTAAAAAAGAATTCATTCCTATAAATGAAGGATTGATTATTTTGAATAACCTTATTAGTGGTTCTCACGATGTGACTATTTATAGTAACGATGGTTTGCATTATAATAAAGTTTCGAGTTTTCAATTCATAGTGGCAAAGGCATGGTATTTCTCTTTGTGGATGATTTTGGTGTACCTGATTGTTATCGGTCTAATACTATATCTTTATTATAAATGGAATAAGATGAAATATATTCAGAAACTGAAATTGCAGGAAGAAGAGTTAAAGCATCAAAAGAAAATCCTGGAAATGGAATTAAAAGCCGAAAACGAGTTGAATGTTCAAGAATATGAAAAACACATTCTTGAATTGGAATTGCAATCTAAATCATCAGAAGTTGCTGGTAAATCACTTTCTATTGCCAAGCAAAGTGAAATGATAGAGAATATTCAAGGAATTTTAGATTCCGAAAGCGATTTCAACAAACTAAAAAGCGAGATAAAAAAAGCCATAAAAATCAATGCGGTCAACAAGCATGAATGGGAAACATTTGAAACAAATTTGAATCAAATCCATAATGAGTTTATAATTAGCCTTTCTAAAAAATTTCCAATCCTTACTTCAAAGGATATTAAGCTTTGCATTTACCTAAAAATGAATCTTTCCTCCAAAGAAATTGCACCAATGATGAATATTTCTTTTAGAGGTGTTGAATTGCATCGCTATCGATTAAGAAAGAAATTAAATCTTACTCAAGAAGAAAACCTTTCTAAATTTTTATTAACGATATAAAACAAGGTGTATTTTTATAGATACTATATTATTTAAACTATTTTTTTACGAAATTACAATACATCATTACTACATCATACCGATGTAGTACAGTACCTCGTTACCTTTCTTAGGTGCTTTAAAACATAGAATTTTTATCATTTTTAAATATTTTGATGTATTCATGTAGTAACTCCATTATGGTTACTATAACGTTGTAATTATCTAATTTGGTCCCACTAACTTTAACAAATTATTAATATATGAGAAATTTTATTTTTAGCTTTTTAGCACTCATTCTACTTCCGGCGTACATGTCTGGTCAAGTAATTAAGGGAAAAGTATTGGATAAGAGTGGAATTGGAATTCCTGGAGCAATGATTTTTGCTGTTGATTCTAAGACTTCGGCTGATACTGATTTTGACGGTAATTTTAATATCAATGCCAAAGTTGGTGAGGTATTAAAAATAAGTATGGTCGGTTTTGATGCCATATCAGTGAATGCAACGTCAGGTGCTATGGACATCACTTTGAAAGAAGCCAAAGATACTGAACTAAAAGAAGTAGTTGTCATAGGATATGGAACCAGAAAAAAGATTGATAATACTACCGCTATTACGTCATTAAAAGCAGAGGAAATATCTAAAACTAAAGTTTTGAATGCTTCACAAGCCATACAAGGTAAAGCTGCCGGTGTTCAGGTAATTTCTTCAGACCTGCCGGGAAGTACGCCATCAGTAGTTATTAGAGGTTTAGGAACTGCATTAGGAGGAAGAACTCCTTTATTTATTGTGGATGGGATGCCTACAGAGAACATTAACAACATCAATACTAATGATATTACATCATATGAGATATTGAAAGATGCTTCTTCATTAGCAATTTATGGAACAAGAGCTGCAAATGGGGTTATCATTATTACTACCAAAAAAGGTAAAGGAGACAAGGTTTCTGTAGAATTTGAAAGCTTTGCAGGTTTTAGAGAGCCTTTGAAAAAAGTAAAAATGGCGGGAAGTAATAAATATTCCCACTATTCGAATGCAGCCTTACAAACGACTACTTTTTCACAAGATCAACCGGTTAATACGGATTGGTTTGATGCTATTACAAGAAAAGGAGCGTATACTCAAAATAACGTTTCGGTTTCTGGGGCAACGGAGAATATAAAATATTTCTTTAGTATTGGAAATTATCAGGAGAAAGCAATTCTTAATGGTTTAGATTACAGTCGTACTACTTTTAGAAATAATAACGAATACAAAATTTCTAAAAAACTGACTTTAAATCAAAACTTCAGTTTTGGTTCAACAAATTCTACTCCAAAACCATTGAGTGCCTTTACAAATGCGTACAAGCAATCTCCAATAGTTCCTGTTCGTTTTTCTAATGGACAATATGGAGTGTCATATGTTGGGAACGATGGTTTTGCAGGAACAGCAGGTTCTTCCTTTAATAATGTTGGTAATCCTGTTGCTCAATTAGACTATTTTGATGAACAACAACGCAGTATAACATTGCAAGGTGGTTTAAAATTAGATTATGAAATTGTAAAATCGTTAAAATTCACTTCACAGTTTAACGGAGAATATTATACTTGGAAAAATTACAATTTTGAAGATACAAAGGCTATTTGGCAAACTAATAATAATCCAGGTCAGCTAGCTACAATTATGTATCCTGCAGATAAGAATATTAACTTATTGACAAAAGGCAGAAATCAGTATTTCAATTGGAATCTATCCAATTACCTGACTTATAATAAGGTTTTTGCAGATATCCATGATATTGAAGTAACCGGAGGTATTGAAACTTCTATCAAAGGAGCAAGAGAACAATTGACCGTTGCCAGAAAAAATGTAAATGCAAATGCTAATTATTGGTCTTTAAAAGACGTTGATTATGTAGGAACGGTTACTAGTTATAAAGATGAAGTTTTCAATGAAAATAAAATAGCGTCTTATTTCGGTCGTTTCCAATATAAATTAATGGACAGGTACTTGTTTACAGGTACAATTAGACGTGATGGTTCATCAAATTTCGGTAAAGACTATCGTTGGGGAACTTTTCCTGCCTTTGGTTTAGGTTGGGTTGTTACCAAAGAAGATTTTATGGCTAATGTAAAGGGAATCAATTTATTAAAATTAAGAGGAGGTTGGGGTAAATTAGGAAACCAAAATGTTCCACTTAATAATCAAGCGTATAGTTCTGGTCTTAGTTATTATTTAGGAGGTTCTATACTGAATGAAGGTACGACTATCAATTCTCAAGTTGATCCAAGTTTATCATGGGAAATTACCGAGGAAACTTCTGGTGGTATCGATTTTGAATTGTTGAACAACAGATTGAAAGGTTCATTTGACGTGTATGATAAAACAACAACCAATGTTATTTTGAATACAAAACCTTATATGACTTCAGGTATAAGTAATTCTTCACCAGCACATGTTGGGGAGGTATCTAATAAAGGATATGAAATTTCTTTGCGTTGGGATGATAAACTAACTGACAATTTGAGTTACTGGGTTGGAGGTAATTTTTCTAATAACAAAAATGAATTGACAGGTTTGAAAGATGCTACGCTTGCGCCAATTACTGGTGGAGATTTAGCAAATGGGCAATGGACAAAACTATTAGATAATACTTCAGTAGGAAGACCATTAGGCAGTTTTTATATATATGAATATGCTGGTTTTGATGCTGCAAATGGTAAGATGTTATATTATACTGCAACAGGTGCCAAAGTGACTCAAGATGCTTTGGATGCTAATAAAGACAAAAAATATGTTGGTTCAATTTTACCTAATTCTACGTATGGTGTAACTTTAGGATTGAACTATAAAAACTTTGATTTCTCAGTGGACGGATACGGTACTTCTGGTGCTAAAGTATACAATGGTAAAAAAGCACAACGCTTTAGCGGAGAAAATGTGGAAGAATCATTGGCTACCAATTTCTGGACTGCAAATAATACTACGGCAGCAAATCCTGGACCTTTTAATTTAGTTCCTGTAGCTTCTACTTATTATTTAGAATCAGGCGATTTCTTTAGAATTAACAATATTTCGCTTGGATACAAAATTCCATTAAAAGGAGAATTTTTGAATTCTTGCAGAGTATATGTGAATGCAATAAATCCATTTATTACTCAAAAATTCTCAGGTTTTTCTCCTGAATTAAATGGTAATGGCGATCCTTATGGAACACAAGGTATTGAGTTGGATGCATACCCAACATTAAGATCATTCGTTATCGGTGCTAATTTAAAATTTTAATACAATGAAAAAGATATATATATCAATTTTTGCGCTATCCGCATACTTTTTCTCTGGATGTTCAAACGACTATTTAGATGCAGATCAAACAGAATCTATTTCTACAAAAGATATAGCATTGTTCAACAATGATGCAGGAGCAGCCACTTTTGTAACGGCAATCTATAGTAAGTTTTTAGATTGGAACATGACTTCATTTTCTTGGATTGGGTTGTCAAGTATTGCCTCTGATGATGCTGACAAAGGATCTTCTCCGGGGGATACAGGTTCAGATAAAGATTTAATGGACGCCTTAACGTACAATGCTTCAACTCCATCAACAAGTGAGATTTTTGCAGCTAATTATGAGGGGATTAACAGGTGCAATCAAGCATTAAGTATTGTTCCGCAATTAGACCAAGCTAATCCAGCTTTACGCACCAGATTATTAGGTGAAGCTAAATTTTTAAGAGCTTTTATGTATTTTACTTTGGTAAAAACGTACGGTGGTGTGCCAATTGTAGATCATTTGCCAAATCCATCTTCTGATGAAGACAGAATCATGCAATTAACACGTAAAACAAGTGCTGAAGTGTATGCTTTTATTGAAAGTGATTTGACTGATGCTATTGCGGCATTGCCAAACAAATCAGAATATGCTGCTGCTGAAAAAGGTAGAGCTTCAAAAGGAGCTGCTTATGCACTGTTAGCAAAAATAAATTTATACCAAAAAAACTGGCAGAAAGTAGTGGACAACTGTAATTTGATTACAGGATATGCTATTGTTCCAAATTATGCTTCTATGTTTAGACTAGCTGGAGAAAATGATGCCGAATCTATTTTTGAAATTCAAGGTACGGGTTCAGTTCCTGCTAAAGGAATCTCAGGATATTCTAATACACAAGGTGCTCGTGGTAATGGTGGCTGGGGTTGGGGTTTCAATACACCATCTCAAAGTTTAGTAAATGCTTATGAGACTGGTGATGTTAGAAAAAATGCAACAATCATTTTTGCAGGAACCACTTTATACGATGGTAGAGTTGTACCAACAACTGTTGAAAATCCTAGATACAATTTTAAAGCGTATTCTTCTGCTTTCACAGATGGTTGGGAAACTGATGTGAACATCAAATATTTGAGATATGCTGAAGTAATACTAATGAAAGCGGAAGCATTGAACGAATTAAACCAGACTACTGCTGCTATTCCTTTGTTGAACCAAATTAGAGCGAGAGCTGGATTAGGGAATACAACTGCAGTATCTCAAGCAGCTGTTAGAACAGCAATCTGGAAAGAAAGAAGAGTTGAAATGGCATTCGAACATGATAGATTCTTTGATTTAGTAAGAACTGGTCAAGCAGTTGCTGCGTTTGCTATTGATGGTAAAACATTTGTTGCCGGTAAACATGAATTGTTTCCATTACCGCAAGCATTCATTACGCAAGCAAACGGATTATCAATACAAAATCTGGGTTATTAATTTAAAAAAACAGTAAAATGAAAAAAAATAAATATATTTTCTTATTTGCTTTTGTTCTAGCTTCTCAATTTTTTGTGAGCTGTAATGAGGACAGTATAGATAAAGTAAACAGCCCAATTCCCTATGAGTCAATTGGAGGTTATGAAAACTCAGATGATGTTGCTGCCAGTAATTTGATTGCTAAATTTAGTTTTGAGAATACTATTTCGGATTCAAAAAATGGAATAACTGGTGGAGTTGGAACAAATGTGACTTATGGAACTGGAATCAAAGGGCAAGCCTATAAAGGATCTTCAAATTCTTTTATCGCTTATAGTACAGTAGCAAGTTCTTTGGTAGATGTAAAAAGTATTACCGTTTCTATGTGGATTAATACAAATCCGCATACAGGAGGAGCACAATCGTTATTTATGTTACCAAAAACTACAGATTTTTGGGGAAATATTTTCTCATTGATTGAAGGTACAGGTCCGGCAACTACTATGTTAATGAAAAATCATCTTCAAAAAGATGTGACACCTAGTATTGCTTGGTCAGGTCAGTTTATAGAACACAGTGGTACCAACGTTTTAGCTAATATGTTTGGAACCTGGAAACATGTACTATGGACGTACAGTGGAACGAGTTCTACTTACAGTATGTACATTGATGGAAAAAAGCTTGATTTGCCTGCTTCAATAGCAAAACGATATGCAAGCGATCCTCTTACTGGTGGAGTTGGGTATGGTGAACTTGCTAATTCGAATGTTTCTAAATTCATTATTGGTGGATTTCAACAACATTTAGGGACTCCTTGGGGTGCTGCTGATGGTTGGATGCTGAATTATACAGGTTTAATGGACGAGTTTAGAATTTATAAAACGGCACTTTCTGACAATGAAGTTGTTGCTTTATATAAATTGGAAAAAGATAACAGATAAAGATTTATTGACACACCTAGTTTGCATAAAACTAGGTGTGTATTTTTTAACTATTAATCCTATTATTTTTATAAAGATGAAAAACGGTTTATACATAATGTTTTTTTTAATTTTTTTAAATTCTTGTTCGTCTTCATCACCTGGAGGAAATAATGGTACTGGAACGCCATTACCAACGACTCCTACAACTCCTGTAACTGTTTTAACAGATACTGAAGCTATGGATCAGGTTCAAAAAGATGCTATCAAATATTTTTGGGATTATGCTGAAACTAATTCAAAATTAGCAAGAGAGCGTTATTTAACTGATGATCCAAGTTTTGAAGCTAATATAGTTACAACTGGAGGTTCAGGTTTTGGGTTAATGTCAATAGTCGTTGGTGTAGAGCGCGGATTTGTTAATAGAACTGAAGCTGTTTCCAGACTTACAACTGCTTTGACTTTTCTTGAAAATGCGGAACGTTTTCACGGGGCATGGCCACATTGGATAAATGGGACAACAGGTAAAGTAATTCCTTTTGGAACGAAAGACAATGGAGGGGATTTAGTGGAAACCTCTTTTTTATGTCAGGGTTTGTTAACCGTTAGAGAATATTTCAAAAACGGAACTACGGCAGAACAGGCACTTGCCATCAAAGCAGATAATTTATGGAAAGGTGTAGAGTGGGATTGGTATACCAAAGGCGAAAATGCGTTATACTGGCATTGGTCACCTACTTACGGTTGGGAAATGAATTTTAAATTGGAAGGATACAATGAGTGTTTGATTACCTATATAATGGGTGCAGCGTCTCCTACACATCCTATTCCGGCTGCAGCGTATCATCAAGCTTGGGCAAGAAATGGCGCAATTGTAAATGGTAGTTCACAATACGGAATCCCAGTAGTATTTAATTATAATGGAGCAACAGGAAACGTAGGTCCTATGTTTTGGGCACATTATTCTTATTTAGGTTTAGATCCCACTAACTTAACGGATCAATATGCGGATTATTGGGCATTGACTCAAAATCATGCTAAAATCATGAACAAATATTGTATTGCTAATCCACGTCAATGGAAGGATTATTCTGATAAATGTTGGGGATTGACGGCAAGTTATTCTCGTAATACTGATGGATCTACAGGATATTCAGCGCATCAGCCCAATAATGATTTAGGAGTGATTTCACCAACAGCAGCATTATCTTCTTTTCCTTATACGCCAGCAGAATCAATGAAATTTCTACATTATTTATATGATGAGAAAAGGAGTTCTTTAGTTGGAATTGCGGGACCTTATGATGCTTTTTCTCCACATTATAATTGGGTAACACCACGATATTTAGCAATCGATCAAGGTACAATTGCACCAATGGTTGAAAATTATCGTACAGGTTTATTATGGAAATTATTTATGAATGCGCCAGAAGTAAAACAAGGTTTAGTGAAACTTGGTTTTCATTCCGGAAAATATAATTTTTAGGCAAATATGAAACATACAGTTATAGCAATTGCCTTTTTATTTTCATGAAACTCATTTGATGATGTGGGACACAAAAGTTGGTCAAGAGTGTATGACAACCAAGAAATTTATGATTGGATGTTTAAACAAATAAAAACAGATAAAAAATGAAAATTAAATTAATACTACTACTTTTTGGCTTTTCGCTTTTTGGCTACAGCCAAAAAAAGACTGTTAAAAAGACGGTTGAAATTAAACCCAAAACCGAATTTGTATCCGAATTATTGTCTAAAATGACTTTGGACGAGAAAATAGGGCAATTGAATTTGCCTACTTCGGGCGATATTACAACTGGAGCTGCCAATAGTTCTAATGTGGCTAAAAATATTGAAGAAGGTAAAGTTGGCGGTTTATTCAATATCAAGTCTGTTCAGAAAATTAAAGAAGTACAAAAGATTGCCGTCGAAAAAAGCCGATTGAAAATACCGTTGCTTTTTGGAATGGATGTTATTCATGGTTATGAAACGACTTTTCCTATTCCACTTGGATTATCTTGTACTTGGGATATGAAACTAATCGAAAGAAGCGCTCAAATTGCAGCACAAGAAGCCAGCGCCGATGGAATCAACTGGACTTTTTCTCCCATGGTTGATATTTCTCGTGATCCGCGTTGGGGAAGAGTTTCTGAAGGTTCCGGTGAAGATCCGTTTTTGGGAAGCCAAATTGCCAAAGCAATGGTGCATGGATACCAACAAGATGATTTATCAAAGAATAATACCATTTTATCCTGTGTAAAACATTTTGCATTGTATGGTGCGCCGGAAGCAGGACGTGATTACAATACGGTTGATATGAGCAGAATAAAAATGTACAATGATTATTTTCCTCCATACAAAGCGGCTGTTGATGCTGGTGTTGGTTCAGTTATGGCATCGTTTAATGAAATTGATGGAATTCCTGCAACGGGAAACAAATGGTTAATGACCGACGTGTTGAGAAAACAATGGGGGTTTAAAGGTTTTGTGGTTACTGATTTTACAGGAATTCCTGAAATGATAGCGCACGGGATGGGTGATTTGCAAACGGTATCTGCGTTGGCTCTAAATGCCGGAGTTGAGATGGATATGGTGGGCGAAGGTTTCCTTAGCACTTTAAAAAAATCATTGGAGGAGAAAAAGGTAAGCATAGAACAAATCGATAATGCCGTTCGACTTATTTTGAATGCCAAATATGATCTGGGATTATTTAATGATCCTTATAAATATTGTGATGAAAAACGGGCAAAAACAGAAATTTTCACAAGCAGTAATAGAGCTGAAGCCAGAAAAATTGCTGCTCAATCATTGGTTTTACTTAAAAACCAAAACCAGTTGCTTCCTTTGAAAAAATCAGGAACTGTTGCCGTGATTGGGCCATTGGCTGATGCCAAAGAAAATATGGCGGGTACTTGGAGTGTTGCAACTAACATGCAAAAGTCTATTTCATTAGTGGCCGGAATCAATGAAGTTGTGGGAAATTCATCTAAAGTGCTTTATGCCAAAGGAAGTAATCTGGATTATGATGCGGCTTTCGAAGAAAAAGCAACCATGTTTGGTAAAAACTTGCACCGCGACAGTAGAACTAAAGAAGAATTATTGGCAGAAGCTTTAAAAATTGCCAATCAATCCGATGTGATTATTGCAGCACTTGGTGAATCTGCGGAAATGAGTGGAGAAAGCAGTAGCCGAACCAATTTAGAAATTCCACAGGCTCAAAAAGATTTATTACAGGAATTATTGAAAACAGGAAAACCAGTGGTTTTGGTTTTATTCACGGGTCGTCCATTAGTTTTAGTTCAGGAAAATGCAACTGTTCCAGCGATACTGAATACATGGTTTGCAGGAAGTGAAGCTGGAAGTGCTATTGCTGACGTTTTGTTTGGAAATGAAAACCCTTCGGGAAAATTGACGGCTACTTTCCCTAGAAGTGTAGGGCAAGTACCTATTTATTACAATCAAAAAAATACAGGTAGACCATTAGAGAACAAAGAAGGAAAGTTCGAAAAATTCAGATCTAATTACATAGACGAAAGAAATGAGCCTTTATTTCCTTTTGGTTTTGGATTGAGTTATACCACATTCGACTATTCGAACCTGAAAATTTCATCGGATAAAATGAATTTCAACGAAAAAGTAAATGTTACCGTTGATGTTACAAATACCGGAAATTATGATGGTAAGGAAGTTGTCCAGTTGTATATAAGAGATTTAGTGGGGTCTGTTACAAGACCTATAAAAGAGCTGAAAGGGTTTCAAAAAATCGTTGTTAAAAAAGGAGAAAAACAAACGGTAACTTTTGAAATTTCCGTTGAAGAGTTGAAGTTTTATAATTCTGATTTACAATTTATTGCGGAACCGGGTGCGTTTCAAATTTTTGTTGGCACTGATTCTAATGCAGAGAAGAAAGTTAGTTTGGAGTTGATTAAATAAATGTGGTTTGTTTATTTAGTGACGACCCTTCGGTATTTATATCGAAGGGTTTTTTTTAACCAAAATAAAAACATCAAAATCAATTAGGAAAAAGTAATGTTCTCTCAATCTTTAAAAGAAATGGTAAACTTTACACCTTCATTAATTTTGCTTTCCACTTCAATACGACCGCCTAAATTAGTGATGTGATTATAAATTAGGTAAAGTCCTATACCGTTACTATCAATATGATCGTGGAACTTTTGATGTAGTCCAAAAATTTTATCTTTAACTTTTTCCATATCAAAACCCAATCCGTTATCAGAATAAATTAATTGACTGATTCCGTTTACTTTTTTAGAAACAAGAGAAATAGAAGGTACTGTGCTTGGTTTCGAGTATTTTATTGAATTGGTAATTAAGTTTAAAAATATACTTTTCAAGTATTCTTTATTAAAATTAATTTGAGCAAGCTCTGAAAAATCGATATTAATTATGATTTTTGAATTTCCTATTAAAGAATTTATAGAAAGTAGCACTTCATTTAAATTTTCTTTCAAACTTAATTGTTCAATAGGAGCATTTAATTCCTCTTTATGAATTAATTCGTCCACTGATTTTTTTAAAGTTTGTCTTAAACTCTCTGTTGTTGTTTTTAGAATACTTATAAATTCAAGGGTTTCTTCATCATTAATTTTAGAAATATCAATAAGATCGAATACGGATAGTAAATTATTTACCGGAGACTTTAAGTCATGCGAAGTAGTGTATGATAAATGCTTGAGGTCTTTATTGATTTTTGTCAGATTTGCAAGGAGTAAATTCCGTTCTTCTTCAATTCTTTTTTTATGTGTGATGTTTTTAGCAATAGCATACACTAATTTTTCATCTTCAACGGGCATTGATGTCCAAGATAACCATACAATCTCGCCACTTTTAGTTAAATATCGATTTTCAAAATTTAAAAGCGGTTTGTTTTTATATACTTGTTCTCTAGTTTCGATAGTAATTTTAAGGTCTGATGCATAAACAAAACTACTTATAGGGTTAGCATACAATTCCTCGTCTGAATAACCTAATAATTTTGAAACAGCGGGATTTATTCTCTTAAAATAGCCATCAAATCCTGCAATACAAATAAAATCAGCTGAGATCTTAAAAAAATTATCGAAGTGGTATTCCCCATCTGAATCAGGATTTTTTTTCTTTATTGTCATTGAGTTTAACAGTTATTTGTTATTCGGATTTTAGATAAATACAAATTCTATAAATTGTTTAATTTATTGTTTTAAAAGAAACCTTAATATCCAAATTTAGCTAATAATTATTTATAATAAAAGCAATGGTAGGTACAAATTCATAAATTAAAATAAGTGAATTGCCATTATTTAAATAAAGTAGCGGTTAAACAAAACGAGGCTGTCATTTTACAGACAACCTCGTTTTGTATTAGTTAGAAATTACTTATATTTTGAATATTCCTCCAAAAGCAATTATTCTCTGGAGAAAGAAAAAATCTTGAGAGGCACTATCTTCGGTACTTTGAGTAGTTCTAATATCCTGCATGTTGATATAGCCACCTTTTAATTCTCCTTGAACATAAAAATGTTTAAAGAAAGTAATATTCAAACCAGCTTTCAAAGAAGTCCCATAACCAGAAACATGAAAGTCGTCATGACGTGGTTTTCCTAAAAGCGTCGTATTCGTTTTTGGATATAATAGACCAATACCAGCGCCTTCGGTTAAATTAATTTGGATTTTATCTGTATTTCTAATTTTGAATAATGACGAAATGTCATCATGTCTTGAAAATTCAGTATTTACATAATTTAGTCCGTCTGTATGCTCATAAAGCAAGAAGCTTTCAGTCATGACAGTAGATGTATTGTTGTAAATACCGTCATATGGGGCATTTCCTGTAATCGTTCCGGTTATGTTCAGCGTTTGATTTTGTGTCATCACGTATTTCATGTGATCCACTCCAATGGCAATACTGTAATGGTCATTTATAAAATACCCCATTCTAAAATTAGTCTGCGGAATAGTTATTTTTGACGGATTGATATAATCTACATGCCAACCTTTTGGCTTGTCATGAGCAATCATATCATCGAGAGTGAAATTATAGTCTTTACCGCGAAAAGTCACATCAGATTTGGTGTAATTATCTCTGTTTCCTCCCCACGATACAAAGATTTTTCCTTTGTTATGAGCGGTATATTTATCTTGTAATTTAATTTGTTCTTGAGCAGATGCGTTTGTTGAAAAAAATATGATTGAGAATGCGGAATAAAAAAAGAAATGTTTCAATGAATTGGGGGGAACTAAGTTTTAAAATGTATTTATCGTTTTTCTTATGGCGACTAATTTGGTCATTAGACCTTCAAAATAATCTAAATGTAGCATATTAGCTCCATCACTTTTAGCGTTAGCCGGATCAAAATGAGTTTCGATAAAAATTCCATCTACACCTACAACAATTCCTGCTTTGGCAATAGTTTCAATCATATCAGGTCTTCCACCAGTAACTCCAGCCGTTTGGTTGGGTTGTTGTAGCGAATGCGTAACATCAAGAACTGTAGTTGCATATTGTTGCATCGTAGGAATACCTCTAAAATCAACAATCATATCTTGGTAGCCAAACATTGTTCCACGATCCGTTACCATTACGTTTTGATTGTTACAATCCAAAACCTTCTGTACAGCGTGTTTCATGCTTTCGGGACTCATAAATTGTCCTTTCTTCAAGTTTACAACCTTTCCGGTATTGGCAGCAGCCATGACCAAATCAGTTTGGCGAACAAGGAAAGCAGGAATTTGCAACACATCTACATATTGCGCGGCCATTTCGGCATCTTCATTAGTATGGATATCAGTTACGGTAGGGACATCAAAAGTTTCAGAGACTTTTCTAAGGATTTTCAATGCTTTTTCGTCTCCAATTCCTGAGAAACTGTCAATTCTAGAGCGATTGGCTTTCTTAAAAGAACCTTTAAATACAAATGGAATCTCCAGTTTATCTGTAATGCCAATTAATTTTTCGGCAATACGCATTGCCATTTCTTCGCCTTCAATGGCGCAAGGACCGGCAAGAAGAAAGAAATTACCACTTTCAGTATGTTTGATCAGTGGAATATGTTGTATGTTCATAAAAATTTATTTTTTGAAAGTGCAAAGATAATTAGAAATAATGATTTAGTGTTTTTTTGAAGCTATTTCCTGCTATTTGTTACAAAATAAAATTCACTGAACTCCAATAAAAATAAAACTTTGTGAAGTAACTTTTTCTTTTTTGGAAGAAAAAAGAAAAGGATTTTCACTGTTAGCAGAGCTAAGGCAGTCGTGTTTTACTTAATTCTTTTTTAAACTAAGACCAACGGGGATCATTAAAATTCCTTTTTCGTAAATATTCAAATAGAGTTTTACAGGTTTTTTTTGTCCAGCCCATTTTATTTCATATACATCCAGGAAACCAGCACCTAAATCTGTTCTTTTTGTTGGAAAAGGGCAGCAGCTTTCTAATTTTACATAAGTGATTTTTTCTCCTTTAGGTCCAGCCAAAGCATTCAGAAAACGTTCCTGATTGATCATCTCGTTTGCCGTATTTCTATAAAATATATTGATAGGATAATCTTCATTATAACCATATTTTTTGTCTTTGCTGTATGCTGTTATTACAAAAGTATTTTCATTTGTAAGTGAGAGCGCAGGTGCATTGTCGTCTACGTTTTTTAAGGTAGATTTTGTGCTGACACAAGAAGCACTAAGTATTAATAAAGCGATAAAAGAAAGTGTTTTTTTCATGTTTTAATTAATTTTTTGGTAATACTTACAGCAATTATAATACGATTACCCGTTTAAAGCGGTACAAATATAAACAGAACTTTAAAGCCTATTACAATAACAAATATTAATTTATTGCACAGTTTTTTACGATTGTAACTTTTCTCACATAGATTGAATAATTTGCTTTATATATTTGTATAAAATTTATTAACTATGGATATTATTTTTCAAACATGGTCTTGGTATGTTTCCGGGTTTTTGATAGGCATGATTATGCTTTGTCTGATTTATTTTGGAAAAACTTTTGGTATGTCTTCTAATTTGCGCTCGCTATGTTCTATGGCTGGCTTGGGTAACCGAGTGGCATTTTTTGATTTTGATTGGAAAGCACAACGTTGGAATTTAGTTGTGGTTTTAGGTGCAATGTTAGGCGGTTTTGTAGCTGTGCATTATATGAGTGATTCCTCTAATGTGTCAATTAACTCTAAAACTATCGCGCAATTAGCACAATTGGGAATAGATGCACCAAACGGGAAATTAATGCCAGATGCACTTTTTGGCACGCAGATTTGGCACTCTCCCAAAAGTATTTTTAGTCTTATAATAGGTGGGATTTTAATAGGTTTTGGCTCCCGATATGCTGGAGGCTGCACCTCAGGACATGCTATATCGGGTTTAAGTAATTTACAACTTCCATCTTTGAAAGCCGTTATAGGATTTTTTATTGGCGGATTGATTATGGCTCATTTTTTATTACCCTTAATTTTTTAGAATATGAACGTATTAAAATATTTATTAGTTGGATTTGTTTTCGGAATTGTACTTACAAAATCGGAAGCCGTTTCTTGGTATCGCATTTATGAAATGTTTCAATTTCAATCTTTTCACATGTACGGAATTATTGCAGTGGCTGTTTTGACAGGTGTAATTGGGATTCAAATAATAAAAAAGAATAAACTAAAAGATATAAAAGGACAGCCCATAGAAATTCTGGATAAAGAAGCTGGTTCTTTTCGTTACTGGATTGGCGGATTATTTTTTGGATTGGGTTGGGCACTAGTTGGTTCTTGTCCGGGGCCTATATTTATTCTTCTTGGAGCTGGTTTCTGGAGTGTACTTTTAGTTCTTTTTGGAGCTTTGTTAGGTACCTTTATTTATGGATTATTAAAAGCTAAACTGCCTCATTAATTCTATTAAAACTTGAATAGCATTTTCTGAAAAAGGAAATGCTATTTTTTTCTGTTTAATTTCAAAATACCAACTGCAATCAAGTATTGTGCTAGTAGATACGTTGCCATTATCAGAAATGAACTTAATCGGATGGGTTCATAAAATTTATTGAAAGCCAGAATACTGTCCGAACATACAAAAACAACCGCTCCAAGTAATATATACGCCCCAGCAGGTTTACTCCATTTTAAATACCCTTTAATGGCAAATAGAAGCATAGTTGACAGTATTATGGCATAAACAAAAACTGGAATTTTTAAATCACCTAAAGTTGGTAATAATATTGATAACATCAGTATAAGATAGACTATGATAGCTGTGATTCCCACCCAGAAAACAGCTTTGTTTCTGGACGAATTTATCCTTAATTGTTTATTGAATAAAGCAATATAAGCGCAATGAGAAATTAGGAATGCGACCAATCCAATTATGAAATAGATTTCAGCTTTGTAAGTAAAAAGTAAAACGACATCTCCCATCCAAGAAAAAGTCAAGGCTATTAAAAGGAATTTCTTAGAAGGAAAATTTCCGCAGGAATAAACTGCAAGAAAAAGAAAAGGAATTAAAAAAGGTTTTATAAACCATGAAATGTCTTCTCTTCCCAAAATAATAAATAAAAGATAAGCGAAACTGATTCCAATATAGGCTTTAAAAGATAAGGTACTTCTCATGAATTGTATTTAAGATTATGCCGGTGCTACTTTTTCTTTTTCGAAATTTACACTTACAAAGTAGACTGTGGCTATTAAAGATAACGTAAGATATCCAATAATGATATAATTTGCATAAGGGAAAAGTTGATTCATTGAAAACCAGTCCCCAAAATAAGTAATAATGGCTATTCCAAAAACAAATCGGAGGATTTCCCAAAAGAGTGAAATTTTCCGGGTATCCATTAATTCAGTATAGCTATAAATTGTTACAAAAATAAATGCGCCATATACAAATACATTTGGTACACCAATTATTGCAATGGAGTTGTATAAATAGCTGATAAATAATAAAGTGATTATGGCTTGTATAATAGACCAAAACATCAGTTTTTTGGAATGCTGGGTACCATATTTTTCAAAAGCATAAACATCTTTAATCTTGTGTACGGGATATTTTTCTTCGAAATTTTCTGGACGCCATCCTGTTGGTTTAAACCAAATGGTAAATTTATCGTTCCAGTTTTCAGCACGCCAAGCATCTTTTATCAGCAGCCAAAGATGTTGAAAGTTAATACGAATAGGATTCCAAGTTTGTGCGGGTCTTGTAATTCCAAAAACTGGTGGCACTAAAGCTAATTCTTCTTGAAATGTCCCGAAAATTTTATCCCAAATTATAAATATTTGGGAATGGTTTTTATCCATATATTCTGGATTAATAGCATGATGCACCCGGTGATGAGAAGGCGAAACTAAGATGTTTTCCAGAAAACCAATTTTTTTAATGTGCTTGGTATGATACCAAAATTGAAGAAATAAATGAATAGGAAGGGTAATCGCAATGACTTTTGACGGAACTCCTAACAAAGCCGCAGGAATAAGCAAAAAGGTAAATAAATTAACAAAACTGGATATGGGTTGGCGTAAAGCGCAAGCTAAATTAAACTCTTCGCTACTGTGATGAATAGCATACTTGTTCCACAAAAAATTGATTTGGTGCGAAAAACGATGACTCCAATAACCATAAAAATCTATCGCTATAAAACCAATGATATACGCAAGAACGGTGGGTTCTAAATGAAAAATCGCAATTTTTGAAGCGATCCAATCGTAAGAAATAAGGGTAATACTAAGTCCTAAAACATCCTTCACGGAGTTCACCATACCTGAACTTACGCTCGAAACAGAGTCCATATTAGGAGCAGTATCTTCTCCTTTATAATGACCATACATTTTTTCTATTATGATTAATAGTAAAAAAATAGGCATTACAAATATTAATATTTTTCCGTATTCTTCCATAAAAGCCTGTTGTGTTGTTCAAATATATAATAAAAGTATATATTTTTTGAATTATTTGTAATAATTCTATAACAGGCTATTTGATTTAAATACCGCTAAATTATTTCAGCACTTAACCCAGCTTCCAAGAGTTGGCTGCACTGAGGTTTTAGCTTGTTATAAGGGCCTGTCTTTACGGTGCATTTTCCATTGTAATGAACAATCAACGAACATTGTTCAGCTTGTTCAGCAGTGTGATTACAAACACGTATTAAAGTTTCTATGACATGGTCAAAAGTATTCACATCATCATTATAGACAATAATTTCGTTATCAATGGATATAACTTCTTTTACACTGACTCTTTCTCTTACTTTTTCTTTAGTACTCATTTTGTAGGTTTTTTGTACTTGTATTATTAATAAAAAAAATAAAGTTCTAATTTACATATTTTAATGAAACCCAGTTGTTTCTTTCGAATTTTTTAACATAATTTAAACCTTTTTCTGTGCATGAGGCGTCAATAAAAGGGATGTCTTCGACATAGAAACCACTTAATAGCAAGGTTCCTTTTGGATTCAAACAGTCTACATAACTTTGCATATCGTTCAACAAAATGTTTCTATTGATGTTGGCAATTATTAAATCATATTTTTTGTCTTTCAACAAAGCTGCATCACCTTCATAAACTGTAATGTGTTCACAATTATTGCGTTCCGCATTTTCAATAGAATTTAAATAACACCAATTGTCAATATCAATGGCATCAATTGGTTGGGCTCCTTTCATTTCGGCAAGAATAGCCAAAATTGCTGTCCCGCAACCCATATCAAGTGTTTTTAAACCAGTAACATCAATTTCCAGTAAATGTTGAATCATCATATGAGTAGTTTCGTGATGACCAGTTCCAAAACTCATTTTTGGTTCAATTATAATATCAAATTCGGCATCCGTTTTTGGATGAAATGGCGCACGTACATGACAATTTCCATCTACATCAATCGGTTCAAAATTCTTTTCCCATTCTTCATTCCAGTTCACTTGCTCTATTTCTTCGAAACGGTAGTCAATATTAAATTCCTCAGATTGTAAAATTTGAATTTCATCAAGAATCATTTCGTCCCATAAATCTTTTTGTACAAAAGCAGAAATACCCGTTTCAGTTTCAGTAAAACTTTCAAAAGCTTTTTCTCCTAATTGGGCAATTAATATTTCGGACCCTAATTGCTTCGCCTGTTCGCTATCGCTCGAGTCTTTTGGTTCTATGGTAAAATGATATCCGATATAAATGTTTGACATTGTATTTTTTTTTTTGCAAAGGTAAGGAAATATTCAAGTAAATTTTAAATGAGTCATTATAAACCATAAGTCTAAACGCAATAAATTATTACAAATAGCAGGAGAAAAAGACGCTGTTTGATTTTTTTACATGAAATTGTTGATCGCAATTTTAAGGTCATGAATTGGTTTTAAGGAAATCTCTGTTCCACTCTCACCGTTTTGGGAATAATCGAATGGATTATCAAGGTCTTTTATTAACATGAACATATAAGAAATTAAAAATGTAACTACTAATGTAAAAAATAGTGAGGCATAAAAGGGTTCAATTTTTATAATTAGAAGACAGCATCCAATTAAAAAGCCCATTGCTTCAAGAATTGCATAAGCTGAACCAATGAATTCAGTGTCTCTGATGGTATCGATCCTCAATATCATTTTTCGAAGATTATTTTGTTCATTCTTCATTTTGATGATATAACCCGCTTGAACTCCTTCTTGATCAAGCTCAATAAAATAATGATTCATATCGCTTATTTTTTCTAATATTGATACGGTTTTTTCATTTTTGTAAAACCAATCAACAAGCGAATTGTAAAAGGTTTTTTGGGATTCTATAAATTCTAAAGCTGTTGGAGTATTTTTGCTTTTATAAATAGTGTAAGTGTCATCAAACAATGATTTCATAGATGCCGAAAGTTCACTTGGCAATTTTTCACTCTCTTTATAATCGGATAGCACACCGCTAATTAAAAAACCTATAAGGAATATGGTACCAGCCACTAAACTTGTAAAAAGGGCATTTAATTCAATTACTTCTAATCCATAATTATGGGAAAGGATTTTTAATGTTGCTGTTAAAATGAGTAAAGGGATTATTCGGATTGCAATAGACCATTTTTTCCAAATTTTCCTTCCTGATTTTTTAATTAAACCTTCTGATTCCATTTTTTTGTGTTGTATTTTTGAATTATTATTTGTAACTATTCTACAACTAAATAGAAACCATTTTGTTGTTACCAAGTCAAAAAAATGGCTTAGTTATAAAGATAAGATTGGAATAGTTTTGTTATTTCTAAGTGGGATAAAAAGAATCCCCAACTGCATTAGACTGCCCCAAATAGTGTTCAAAATTTTGGGGGCAGTCTAGAATTATTTCTCAGCAGGGATTCTTTAATTGTATAAAGACGATTTAGTCAATCGCTCTTTTTGTAATATCGCCAAAAGCATCAATTCTTCTGTCTCTAAAGAACGGCCAGTTCTGACGCACATTTTCTTGTAAGTCCAAGTCTACTTCGGCAATCAGGATTTCTTCTTTGTCGTGTGAGGCTTGCGCCAAAATTTCGCCTTGTGGTCCCGCAATAAACGAAGATCCCCAAAACTGAATTCCTGCAGTATCAGGTAAATATTGTTCTAGTCCGATTCTGTTTGCTGCTGCAACATATACGCCATTTGCAACTGCATGCCCTTTCATTACACTCATCCAAGCCCCATGTTGGTTTTCACCGTATTGCTCTTTTTCTTGTGGATGCCATCCAATTGCTGTTGGGTAAAACAGCACTTCTGCCCCTTGTAAAGCGGTCAAACGAGCTGCTTCAGGATACCATTGATCCCAACAAATTAAGGTTCCAATTTTTCCTTTTTGAGTCGGAATCGTTTTAAAACCTAAATCACCGGGCGTGAAATAGAATTTTTCATAAAAATGCGGATCATCCGGAATGTGCATTTTACGGTACAATCCCGCTTCTGAGCCATCGGTGTCAATGATGTATGCGCTATTGTGGTAAATTCCTGCCATTCTTTTTTCGAAGAAAGGAACAATAATTACCACGCCTAATTCTTTTGCCAAAGCACTAAAAGCAATAAATGAAGTGCTGTATAACGGTTCTGCCAAGGCAAAATTATCTACATCCTCGCTTTGACAAAAATAATGACTGCTGTATAATTCCGGCAACGAAATAACTTCGGCACCAAGGTTAGCGGCGTCACGAACCCAACTGATACATTTTTTCAGGTTATTTTCGGCAATATCATTAAGATTCAATTGTATGACTGCTATTTTATATTTCTTGTTTGGCATTACTAAAAATTTTAGAGTGCAAAAATAGTGAATTTTATAAAGATTAGAAAATAGCGATATGGTGTTTTTTGGTTATAATTTTACTGCTCCTTTTGGAACGGTATCGCCAATGCTCGTTTTTTTGGAATAATCAAACTTAGGAGAAGAAACCAATTCTATATTCTCAGAAGCAGGTCCATTGATAGTAACTGCTTGTGGTGAAGCCGAATTAAATTCAATATTTTTTAAGGACATGTTTTTACCATTATAAATGTCAAATACAGTACTTTCTTTTATGTCCAGTTTGATATTGTTAAGTTTGATTCCTTTGGCATCAATGATTGAAAAGCCTTTTTCAGCTTTTGCAGTCAAATTAGAGATTTCGATGTTTTCAAGGTTCATTTCAGGCAATCCTTGTAAAAATACGGCTTGATACGCTCCTGCAATGGTTATGTTTTTGATAGAAATATTTTTGAATTGTGGCGTTTTTTCATCAACAGGAACCATTTTGGTACTAATTTTATTTCCTCCTTCAGCCAAAGTTTCTGCAATGGATTTTCCGCCGTAATAAAGGTCGAAAGAAATCGCCTGTGAAGGAATATCGGTCATGAAAATATCCGAGATAAAGATGTTTTCGACAACACCGCCACGTCCACGGTTGCTTTTAAAACGCAATCCAACGTCAGTTCCCATAAAAGAACAATTCGATACGTGCATGTTTTTTACTCCGCTAGACATTTCGCTACCTACCGTAACGCCACCGTGTCCATGATAAACGATATTGTTTCTTATAATAATATTTTCGCAAGGAACCCCACGATCACGACCATCTTTGTCTTTTCCTGATTTGATGCAAATCGCATCGTCGCCCACATCAAAACTTGAATTTTCAATAAGTACATTTTTACACGATTCTACATCAAGACCGTCCCCGTTTTGAGAAAACCAAGGATTACGAACGGATACATTACGAACAATTAAATCTTCCACCATTAAGGGATGAATATTCCAAGCAGGAGAATTTTGAAATACAGGCCCGTCAAATAATACTCTTTTACTGTTTTGAATACTGACCATTACCGGACGAAGAAAATCATGAATGGCTTCAAATTCTTCTTTTGTTTTTAAATCTAGGCGTACATTTTGGTCGGCACCTTTAGAAGCATTCATAAACGTTTCTGAGGGATACCAGCTGTCTTTTTTATCATTGAGTACTCCGCCGGAAGCAACAAATTTTTTCCATTGACTTTCGGTAAGTTTGCTCTTTTTGACTTGTCTCCAAACTTCTCCTGAACCGTCCCAAACTCCTTTTCCAGTAAAAGCTACGTTTTCTAGGTTTTTTCCATAAATAGGGGAGATGCAACGCCACGTATTTAATCCTTCAAAACTGGTTTCGATTAGCGGATATAAACTTTTATCCGTTGAAAATTTTATTAACGCGCCAGTTTCGGCGTGCAATTCGATGTTACTTTTCAAAATGATGGGACCAGTGAGCCAAATTCCGGGAGGGATAATCACTTTTCCACCTCCTTTTTTGGAAACTGCAGCAATGGCATCAGCAAAAGCCTTGGTATTTAAAACAGTTCCTCCATTTACAGCACCGAAATCTTTTATGTTTACGGTATTGTTCGGGATTATGGGTTCTTTGACTTTTGCCATTTTGAATTCAATGCCTTTATACGTTTCATTGGGCTTTGAATTTTGGGCAACGCTATTTTTCGACCAGCTTGTTATTAAAACTGTCAAAGCGATGCATAATAGATTAATTGGTTTCGTTTTCATTCTATTTAATTTGATTTAATAATTCGGTGTCATTTTATAAAAAAAGCGTCTCTTTAAAACTCAAGGACTACAATGTAATCGATTACTCAAATGTATCTAATAAATGAGTATTTACAAATTAATTTCGATTAAAAATAGGTACTATCTGATTTTAAGCGGTATAATCGCACTATTCATAATAAGTTGGCGGTAGAAGCTACCCGTTGGAACATTTCCCAATTGTATAATGACTTTAAGCTGGAGAAAAAATTAATATAAAATTGGCATTAACAAAGTTAACGAGGCTTTATTTTTGTATATAGTATTATAGCTAACAAAATGAGTAAGTTTTTGTTTTGCCAGAATACTATATTTTATAATTCATTAAATTTTAAAATTATGACAGAAGAATTCAAAATCATCGATAAAGAAGACATAGCTCTTCTTAAATTCCCCACAACAGATGTTCTTGACGATGTTGATGAAATAAAAACTAGAATAAGCGATATCAATAGGGCTTTATCATTGGGTAATTTAGAGCATTCAAAAATTAAAATTTTCTTTGAGGATATCGAATCCAAAAAAATAGTAGATACTACAGTTTGGGGTGTTACAGATAAAAATGTTATGTTAAAGCAAGGTGTGATGATTCCAATTCACAGGATATATAAGTTGTTTTAGTGTATCGTATTTTTTAATTATTTGGAGCGGTTCTTTTCACAATTAGCAGTAACGGTAATAGTTGTTTTTTTATGGATTATTTATCCATTTTATTCGCCGAGCCAATTAGCGTAACATCTACAAGTTCCAAACATTTGACCATATCTTTAACAGTCTCCTTGTATTTTTTAAAATGAGTTGTTTCTATGTGTAATTTGTATGCCGTTGTATCAGCATATATTTCAAGTATTGTGATGTGTGATGGTTCGGTTTTGTCCGCAACGGCGTAATACGTTAATACCCCTGATTCAAGACGAACTGCAGTAGTCATTTGTTCTTTTAATGCATTATTATATTTGTCCAATTGCAATGGATCAACTTTAATTTTTGCCAATCTTACCATTTGAATTTTTTCCTGAGCAACAGTATTTGTACTAAAGGCAAGTATAAAGAAAGTGACTATTGCAGTCAGTAATTTATGGGTTGGTTTAAATGTTTTCATATTTACTGTGTTGAAGTTAAAATTATAATAATCAATAGTCCTTTTGATATTTGTCAATAAGTTGCTTGCTTTTGTTTGTTCACGAGCGGTTAGGTTTTTAAATAGTCTGTGGATATTTTTATTTGAGTTTCTCATGACGACTCCGAAGTCAGGAGACTTTGGAGAGTGGGTGTGTGTTATCAGCAGTTTTTGTTTTTAGTTTTCTCTTTTACTTATTAATATATCGTCTTCAATTTTTAGAAGAATTAATATAAAAATTTTCAAAAGTACATTGTAATCATTTTCTTGAACATCTTTTGATTCAGAGTTTGAGCCGTGAATGTATTTATTGCGTAAATCTAAACCGTTGGAAAATTCTTTTTTATTTAAATTATAGTTTAAATAGCGTATTTCTTCTCGAGTAAACAAACAATTTTCAAATATTACTTCATTCTGCTTTTCTAAATCAATTAAAATATTTCTTATTTCTAAAGGAAAATGCCAAAAACTAATAACCTCTTGATAATGAAATGAACTAAAAATAAGAGACATAATTCGATCAACTCTAATAAAGTTTTCGATATCAAAAAAGATGATTTTTTTCTCTAATAGATAATCAATTTCTCGTTGTTGAAAACCTTCAAATAAATCATAAGTGACATTTTCTTTTAAAAGGAGTTCATACAGATGACTATATTTATTCTTAAATGGTTCAATATAGGTTAAAGATGATTGTGTCGAAAACAAACCATTTTTTATGCGATAAATATTTTCGCCTTTAGCATATACATATTTAATCTCTACTTTGCTTTTTAGTTTGCTGAAATAGATAGGAGATGAGTTAAACCGTAATAATTCAAAATCTATCTCTCCGTCTTCTATAAATGCATTATATTGTTTTAGTAGAAATTCTAATTCAGGTGCTAGAATACGTACCTTTTCAAAAAATTCAGTTTCTTTTGAGGGTAGTGATATTTTTAGTTTTCCAATTCCATAGACTTTTTGTAGTGTCTCTACAACTACAAAAGAAATAATATCTTCAATGTCAATATTGTTATTTTTTAAATAATACTTATATATAGCAAATTGTCCATTAGAGAGAAGTTCTTTTTGATTAAATTTTATATATTTTAAATATTCTCCTTTTGAACGCATAAAAATCCTATCCATAGTGTCCATCTCGCAATTTCGTTGGACTAAATTCATACAACCTTGAAAGTTGACATATTCAAATAAGAAAGTGAAGTTTTTGAATATCGAAAAAAAATCTCTTGTGTTATCAAGATGATTTTCACTATAAGTGTAAGCTAATCTATTGTTTTCTTCATTGTATTTTAATGATTTAGGTTCTAATTGTTCTCCAGAAATTCCAATTTTAACACCATATGATATTCCATTGTTTTCCTTGAAAAATGATTTTGTAATTTCACGCTCTTTTTTAGAAGCCCTAAATTTAGTTTTATAATCAAGTTTTAAATTTTGAGAATTTACAATAAGATTAATGTAATTTAAGTTCGGTTCCGAAAGTGAAATATATCGGTTGATCAATATTTCAATTTTATCAATAGAAAATATTTTAGGTATGTAAATTTTTTTCTTCTCATGTAATGAAATTTCCTCGTAGTGAGATAAAATTATTTCAGCAGTTTCGGGATTTTTTTCAAAATGCTCTAGAATTACCTTTGAATAGTAATTTACTAATTCTTGGTTATATAAAACTTCTTGGAATATATATATTTTAGAAGTCAATAAAGCTGCTATTAAACTAGAATCAATTTTTTTAAATATATTTAATTTGTTGAATAATTCCCAAAAATTATGAGTATACTGGAAATTTATTTCTGTAAAAACTTGAGTGAAATTTGAGTTTTCAATTAATAAAAAAAATTTTTTTATTAACTCCCAAAACCCGCTTGCTATAGTTTTATATTTTTGGTATTGTTCATCAGACCAAGTAGGTAAGCGAAGATTATTTTTAAAGTATAATTGAATGTTATACAATTCTAGTAAATCATTTATCGCAAAGGAATTATTCTTATCGAATAATTGAATTATTTTTTCTGCATTTTCTAAATTTATTCCACTACTTAAATCATCATTTGAATAATAAACAACCCTTCTTAAATCATCTGACATTTTCTGCTATTTTGATTATAAATTTACGTTAGATTTTTGATTCTGAGGTAAAATTGCTGGTAACTTGCATATACTCGCTATAAAGTAGCGACTATACAACCGTAATTTGGTAGATTGTCGCTATTATATAGCGATATAGTAAACAAATATATTAAAATTTTCTTACAAATTATTAATCAAATCTTTTATTCCAATATGATTTATAACAGAATCTAACTTTAATAAAACACTTTTTTCGAAAACTTTATTCTGGAAAAAACGCGTTGTCAAATAGCCCCGATGGGAGCAAGTATCCTTTTTATAAATGTAACCCGATAGGGTTGCGTTTATAAAAAGATACTGCGGACAGCGGGACAACTCGTTTTGAAAAAACAAAGTCGTCTGCTCCTAAAAAAAGACATAAAAAAACACCAGCCTTTCGACTGATGTTCTGCTGGTTTTTAAATTATGTATACGGCTAAAATATTCAATTGCTGCTTATTTTTTGCCAATGATCTTTTTGAACAGGGTTACAATTCCCAAAACAATTCCCCCGATTAGAAGTCCGATTAAAAATTCGGTTATGATGGCCGGTAATTGCGGTAACACATGGTGTAAGAAATCAATGTTGTGTACAAATATCCCGCCTGCCACTAATATCAAGGCGATAGTGCCTATAACGGATAAACTTTTGATGACCTTTGGCAACGCTTGTACCAGAATGTTGCCTACCGTTTTTGTAAAACTTCCTTCCTTGGAACTCAGCTGAATCAGTTTTAAACCTGCTTCATCCATTCGGACGATTAAGGCTACAATGCCGTAAACACCCACGGTTGCTATTATTGCAATGATGGAAACAACAAGAATCTGCGATAAAATAGGTTTTCCAATAACGGTGCCCAGCGCAATAATCACGATTTCTACGGATAAAATAAAATCGGTTACGATGGCTGATTTTATTTTTCCTTTTTCGAAAGCTAAAATTTGCTCTTCGGTCATCGGTTCCAACGAAATTTCGTGCTTTGCATGTTCGTGCGGAAAGAAGTATTCGTATATTTTTTCGGCACCTTCATAGGCTAAATAAAGTCCGCCAAGCACTAAGATTATGATTACAGCTACAGGAAAAAAAGCACTCAGCAGAAAGGCGATGGGTAAAATGATTACCTTGTTTATGAAAGAACCTTTTGCAATTGCCCATAATACGGGGAGTTCTCTTGAGGAGATAAATCCGGAAGCTTTCTCGGCATTTACGGCTAAATCATCGCCTAAAATACCAGCCGTTTTTTTGGCTGCAAATTTACTCATTACTGCAACATCATCCATAATTGCTGCGATATCATCTAATAGTGCGAAAAAACCTGATGCCATTTTGATTGTTTTTTTAACTGCGTTGCTTTTGGAATTGCCTTGCCAAAATTTGATTAACGCGTTTTGTTTGTTTATTGATGCGAAGCTAAAACTTTTTTATTTACCCTATTTATAAAACGGGTGAATTTTTAGTTAATATTCACCCAAAACCTTTCGGTATTAGCAGTGCTGTTTTTAATTACTTTTGAAATAAAAATAAGTATGGGATTCAAACATGTATTTAAAGCCAAATTAGATTGGTTTTTTTCTAAAAAGGAAGCGGCGACGTTTACTAAAAGCCATACCATAACGATTGACGGTAAGGCCGTTTTAAATGTTTCGGCTGCTAAAGCTTTCAAAGGAGATGCTGCTTTGTACAATCCAGAAGACCTTTTATTGAGCAGTGTGGTTTCCTGTCACATGATGTCGTATTTATATGTTTGTGAACAAAACGGTGTCGATGTGGTGACTTATACGGACGAAGCGGAGGCAACTCTCGTGGTTTCGGCTGACGGTAGCGGTCGTTTTATTGCAATTAAACTAAATCCTAAAGTGCGTATCAGCAACAAAGAAAAAATTGCGGAGGCACTTAGCTTGCATAAAAAAGCAAACCAACTCTGTTTTATAGCCAATTCGTGTAATTTTCCAATTGTTCATTTTCCAACTTGTGAAATTGCAGCTACAAACTAAAGGGATTCCGCATTTTATTTTTTTGGATTAATTACAAAATAGCAATTAAATCAGCCGGTTGGTTTAATACATATTTTGCTCCATTTGAAAGTAATTCTTCTTCTGGTCTATAGCCCCATGAAACCCCTACGGCACACATATTAGCATTCGTTGCCGTTTGCATATCAATACCGGAATCCCCTATGAAAAGGATTTCTTCGGCTTTTAGTCCAAAGTGTTTACTTATTTCCACTGTTTTAAATGGATTTGGTTTTTTTAGTGATTCTGTCGTCAAACCCAATATTGGATTAAAATAATCAGGAAATAGCGTTGCTGTAATTTCTTTTGTCAGGTCATCTGCTTTATTCGAGAACACGCTTAGTTTTATATTGCGTGATTTTAATTCGTCTAATAATTCGAAAATCCCATCATAGGCTTTTGTTTTATGCGTACAATTATTACGATATACTCCAACCATCAACTGGTAACACTGATCAATTTGTGTTTCATTATTATGGGTTGCCGGCAAGGCTTTACTGACCAAATTTCTAAGGCCGCTGCCAATGAAATATTGATAAGCATCATAACTGTGAGTAGGGAAGTTGAGGCCTTGAAGAACACTGTTCATCGCATCAGCAATGTCTTCCAATGAATTCACTAATGTTCCGTCTAAATCAAAAATAATTCCTTTAAATTTCATTTTTTATTTTTATAGGAATCGAAAAATTCAGCATTTCGATTCTTGTTTGGATATCATGCCCAAAGATAGGGATATTGTTTTTTATCTTAAAAGGTTGAACTGGTTTAACCGTTTTTGTTAAATAGTTTCAATTACACTCTCTTGTAATCTCCTGGATTTTGGTGTTATTTCAATTCGGTTGAAATCATCTTCCGAACCGTAGCCTACTGCCATTGCAAATAATGGTTTGTATGCTGCCATGTTAAGAATGTCCCTGTATTTATCCGATTCGATACCTTCCATGGCTGTCGAATCCAGACCTAACGAAACACTAGCCGTCAAACCAACTCCCAAGGCGATATACACTTGTTTGGACAGCCATATTTTCAAATCGGCTTCGGGCATACTTGCTTTCATTTGATTGTACCAATCCCTCCGGGCTGGCGGTAATTCGTTGTCTACTACTTTTTGAAAAGCATCTAAATCATCCGCTACACTAAATACAACCAATAGTTGCGCTTGATTTATTTTTTCTTCATTATGCATGGAAACCGAAGCTAATTTTGCTTTAATTTCTGGATTTTGTACAAATGTAAATTTCCAAGGTTGAATATTTATGGAAGAAGGAGTGAGCCGTAAAACCTCTTTCAAATCTTCAATTTTTTCTTGAGGTATGGCTTTGTCAGCGTTGTATTTCTTTGCTGTATATCTTTTTTTTATTAATTCTAAAATATTCATGGTTGTGTTTTTTAAACGGTTGTAATAGGATTAAACAGTGATGCAAAGTTAAGCTAATAGTAGGATTATACAATTTGATTGAGTTGGTAGCGAACGGTATTTTGTGATGGGTACTGAGTTTCTGAGGACACCCTTAGAATCCTCCCGACTTCGTACTGGGGCATATCAGATGTTCAAAAATATACCTTTCATCAAACGGCACTTCAAACGTATCTAAAAACGCCAAATATTCCTCTTTGAAGGTTTGTTTCTTATGATGCTCTTCTTGATTGGTAATGTATTTATAAACAGTATCAACTTGGGAATGGCTATACGAAAAAACACCATAACCTTCTTGCCATTCAAATCTTGATTTTGTCAATTGATGGTCATTGATATATTTGGAGGATTTTGCTTTAACGGTTTTCATCAATTCTGAAATAGAAACTACTGGTTTCAATCCCAAGAAACAATGCACGTGATCTTCAACACCATTAATAATAATGGTTTTGCACCCAGTTTCATTAATCAAATTACCAATTACGCCCATTAGGATAGATTTCCATTCCTTACTAATTACGGCTTCTCGATACTTTACTGCAAAAACTGCTTGAATGTAAACTTGATGATAGGTATTTGCCATTTTTATATTTTAGATGAATCTTTATTCGGTTTTATTTAAATCAATGGATTAAAATCCGTTGCTACAATATGTACCGTTCCTGTGGAACTTTTGCATGCGTTTTGTTTTTGATACCAACGGATTAAAATCCGTTGCTACAATATGTGCCGTTCCTATGGAACTTTTACATACGTTTTGTTTTGTTTTGTTTTTAACACCAACGGATTAAAATCCGTTGCTACAATAGGTACCGTTCCTATGGAACTTTTGCATGCGTTTTGTTTTGTTTTTAACACCAACGGATTAAAATCCGTTGCTACAATATGTATCGTTCCTATGGAACTTTTATAGACTTCTCAGAGCCATCGGCTCGATGCATTTTGTAAGGCTGGACTTTAGTCCAGTTGACATAGGAAGTCCAGCATCACAAAGAGCCATCGGCTCGGCACATATCATTACTACACCATAATTAGCTTTTTTATAGTTTCGCTAAGATATAAACAATATACTACAAATTATTACATTACTTCTTGATTCGGAAAGGGTTGATAAAAGATTTAAATGGTTGCCAAAGAGTTTGTTTTTCAAAATATTCTTCTGGAAAAAGGTTGTTATCACTTAGCCCCGATGGAAGCAAGTATCCTTTTTTATAAACGCTTTTAACCTTTCAGAATTCTGAACAATGATAGGGTTGCGTTTAAAAAAAGATATTGCGGACAGCGGGACAACTCGTGATGAAAATCTACAACTGTGCTGCTACTAAAAAAGCAGCATAAAAAAACACCAGCCTTTCGACTAGTGTTTTTATCTGCTTTATCAAAGCTCAAAACTTTGGAATTTTTTTTATAGGAACTATCTAGTTCACCAATTCGCTTTGATTTCTAAAAACCAGTTTTCCATCAAACGCATCGATCAAAACGATGCTGTCTGTAGTTATTTTTCCGGATAGAATTTCTTTGGATAATTCATTGAGAACATCTCTTTGAATCACTCTTTTCACGGGTCTGGCTCCAAATTGCGGATCATATCCCTTCTCGGATAAATAAGCAATAGCTTCCGGAGTCGCGTCCATCGTAATACCTTGTTGCGCCAGCATTTTGGTTACATTTTTCAGTTGTAGCCCTACGATTTGAGCAATATTTTCATTAGTCAATGGCGTGAACATCACGATTTCATCAATACGATTGATGAATTCCGGGCGCACCGTTTGTTTCAATAATCCCAGTACTTCCACTTTGGCGAGTTCGGTTGCGGCTTCCACGCTTCCTTTTATCCCGAAGTCTCGGGATTCGAATTTCTCCTGAATAATCTGGCTCCCCATATTAGAAGTCATGATGATAATCGTGTTTTTAAAATCGGCCAAACGCCCTTTGTTATCTGTCAAACGTCCTTCGTCTAAGACTTGTAGCAAGATATTAAACGTGTCTGGATGCGCTTTTTCAATCTCATCCAATAAAATTACGGAATAGGGTTTTCTACGTACGGCTTCGGTCAATTGTCCGCCTTCATCATAGCCCACATATCCCGGAGGCGCCCCCACCAAACGACTTACGCTGTGGCGTTCTTGGTACTCGCTCATGTCGATACGGGTCATCGCATTTTCATCATCAAACAGGTATTCGGCCAAGGCTTTCGCCAATTCTGTTTTACCAACTCCCGTTGTACCGAGGAAAAGAAAGGTTCCCACCGGTTTTTTCATATCCTGCAATCCGGCACGGCTTCTGCGCACCGCATCGCTCACGGCCTGAATGGCTTCTTCCTGTCCTACCACTCTGTGATGCAATTCATCTTCCAGTTTCAATAGTTTTTCTCGTTCACCCTGAAGCATTTTCATCACTGGAATTCCAGTCCATTTGGCTACGACTTCGGCGATATCTTCGCGGGTAACTTCTTCTTTTATCAACGAAGTTCCCGATTGGTTTTCCTGTAATTCCTTGAGTAAAATGGCTAAACGTTCTTGCGCTTCCTTGATTTTACCATACCGAATTTCGGCTACTTTTCCATAATCACCATCACGTTCGGCACGTTCGGCTTCGTATTTGAAATCCTCTATCTCTGTTTTTACCGCTTGAATGTTATCGACTACATCTTTCTCTGATTTCCATTTGGCGTAGATTTCGTTGCGATCTTCTTTGAGATTGGCCAAATCCATGCCCAAAACTTTGAGTTTGCTTTCGTCTTTTTCTCGTTTAATGGCTTCAATTTCAATTTCCAACTGCATGATTTTTCGATCTAAAACATCGAGTTCCTCTGGTTTTGAATTGATTTCCATACGCAGTTTGGAAGCGGCTTCATCCATTAAATCAATCGCTTTGTCCGGAAGAAAACGGTTCGTGATATACCGTTGCGATAATTCGACAGCGGCAATAATCGCGTCGTCTTTGATTTGAACTTTATGATGCGTTTCGTACTTTTCTTTGATACCACGCAAAATCGAAATGGCACTTTCGGTATCTGGTTCTTCTACCATTATTTTTTGAAAACGTCTTTCGAGTGCTTTGTCTTTTTCGAAATATTTTTGATATTCGTCCAATGTTGTGGCTCCAATAGCACGTAGTTCTCCCCGAGCCAACGCCGGTTTCAGAATATTAGCCGCATCCATAGCACCTTCGCCACCGCCGGCTCCCACAAGCGTATGGATTTCGTCTATGAATAAAACAATATCGCCTTCGGCAGAAGTGACCTCTTTTACGACTGATTTTAATCGTTCTTCAAATTCCCCTTTGTATTTTGCACCGGCAATCAAGGCTCCCATATCAAGGGAATACACGATTTTATCTTTCAAATTATCAGGAACATCTCCATCTACAATTCGGTGGGCTAATCCTTCGGCGATGGCTGTTTTCCCAACACCGGGTTCTCCCACGAGCATTGGGTTATTTTTAGTTCTACGGGTAAGAATTTGTAATACCCTGCGAATTTCCTCGTCACGACCAATTACGGGATCGAGTTTACCGTTACGAGCCAATTCGTTTAGATTTTTCGCATATTTATTCAAGGAATTATAGGTTTCTTCGGCAGAGGCCGAAGTCACTCGTTCTCCTTTTCGTAATTCGTCGATAGCGGCTTTTAGTCCCTTTTCGGTAACGCCTTGGTCTTTCAGGATTTGGGCAACTTTACTTTTGGAACCAAATATGGCTAAAATTAAATGCTCCACAGAAACGAATTCATCATTCATTTTTTTGGCAATAATCTCGGCTTCGTTTAATGTTGAGTTTGCGGTTCTGGAAAGCATAATTTCGCCACCGGAAACTTTTGGAAAGCTTTGAATCGTGCTGTCTATTATTTGTTCCAATAAACTCACATTTACGTTCAGTTTCTTCAATAGAAAAGGTGCCACATTTTCATCTACTTCAAAAATGGCCTTGAAAATATGTTCGTTTTCTATCTGTTGTTGCCCGTTGCTTTGCGCCAATTGTTGGGAAAGCTGAATGGCCTCCTGAGATTTGATGGTAAATTTATTTATGTTCATGATGGTATATTGTTTTGTTGTTATTTGACTAACTTTGCGAATTATATTCAATATATATTCCAATACAATAATACAGACAAATTGACGGAAATTTCATGATTTTTATCATATTATAAAGTCAAAATGTCTTAAAATAAGACAATTATGAGTTTTTTTCAAAATATATTTAATAGTTCAGAAGACAAGGATTTAAAAGAAAACAGAATCAACTGGAATGAACTAACCGATTTAGGACAATTGAATGAAATTATCTTCATTTCGAATGAAAAACCGGTAGCCATTTTTAAACACAGTACCCGATGCAGCGTAAGTAGGATGGCGCTGAAACAGTTTGAAAATGAGTTTAATAGCGCAGATAAAGTTACGCCTTATTTTTTAGATTTAATAGCGCATCGCGATATTTCTAATGCTATTGCGGATCAATTTGGAGTAACCCATCAGTCCCCGCAATTGATAGTAATTAAAGACGGAAAAGCTGTTTACAATGTTTCGCATAGTGATATTGATGCGGAAGAGTTAGGAAAAAAGGTTTAATAGTCAATAGTTTAAATTTAAAATATAAAAAAATCCATTCGCTTCAACGAATGGATTTTTTTGCAACAACTATTTTGGGTTTTGAATTAATAAGAATCCCTCATTTTCCTTTTTATTTCCTTTAAACACAGATTATTAATACTTCCTTCGTGTGTATGTTTGGTTTCTTTTGGTGATTTGAAAGTACCATTTTCTAGTTGTTCTGCCACCGCTTTATACGCATCTCTAAATGGCATCCCTGCAAGAACCATTTCATTCAAGGTATCCACTGTGAACAGATAATTGTATTTGGGATCGTCTAATATGTGTTCTTTTACTTTGATATCTTTTATAGCGAAAATAGCAATATCCAAACAGGCCTTCAGGTTTTGAATGGCCGGAAACAAACCTTCTTTCAATAATTGTAAATCTCTGTGATAGCCACTTGGAAGGTTATTCGTAATTAGCGTAATTTCATAAGGTAATGCCTGAATTTTGTTACATTTTCCACGGATCAGCTCAAAAACATCTGGGTTTTTCTTGTGTGGCATAATGCTGGAACCTGTTGTAAGATGAGCAGGCAAACTGATGAAATCAAAATTCTGGCTCATATACAAACAAACGTCCATAGAAAACTTCGCCAAAGTAGCAGCAACACTACTCATTGCAAAAGCAACCGTTTTTTCCGATTTTCCACGGCTCATTTGTGCCGCAACCGAATTGAATTTTAAGGTTTCAAAACCCAATTCGGCTGTGGTGAATGTTCTGTTGATAGGGAAGGAACTTCCATAACCTGCAGCCGAACCCAAAGGGTTTTGGTCTACTATTTTCAAAGCCGCATTCAACATCGTTATATCATCAATCAAAGTTTCGGCGTAAGCGGAAAACCACATTCCAAAAGAAGACGGCATTGCAATTTGAAGGTGTGTGTATCCGGGCAACAAAATATTTTGATGTTTTTCTGCTGATTCCATCAGCAAATCAAACAATGTTTTTACTTGTTCCTTTAGTTCTTTGACTACGTCTTTAAGATACAAATTAACGTCTACTAAAACTTGGTCGTTACGGGAACGGGCAGTATGGATTTTTTTTCCGGCATCGCCTAATTTTGCCGTTAAAAGATACTCGATTTTTGAATGTACGTCTTCAAAACTGTCTTCGATTTCGAAATGCCCTTTTTCTGCATCAGTAATAATATCTTCTAAAGCTAGCACTAAAGAATCCGTTTCGGAAGTTGTCAAAAGTCCGATTTGATGCAACATTTTGGCGTGAGCTATAGAGCCTAAAGCATCGTATTTGGCCAGAACTAAATCCAGTTCTCTGTCGTTTCCAACGGTGAAATGTTCGATTTGCTTATCTGTTGGTATTCCTTTTTCCCAAAGTTTCATATATGGATAATTAGATTTTTAGACTGTTATATTTTAGCCCCGATAGCAGTGGAAATCCTTTTATTTTTTTCTTTAAAAAATAAAAGATTGCAACGAATAGCGGGATTAGCTCCAAATTATTTTATTGATTGAAAAAATCAGTTAGTATTTTGATATACAATTGAATTCCTTCTTCTATTTCGTTTATAAATATAAATTCGTCCGCCGAGTGTGACCGCAGGGTTTCACCAGGCCCTAATTTTAAGGATTTACAACTCAAAACGGATTGATCCGAAAGGGTAGGCGAGCCGTATGTTGTTCTTCCCAGTGCGATTCCTGCTTGTACTAATCCATGTGCAACGGGAATAGATGACGCATTCAAATGCATGGAACGCGGATTGACTTCGGCGATCAAATGTCTTTTTACGGTTTCTAAAATTTCGGGATTGCTGTAACAATCATTCACGCGAATATCGACAACCAAATGACATTCCGCAGGAACTACATTGTGTTGTTTTCCAGCAGCTACTTGTGTTACAGTCATTTTTACGGGACCTAAAACCTCCGATATTTTTTCGAATTGATAGCTGTTCAACCATTCTATAACAGGTATCGCATTGTAAATGGGATTGTCCGGATTGTTGTGTGCGGCGTGACTGGCTGTACCTTTTACGATGACATCGAGTACCAATAACCCTTTTTCGGCTACGGCCAATTGCATCAAAGTAGGTTCTCCCACAATGGCACATTCCAGTTCCGGTAAATGTTTTAATACGCTGTTTAATCCATTTTTTCCGCTGCTTTCTTCCTCGGCTGAAGCGACCATTACAATATTATAAGGCAGCGTTTCATTCGAATAAAAATGAACAAAAGTGGCTAAAAGCGAAACCAAACAACCACCCGCATCATTACTTCCCAATCCAAATAATTTTCCCTCTTTCACGATCGCTTCAAAAGGATCGTTGGTGTAGCCTTGGTTTGGTTTTACGGTATCGTGGTGTGAATTCAGTAATAGTGTTGGTTTGGTTTTATTAAAATGTTTATTGAAAGCCCAAATGTTATTATTTTCTCTTTCGAAAGGGATATTATTTTGTGTAAACCAATTTTCGATTAAAAGTGCTGTTTGGTCTTCTTCACTTGAAAAGGAAGGTGTTTCAATCAGTGCTTTCAATAGCGTAATCGCTTCTTGTGTAAGGATTTCTATACTCTTCATAGTGTAATTGTAGTGTACAATGCCGTTTTATCTTGTAACATCCTGTGATGGCCAATTTTTATTTTTTGAACTCCTTTGGACAAACTGTTGAAACAATTGTCTAATTTAGGAATCATACCGGAATGTATCGCTTTTTCGGCTTTTAATTTGGAATATAATTCTTGATTTATGTTCTCAATTACGGATGCATCATCTTCGGCATCATATAAAACGCCCGGTTTTTCGAAGCAATAGTTCAAAGTGACATCAAAAACTTCCGATAAAGCAATCGCTAATTCGCTGGCAATGGTATCGGCATTCGTGTTTAATAATTGTCCTTTTCCATCGTGTGTTATTGCGCAAAATACAGGAACTATTCCACTAGAAAGTAACGTTTGTAATAAGTTTGTATTCACTTTTTTTACATCACCAACAAAACCATAATTGATTGTAGGATGGTTTCTTTTATCCGATTGAATTAAATTCCCATCAGCACCGGAAAAACCCATTGCATTGGTTGAATTTGATTGCAATTGAGCAACGATATTTTTGTTGATTTGACCTGCATAAATCATCACAACTACATCAAGCATAGTGGCATCGGTAATGCGTCTTCCATCAATCATTTGAGGAACTAAACCAATACTTTCCGCCATTTTGGTAGCTGATTTTCCACCGCCATGAACGAGTACTTTATAGCCTTCAATCTGAGAAAAATCAATTAAAAATTGTGATAATTCCGTTGGGTTGTCAATAATGTTTCCTCCAATTTTTATTAGCGTTACCGGTTTTTTATTTTCCATTTTCCAATATTTTTTGCAACACTAATTGTGCAGCATAGGTTCTATTGTTGGCTTGTTCGATAACAATTGAATTTTCGCTGTCAATCACTTCATCCGTTACAATTACGTTACGTCTTACTGGCAAACAGTGCATAAATTTCGCATTGTTGGTCAGTTTCATTTTATCTGCAGTTACAGTCCAATTTGGGTCGGAATTTGTAATCTGACCATACTCGTTATAATTACTCCAGTTTTTGGCATAAATAAAATCGGCGTTTTCGAAAGCTTTGTCTTGGTCGTATTCAATCTTGGAGTCTTTCGTTATTTCAGGATTCAATTCGTACCCTTCAGGATGCGTAATGACAAAGTCTGCATCTTGTAACTGCATCATTTCCACAAACGAATTAGGGACTGCTTGAGGTAAAGCTTTAGGGTGTGGCGCCCAAGTCAAAACTACTTTTGGTCTGTGTTTTGTTTTATGCTCAGCCATGGTTATGGCATCAGCTAGGGATTGCAAAGGATGTCCCGTAGCACTTTCCATATTTACAATTGGTACAGTGGCGTATTTTAAGAAACCCATAAGAACGGTTTCTGCATTGTCTTTTTCTTTGTCTAAAAGTCCTGCAAAAGCTCTGATGGCAATAATATCACAATATTGAGAAACGACAGCTGCCGCTTCTTTAATATGTTCCGAAGCACCGGAGTTCATGATGGCACCATCTTCAAATTCTAATGTCCAACCTTCACTGGTAAAATTCATTACCATGACGTTCATTCCTAAATTCAAAGCTGCTTTTTGCGTACTCAAACGCGTTCTCAAACTGGAATTAAAAAACAACATCCCTAAGGTTTTGTTCTTACCCAGTTTTTTGTTTTTAAGGGGTTTTTTCTTGATTTTTAATGCTTCTTTGACCCATTTGTTAAGCGAATCTATGTTTTGTATGGAAATGTAGTTCATTGTCTTAATTATTTAATCGGTTATTTGCTTAATTGATTAACCGAATTAACGATTAACCGAATTAACATTTTATAGAATTTTAGTAAAAGGTATTTCGTTTTTTAAGGCTTTCAAAATAAAATTGTCTTCCAAGCCATTGACAATCCAGGTTTCGATATTGGCGGCTTTGGCAATTGCCGAAGCTTCTATTTTAGATTGCATTCCACCTGTTCCATGAGAAGATTTAGAATCGCCAATTTCTTTTTCCAATAGTTGCAAATCGGTTACCAAAGAAATGGTTTCAGGAATGGCATCATGGATGGATGCTTTGGTGTAAATCCCGTTCGTATTGGTAGCAATAATCAGAATGTCAACATTTAATAAAACGGCAGTTAAAGCAGCTAATTTATCATTGTCTCCAAACTGAATCTCATCCGTTGCCACAGTATCGTTTTCATTGATAATAGGAATATAATTATTTTTGACCAAAACATTGATGGTGTTTACGATATTTACTTTGGCTTGCTCTTTTTCGAAATCAGAATACGAAAGCAAACATTGCGAAATTAAGAGTCCTAAATCGCTGAAATTTTCATGATAAATCCGCATCAAATGAGGCTGACCAATTGATGCCAACGCTTGTTTTACAAAAACATCTTTGTCTTGACTTTCCAGTTTAACAAATTGTTTGGCAGCAGCAATCGCACCAGAACTGACAATTACAAATTCATAATCATCTTTCAGCGCCGCTATTTGCATTCCAATATCTTCAATCTTTCCTCTCGAAATGTGATTGGTTTCTTTGGTTAAGGTATTGCTTCCTAACTTTAATAAAATTCTTTTTTTACCTGATTTGTCCATTTCCGTAAATATACCACTTATTAGTAACTAAATGTTGCAATCCAATTGGTCCACGTTGGTGTAATTTGTCCGTGCTTATTGCCAACTCTCCTCCTAAACCAAATTGTCCTCCATCAGTGAATCGGGTAGAGGCATTTTGATATACCGCTGCAGTATCTACATTTTCCATGAATTCCTGGGCAATTGCATCATTTTTTGTGATTATGGAAGCCGAATGTCCGCCACAATATTTATTTATTTTGTCAATCGCTTCTTGGTCCGAGTTGGTTGTTCCAATAACAATTTTATAATCTAAAAACTCTTCGTACCAAATTAAATCTGATTCGATTTGAGGAACGTTTGTGACTCTGGAAATACTTTCATCTCCTAAAACGGTTACGTTTCTTTGTTGTAATTCCTGAACTATAGTTGCAGCAAAAGCTTCCCAATTTTCAAGATTAGTATCAATTAAAACTTTATCTAAAGCATTGCAAACTGATATGTTTGAGGTTTTTCCGTTAATAATAATATCAAGCGCTTTTTTTAAATCGGCTTCCTTATTTACATATACAAAATTATTCCCTCGGCCACTTATAATCACTGGACAAGTGGCATGTTTTTTTACAAAAGCGATCAGTTTCTCCCCACCACGAGGAACGATTAAATCCACTTTTTGTGTCGGTTTCTCTAAAAATGCCTGCGTTTCTTCCCGATTGTAATTCAAGTATTCCACCCATTCTCTAGCAACATTGTTTGCTTTTAAAGCTTGATGCCACAATTCCACAATTTTCAAGTTGGATAGTGTCGATTCTTTTCCGCCTTTCAATAGAATTTTATTTCCGGATTTAAAAGCGATTCCACCTGCTTCAACAGTAACATCAGGTCTGGATTCATAAATGATCATTATGGTTCCAAAAGCCGCTGTTTTATTGATAATTTTCATTCCGTTTTCATGGTCGAAATTAAAACGCTCCACGCCAATAGGATCTTCTTGACTTGCTAATTGCTGCAGGGATAAAATCATCCCGTCAATTTTGGCATCATCAACCAATAAACGTTTTTCCATGGCCAAATCATCCCCAGAATAATTATTTAAATCCTGTTGATTTATAGTCTTAAGAATGGCTCTTTCTTGTTCAAGAAGTTCGGCCATGCGACTCAAAACTAAATTTCGTTTTTCTATTGGTAATAAGTGGTTCATTAGTTTTTGGTTTTACTATTTTAGAAAAAAATCTAAACATATAAGTCATATAAGTTTAAGAGCTTATATGGCTTATATGTTAAAAAACTATTTTAATTCCGCCAATGTTTCCTTTAAAGCGATAATAAAGGTATCAATTGCTTCCTTATTGATTGTCAATGGAGGAAGAATTCTTAATAAGCTTTTATTATTTGCATTTCCTGTAAAAATATGTTTGTCAAGAATCATTTTTTTACGAAGTGTACTTACGTCAAAATCAAATTCTACACCGAGCATTAATCCTCTTCCTTTTACTTGGATAACTTCAGGAACTTGTTTGATTGCTTCTAAAAAATAGGCGTAAACATCATTTACGTTATCCATTAATTTTTGGCTTTCAATCACATCCAAAACAGCAATTCCAGCAGCACAAGCCAAATGGTTTCCACCGAAAGTAGTTCCCAATAATCCATAACTCGCTGTGAATTTTGGAGAAATCAATATTCCGCCAATAGGAAATCCGTTGCCCATTCCTTTCGCCAGACAAATAATATCTGCTTTGATGTTATGATGTTGGTGTGCAAAAAACTTTCCGCTTCTTCCGTATCCTGATTGCACTTCGTCCAAAATCAAAACGACATCGTATGCTGCACATATTTTTTCTAATGCCTGGAAAAATTCAGTTGTTCCTTGGTCTAAACCGCCAACTCCTTGAATTCCTTCGATGATAACAGAAGAAACATCTCCTTTTTTCAATTCATTTTCTACCAACTCGATGTTATTCAAGGGTAAAAAAGTAACAATTTGTTGTGCATTGATTGGCGCAACAATTTTTTTATTATCTGTAACTGCAACTGCCGCCGAAGTTCTTCCATGAAAGGAATTATCAAAAGCAATTACTCTCGTTTTATTGTTATGAAATGACGCTAATTTCAAAGCATTTTCATTGGCTTCGGCTCCAGAACTGCACAAGAATAAAGTGTAGTCTTCCAATCCGGAGAGTTTCCCTAATTTCTCTGCTAATTCTACTTGTAATGGATTCTGAATCGCATTCGAATAAAAACCAATATTATCCAATTGATTTTTTAATTTGGCAACATAATCCGGTTGGGTGTGTCCAATGGAAATTACTCCATGACCGCCATATAAATCTAAATATTCCACTCCTTTTTCATCTGTAATAGTACAATCCAGTGCTTTTACAGGAGTGATGTTGTATAATGGGTAAACGTCAAATAAATTCATTTTTTTAAAGTTTAATCGGTTAATGGGTTGTTTGTTTAATCGATTAACCGAATTAACGATTAACCAAATAAACATCTAGAACCCGCTTGGTTTCAAATGCAATCCTGTAGTTTCATCCAATCCAAACATTAAATTCATGTTTTGTATGGCTTGTCCTGAGGCTCCTTTTGTTAAATTATCAATTACTGAAGTAATCAATAACCGGTTTCCTTTTTTCATTAAACTAATAATACACTTGTTCGTTTGAACCACTTGTTTCATATTGATTCCAGTGGTCGTAACGGTTACGAAAGGTTGGTCTTTGTAAAAAGCCTTATATTTGGCCACTATATCTTCCAGATTTTCTTCGATTGTTGTGTATAATGTTGCGAAAATTCCTCTTGTAAAATCACCTCTGTTAGGTACAAAAATCAATTCGTTTGTATAATCCGCTTGCAATTGGTTGACACTTTGGTTTATTTCTCCCAAATGTTGGTGCTCAAAAGCTTTGTAATGCGACATATTGTTCGATCTCCAGCTAAAATGCGTCGTTTCCGAAGGGGAAACTCCAGCTCCCGTGCTTCCGGTTGTGGCATTAATATGAACGTCGGTCGTAAGCATTTCATTTTTAGCCAATGGCAATAATGCCAATTGAATCGCTGTTGCAAAACAACCTGGATTAGCGATAAATTGAGCATTTTTGATAACCGTTTTATTCAATTCAGGCAAACCGTAAACGAAAGTTTTGCTGTCAAAATCTTTGTCTTTTGTCAATCTGAAATCATTTCCTAAATCGATGATTTTGGTATGACTCGCAAATTGATTTTGCTCTAAAAACGATTTTGATTTACCATGACCTAAACACAAGAAAACAACATTCACATTTGGATTTACAGTATCGGTAAAATTCATTTCGATATCGCCCATCAAATCATGATGCGCAACCGAAAGTGGTTTTCCAGCGTTTGTCGTACTGTAAACAAAATCAAGTGTAGCATTGGGATGAAACATCAATATTCTGATAAGTTCCCCCGCTGTGTAACCTGAACCGCCAATTATTCCAATATTAATCATGTGTCAGTTTATTTACAGATGAAAATATGTTTTGGGCATTTCCAAGAATTTTAATAAATCCTTTGGCATCGTCAGATGTCCAGGCGTTGTTCATTTCTCCATATTGGCCAAAACCGGTATTCATTAAATCATTTTCAGATTCAATTCCGTCCAATGTAAAGTGATATGGTTTTAGCGAAACGATAACGGTTCCGTTTACAGTCGTTTGAGTGTCTTCCAGGAAAGCCTCGATGTTTCTCATTACAGGATCTAGAAATTGCCCTTCATGAAACAACATTCCGTACCAGTTTCCTAGTTGTTCTTTCCAGTATTGTTGCCATTTACCCAGCGTGTGTTTCTCTAATAAATGGTGTGCTTTGATGATGATTAAAGGTGCAGCGGCTTCAAAACCAACTCTTCCTTTAATTCCGATAATAGTATCGCCAACATGGATATCTCTACCAATTGCATATGCGCTGGCTAATTTTTCAAGCGCAACAATGTTTTTTGTTGGTGTGTCCAATGTCCCGTTGATGCCTACTAATTGTCCTTTTTCAAATTGTAGCGTCACTTTCTCTTCTCCAGTTTTTTGCAATTGAGAAGGGTACGCTTCACTTGGTAAAGATTGATTTGAGGTCAATGTTTCTTTACCACCTACGCTTGTTCCCCACAATCCTTTATTAATGGAATATTGTGCTTTTTCCCAAGAATAATGAACTCCATTTTTAGATAAATAATCCACTTCTTCCTGTCTGGATAATTTTAAATCTCTGATTGGAGTGATGATTTCAATTTCGGGAGCAATGGTTTGGAAAATTAAATCAAAACGAATTTGGTCATTTCCTGCACCGGTACTTCCGTGAGCAATCGCTTCTGCACCAACAGATTTTGCATATTTAATCGCTTCGATAGCTTGAAAAACACGTTCGGCACTTACTGATAATGGGTAGGTATTGTTTTTTAATACATTTCCATAAATCAAATATTTAATGGCTTTGTCATAATATTTATCTACAATAGTAAGATTTGCATGTTGCGCACTTCCTAATTCGTAGGCTCTTTCTTCAATAGCGGCTAGTTCAGCTTCATCAAATCCGCCTGTATTTATAAGAACGGTATGAACTTCATATCCTTTTTCGTTTTTTAAATATTTTAGGCAATATGAGGTATCTAATCCTCCACTATAAGCTAATACAACTTTTTTCATGATATTATTTTTTTAAGAACAATGCTTCTTTAATTGATTTTAATCTGTTTAACACTCTGACATTAAATGGATGTTTAGGTGGATCTTTAGGTTTTTCCTTTGGATCATAAAGCATTCCGGTGCACAAACACATTTTGTTGTCTTTGCTTTTTAGGATTTCATAATTGGTACACGTTTGACATCCTTTCCAAAAACTTGGATCGCTGGTCAATTCTGAAAAAGGAACAGGTTTGTATCCTAAATCTGAATTGATTTTCATAACAGCTAAACCAGTTGTGATTCCAAAAACCTTAGCTTCTGGATATTTTTCCAATGAATAATCAAAAACAAATGATTTGATTTTTTTTGCTAAACCTAAATTTCTGTAATCTGGATGTACAATCAACCCGGAATGTGCTACAAACTTCCCGTGTTGCCAACTTTCGATATAGCAAAAACCAGCAAATTTACCATTGTCTAATGCAATGACAGCATCTTTGCTTTCCATCTTTTTTTGGATGTATTCAGGAGTTCTTTTAGCAATCCCAGTACCTCTCAATAAGGCGGACGATTCAATAGTATCGCATATTTCTTGCGAATACTTATAATGTTCTTCCTGAGTTACAATGATAGAAATGTTCATTTCAAGAGATTATTTTGAGTTAAAAAATGAGTTGGATTCAAGTTTTGAAAAACAAGAGTTATGCCAATCAGTTAAAATAGATACATAAAAAGACATTGATCCTGAACATAGCGTTGTGTGGGCTAATGAACAAGAAAATATAGTTTTTTTAGGATATATTAATCCAATGGTTAACTGGGATAATTTCAAAACGGTATAAATGAGAAATGAATAAAAAACAAAAACAAAACACGTTGTGGGTACTATATTATAGCATCCGTACTTCGGGAGAAGCCGTAGGTCTGTTTGTCCGTGATATAGAAGTTATATGTATACTTGTATTATTCATGGGTGCAAAAATACAATTATTTTTTAAATACACGGGTTGTTTTGTTTTTTGTAACAAAAAATTAATACAATGTTTGTTTTCTGTAAATTAAAAACTCCCTGAAATAATTTATTTTCAGGGAGTCGTTCTTTTTGTATTGATTTAACCAATTAATTTCGAAATCTATTGCGACTGATAATATCTTTTAATTTGGCCTTCAAATCTTCTCCCGTGTCATAAATCATTTGTTCACTGCTAGGAAAAGCGACTGCTCTTTTATCAAAATTAGCGTAATAATTATCATCAGATGCGCGTCGGTCTCCTTTATAGGTTGAATAGATGTTTTCGAAAGTAAACTCACTTGTCACAGGAAAGGACTGTAGGAGTTGATTGTTTCTTAGGTTTACATAATCTACTTTTGCGGTAATTTGGCAGGATTTAAATTGTCTCGATTCATAAATACGGGCATTTACGGTTCTAAGATTATCAACCATAACGACTTTTCCTTTTTCATCTACAACTTCTTTACCATTCGCATCAATCAGTTTTTTTACCCCATCTTTTATGATGCGTTCTTTTACGAATTCTCTTTCTTTGATTTGCTCCGGTGAAATATAAATTTGGCGAAAATTAATCATCATACCATAATCATAATCAATTCCTCTTTGTTTGTTACTGTGATAAACGGTCCATTTATCATTTAATCCATAGGTGCTAAAATCCAATAAATCATTTTGCAGACGAGCCGGAATAATCATATTGGTTTCATTTTTGGTGTAAACTGAAACATAATCAGAGCCTTTGAATTTGGCTTCATCCATAAGTTGCAAAACATTCTTGTAATTTGGATTTATCTGATTCAAGTAATCCAAATCATCATACCCCTTGCGGAAATTCATCTTGTCTGAAGTGAGCATTAACTTTTTTGCATTAGCATACAAATAAGCTGACAGGGCATTTTTGCTGTCGACAATTTGGTCATTATAATTGTCAAACGGGAAAATGGCGTTTCTGCCTTCTTTAATTAATTTTAAAGGAAGCAATGGTTTGATTTTTTCCTGACGGTTATTCAATTGTATGTAGGTGGTGTACATTTTTTCCAATTGCGCCGGATTTGCCTCTTTTGTCAATATGTTTATCGCATTCAAATCACGCTCTTTGGCTTTGGCGAAAGCCTCTTCCAGCAAATAAACATATTCCTGTTTTCCTTTTTTGTCTTTATTGGTTCGCAAATTAGAAATGGCATTGTCAATTGCGGGATCGTAATTTCCGGAGCTTAATAAGTTTTGAGTTTGCTTTACGCCACAAGACGAGATAAATACAAACAGGAATAATAGAAGAGTAATTTTTTTCATAAGCAAAAAGTAAGTAGTTGTTTATTTGAAGCTGTAATCCTATTTTAATATTCAAATTTCAAAAATAATGCCACAAAAAAACCTAACAAAAATAGAATAAATGTTAGGTTTTGAAAAGTATATTGTTAATTTTTATTGTCTCACAAAAGGAGGCAGCAACTTACTGGAAACTTCGCCAAAACCAATGCGAACTTGTCCATTTTGACAAAATCCTTTCATGATTACAGTATCGTTATCATTGATGAATTTACGTTCGGTTCCGTTATTCATTTTTATTGGATTTTTTCCTCCCCAAGTTAATTCTAACATGGAACCAAAACTATCTTCAGTTGGTCCTGAGATTGTTCCTGATCCCATCATGTCACCCGAATTTACGCGACAACCGTTAGAGGTATGATGCGCTAACTGTTGGCACATTGACCAGTATATATATTTAAAATTAGAATGAGAAACAACTGTTTCTTCGGCATTTTCAGGTTGAATTGCCACTTCTAAATTGATGTCGAAAGAATGCTTTCCTTTTTGTTGTAAATAAGGTAGCGGAGTAGGCTCTTGTTTTGGACCTTTGGTTCTAAATGGTTCCAGCGCATCCATAGTTACTATCCAAGGAGAGATTGAAGTGGCAAAGTTTTTTGATAAGAAGGGTCCAAGTGGCACATATTCCCATTTTTGAATATCGCGAGCGCTCCAGTCATTCAATAAAACCATTCCAAAAATATAATCTTCGGCTTCATTTATAGGAATATTTTCTCCCATAATATTGACGTCGGTTGTAATAAAAGCAGTTTCCAGTTCAAAATCGACGGAACGGGAAGGACCAAAGACGGGTGTAGTTTCGCCATTTGGCAACGTTTGTCCCATTGGTCTGTGTACTGGAATCCCAGAAGGAACAATAGTAGAACTTCTTCCATGATACCCTACAGGGATGTGAAGCCAGTTGGGTAATAACGCGTTTTCTGGGTCGCGGAACATTTTTCCTACATTAGTTGCGTGCTCTTTACTGGAATAGAAGTCGGTATAATCGCCTATTAGTACTGGTAATTGCATTTCTACATCTTCCATTTTGAAGATGACAATATCTCTGTCTTTTGTGTTATCTCTTAATTTTGGATTTTTTTCGTCAAAAATTTCGGCGATACGATTTCGAACCAATCGCCATGTTTTTTTGCCATCCGAAATAAAATCATTTAAGGTATCTTGCATGAACATATCATCCGTCAGCTCAATACCTTCAAAATAATTTAATTGTTGTAAAGCTCCCAAATCAATAGCGAAATCTCCAATTCTAGTCCCTACAGTCACTATGTTTTCTTTAGTAAGAAAAACACCAAAAGGAATGTTTTGAATAGGAAAATCGCTGTTTGGAGCTACTTCTAACCATGATTTTCTTTTAGTATTGTTGGCTGTTATAGGCATATTGATGTTAATTATTTTGTTGAAAATTACTCATCAAATATATTATAATCTAACTATTAACCAAACGTTTTTTTGTATTTTTGCAACATATTAACGAAAATCAAAGAAATGCAACGCGACGAACAAATTTTTGACCTTATTCTAGAAGAACAAGAAAGACAAATACACGGATTAGAACTTATCGCTTCGGAAAACTTCGTAAGTGACGAAGTAATGGAAGCAGCTGGTTCTGTTTTAACCAATAAATATGCAGAAGGATATCCTGGCAAAAGATACTACGGCGGTTGCGAAGTAGTTGATGTTATTGAACAAATTGCTATTGATAGAGCCAAAGAATTATTTGGTGCTGCTTACGCAAATGTGCAGCCACACTCTGGTTCACAAGCGAATACTGCAGTTTATCACGCTTGTATCAAACCAGGAGATAAAATTTTAGGTTTTGATTTGTCACATGGTGGACACTTAACGCACGGTTCTCCAGTAAACTTTTCAGGACGTTTATACACACCTTCATTCTATGGTGTAGATAAGGAAACAGGAAGATTAGATTACGATAAAATTCAAGAAATTGCAACAAAAGAACAACCAAAATTAATTATCGCAGGAGCTTCGGCTTATTCTCGTGATATGGATTTTGAGCGTTTCAGAGTAATTGCTGATAGTGTTGGTGCTATTTTACTAGCTGACATTTCTCATCCTGCAGGTCTTATTGCAAAAGGATTGATGAACGATCCATTGCCTCATTGTCATATTGTAACGACTACAACACACAAAACATTACGTGGTCCTCGTGGAGGTTTAATTTTAATGGGTAAAGATTTCGAAAACCCATTTGGTTTAACTACTCCAAAAGGAGAAATCAGAATGATGTCTTCATTATTAGACTTAGCTGTTTTTCCTGGAAATCAAGGTGGTCCATTAATGCACATTATTGCTGCAAAAGCAGTAGCATTTGGTGAAGCATTGAATGATGAATTTTTTACTTATGCTTTGCAATTGCAAAAAAATGCTAACGCAATGGCGGATGCTTTTGTAAAAAGAGGATATGAAATCATTTCTGGGGGTACAGATAACCACATGATGTTGATTGATTTAAGAAACAAAAATATTTCTGGAAAAGATGCTGAAAACGCATTAGTAAAAGCAGAAATTACGGTAAATAAAAACATGGTTCCATTTGATGATAAATCACCATTTGTAACTTCAGGAATTCGTGTAGGAACTGCAGCAATTACCACTCGTGGTCTGGTTGAAGAAGACATGGAAACTATTGTTGCTTTAATTGATAGAGTGTTAGTGGATCATACTAACGAAGATGTTATCGAAGCAGTAGCTGCTGAAGTAAACGAAATGATGAGCGAAAGAGCTATTTTCGTATATTAATTTTTTCAAGTTTAAAGTTTAAAGGTTTAAAGTTTAAAGTTTTGTGTTTCGAAAAGGTATCACAAAATTTTGAACTTTAAACTTTTTTCATTTTTAATGAAACTTTAAACCTTATTTTTTCAAACTTTAAACAAATTTTGTAATGTCTGTACTAAGATTAAAATTGCCAACCGATCCGAGATGGGTGAATATTGTAGAGAAAAATATCGAGGAAATCTTGACGGATCATGCTTGGTGCGAACAAAAAGCTGCTACAAATGCCATAACAATTATCACTAACAACTCGGAACACCAGGATTTAGTGAAGGATTTATTGGCTTTGGCCAAAGAAGAAATTGACCATTTTGAGCAGGTACACAACATTATCATCAAGCGTGGTTTGAAGTTAGGACGCGAACGAAAAGATGATTATGTCAATGAATTGTATTTGTACATGAAAAAAAGTGGAAACGGAAGTAGAGTTTCAAGTTTAGTGGAACGGTTGTTGTTTTCAGCTATGATAGAAGCCAGAAGTTGTGAACGTTTCAAAGTACTTTCGGAAAATATCCAGGACGAAGAATTAGCTGTTTTCTATAGAGATTTGATGGAAAGTGAAGCGGGTCATTATACTACTTTTATAACTTATGCCCGAAAATATGGAGTAGGAATTGATGTGGAAAAACGTTGGAAAGAATGGCTTGAATTTGAGGAAAATATTATAACAAATTACGGTAAAAGTGAAACGATTCATGGATAACTTTAATTGTAGTATTTTTGATTTTTATTTAAAATGCGCCTGATTCATTCAAGAGTATTAATAATCAGGTTTTTATGTTTTTTGTGTTTTAAAGAAATCAATGTTTAACATTTAAATTAAATTATTTGTTATGGATTAATAATTTTTGATTTACTTTTAGCGTTTAATTTTAACTTTAACGATTGTTTATTGCTATGAAGCTCAATTTTAATTATGATGGAAATATTGCTTGCAGGGCGATATTGCAAGATCAATTAGAAAAATTAGATATTAAATATCAACTTTTAGATCTAGGACAAATTGAAATCGGTGATGATGTTTCAGAAGATAGCTTTACAGCGCTTCAGGACAGTTTAAAGAAGTATGCGATTCATATTATAGATAACCCAAAAGGGCAATTAATTCAAAAAATTAAAGATGCAATAATTGAAATTGTCTATGAAAAGGATAAATTTCCTAATATAACAATATCTCAGTATCTATCGGATAAATTGAACTTTAGATATGGTTATATTACAAATGTTTTTTCAGAATATACGCATACGTCAATTGAGAATTTTATTATTATTCAAAAGATTGAAAGAGCAAAGAAATTAATAATTGAAGAGAAGCTCACTTTAACTGAGATTTCTCATGAACTGAATTATAGCAGCGTCGCTTATTTATCAACTCAATTTAAAAAAGTAACAGGATTAACACCTTCCATGTTTAAAAGAATTGTAGGTAAAAGAAGAGAGTTAGCTAATAATGAATAAATAAAAACACAAAATAACCCCCGATATTTTATGATTTCACACCAGGATTCAATGCATATTCTTTTAGCTGACGATGATGAAGATGATCGCACATTTTTTAGTGAAGCTATACAGGAGCTTAAAATGAATAATAAGTTGACTCTATTTAAAGATGGTAAAGATCTAATGGATTATTTAGTACATCCTGATATTAGGTTGCCGCATGTTTTATTTCTCGATTTAAATATGCCAGGAAAAACCGGAATAGATTGTCTGAAAGAAATAAGAGCCAATATTCGTTTTAAAGATGTTTCTATTGCCATATATTCTACTTCTTCATCCGAAAAAGATATTGAGGATACGTTTATAGAGGGCGCTAATATTTATATAAAAAAGCCAAACGATTTTTCAATGTTGAAAAAAGTGATTAAGGAAGTGGTAAATATGAATTGGCAATTTCATACCTCAGGCTTAAATATAGAAACCTTTTTCTTCAGCATATAAAAAAGAGGGTAAATGAAAATTCTAGGACTATATAAAAACGCACAAGTGTTTAAGATAGCTTTAGCTATTGCAATTGTTGTGGTTTGCTATATAGCCTCAATGTTTTATTCCCAAATGAAAAAGCTTGATTCAACGGTTGAGTTAATTGCAAATTCTAATGAAACGCAACTTGAATTAGAAAAATTGTTATCCGTAATCAGTAGTTACGAAACGAATTTGCGAAGTTATATTATCACAAAAGATGAATCGTATATAGAAGACCGGTTTTTGAGCAGAGGTAAAATTGAAGAAAACTTAAATAAATTAAAGAAGTTAACTTCAAATAATCCAGTCAGAAATAAGGATATTGACGGACTTAAAAAAATTATTGATTACAGATTTAAGCTGTTCCGACAAACATTAATTATTGCTAAAAGTAAAAATTCAGGACCTTTATACTTAAACGCTAAGCTACTGGAAAGTAGTGAGGTTACCGATAGGATGAAATCTTTTGTCACTAAAATAATTTTTTCTGAAAGTGCAAAAACAAAATTTCAAAATGACAATCATCAATTTGAATTACGAGATTCCATTATAACCGCCTTTTTATTGGTTATAATTTCTCTTTTAATATTGTTGTTATCATTCAATAAAATGAATGTGGATATTGAAGAGCTCAAAAAAGCAAATGACAAATTAAAATTGCTTAATGAGTCGTATAATACCGCTGAAATGACTGCTGGTTTTGGACATTGGATGGTTAATCTCGAAACGAATATCTATACTTTTTCAGATAATTTGTTTCGTCTAATGGGGGTTGAACCCAATGAATTTGAACCCAATATAAAAAATACAATTAAATATATCCATCCGGATGATTTAGATTATGTAACGAAAGTGCATAAAGATTCTTTAATAAATCACCAGTCCACTTCGATGATATTTAGATTTTTAACTCCAAAAGGAGAGGTGAAATACATTTTGGGTGTAGGAAGTTTTACTAATGATGTAAATGGAAATTTAATTAAAATAGGTGTGAATTGTGATATTACAAACCAATACAAAAAAACACTTGAATTAGAGGAAAATAACAAAGAGCTCAAATATATCAATAAAGAACTCGAAGCTTTCAATAACATAGTGAGTCATGATTTGCAGGAACCGCTTCGTAAGATTCAAATGTTTATTTCCAGATTAGAAGAAAAAGAATTGGATTTGCTTACCCAACAAGGAAAAGATTATTTTTCTAAAATTCGGGTTACGGCTAATAGAATGCAGACCTTATTAATCGATTTAGTAGATTATTCCAGAACAATAAAAGGAGATAAAGTTTTTGTAGAAACAGATTTAAATAAAGTGGTAGGTGAAACGCTTCAAGATTTAGCCTCTAATATAGAAGAGAAAAAAGCAACCATTCAAATTGGAAATTTACCAACGATCAAAGTGATCCCGTTTCAGATGAAGCAGCTTTTTATAAACTTAATTTCTAATTCTCTTAAATACAGTAAAGACGATATGCCTCCTCAAATAAGTATCACTTCTAAAGAGATTACTGAAAAAGAAGCAGAGGATTATAAAATAGCGAATGCAGCAGATTATTATAAAATTGCCATTGAAGATAACGGAATTGGTTTCAAACAGGAGTATGCCGAAAAAATATTTCTGTTGTTTAAACGTTTAGAAACAGATCCTAAATACACGGGAACTGGTCTTGGCCTTGCCATTTGCAATAGAATTGTAGAGAACCACAAAGGTTTCATAAAAGTAAAAGGAGAACCTGGAACAGGGGCTACATTCTATGTTTTTATTCCCAAGGGAAATTTACTTTAATTTCGATAAATAAACTACAATGATTACAATAAAAGAAGCTTCAATAGCTGACTTAAATATAATTCAGGAAATTGCTTATAAATCTTGGCCCGATACATATGGCCCGATACTTTCACAAGAGTAAATCGATTTCATGCTTAATTTATGGTATTCCTCAGCTGTTTTGATTGATAACATAACCAATAAAGCACATTTCTTTTTATTGGCTTTTGATGGAGCTGTTTGCCTTGGTTTTGCTTCTTATGAGCACAATTACTTAAACAAAAATGTTACCCGCCTGCATAAAATCTATTTACTTCCTGAAGCACAAGGAAAAGGAGCAGGAAAATTATTGATTGATACCATCGAAAATTTGGCAAAAGAAAATCATTCTGTTGCTATTTCATTAAATGTAAATAAATTTAATAAAGCATCTTCCTTTTATCAAAAAATAGGTTTTGAAATCGTAGATGAGTATGATACTGAAATTGGCAATGGCTATTTGATGGAAGATTATATTATGCAAAAAGACTTGTAATTATCACTGCATATCACTCATGTTTATTATTAAGCATTTTATAATAATTGGACAGCTCAATTTCTTAGGTGTATTCGTGGTTGTAGATATCATTCTGGTATAAATAATTATATTAAGACAATATCATGTTTGTAAAGCAATCCTTTTAATCCTTCTAAAGCAAAGGTTGCTTTTTTTAACTTTGTTACTTTTGGATCGATAGTGTAGTTGTAACTGGTCTTGAAATTAGCTTTATTGGCAATTGCTTTTGCAAATTCAGAACGGTATAAATCGCAATTTTCAAAAATGACCTCGGTCAAATCAGTAGCCATAAAATCTACTGCAATCAAACTGCAATTGGTAAAGGATGTTCCCTTGATTTTTAAGGTGTAAAACTTGGAAAAATCCAAAATACAATCGGTAAAAGCAATTTCGAAAATTAATTTATCGCACATGGAAAAATTTACTTCTTTGATTTCACAACGATTGAAAGTCACGGTTCTAAAGGCGACATAATTGATTTTTGCATTGCTAAAAGTACAATCGTTGAAAGTGCAGTCAATAAAAGTTACCGCCAGAAATATACATTGGGAGAAATTACAATTCGTAAAAGTACAACACTCAAATTCCTTAAAATTGACTTCTTCTTCGCTATAAATGATGTTATTGTATTCAATGTCTAAAAAATATTCCGGCATTTATGGCTTTTAAATTCAGGTTTAAGGTAATTATTTTGCCCAGCAAAGAAACAAAATTCTATAGCTATACAATTCAGAATTTGAAATAATTATTTTTTAAATTTTAAACTCTGTCCAAATCCGCTTTCCAATTAATAATCGCTTTTTTTATTGTTGCACCCGAAAGATTTTCATTCAACGTTCTTTCTATGAGAGTAGGAAGTTCTTTATCTGGCGCAAATCGCAAGGCAAACAATTGGTCGTCATTTAATTGGTGTTCAAAATCCTCCAATCTTTTACCTGTAATAGAAAAATAGCGGTACCGAAGCTCTAATCGTACAATTCGGTTTTGCAAAGTCAATGCATAATGTTGGCGCAACATGAAAGCCAGACAAAACAGAACAACAAAAATAACACTGATAAAAGCCCAAATCAATTTATCTTCGCAGGTGCAAGTAAAATACACGCTGAAGACCAAAAATGTTATTATAATTGGATAATAAGCAAAATGATGGGGTGGGTAATACCGAATATGATTTTTATAAGATTGTGTTTTCATGATTTTATTTAAAGTTTTTTAAAGATAGTCAAAACAACTTATTTGAAAGCAAACGGGATTTTTAATTGCCAGAATACCAAAATTATATAAGTTTTGAATTTCGTAAATACTTTAAGATATGTCTATAATAAAACATAGGATACAGCAACTCCACCATAAAAATTTTTAGGATTTCCGGGGTAATAATACCTTGGAGGTACGCTTCCGAAACCAACGGCATTGGGTAAAATGCTAGCCGCATAATGGGTATTCGTTGCATTATTAATTCCAGTACTCAATTCTGCTTTTAGGAATTTTTGTATTTTAAAAGTATAAGCCGCTTTAATATCCAATAGTTTATAACCATCACTATATTTTGAATTTGTATCGTTCATTGGAATTTTACCCACACTTCTAAAAGACGTATTCAAACTAAAACCGCTTTCTGTACTCAAATCCACGCCTAAATTCCATTGCACATTAGGAACGCCTGTTAGTTTGTTACCCGAATAATCTGCGTTTCCATCTACAAAATCCTTAAATTTAAAATTGTTAATCGTTCCCGAAAAATAGGGACTAACTTGCCATTTGGACGTTTTTAGAAGCATATAATTCACAGAAAATTCAATTCCAACATGGGAGCTCTCTCCCGCATTAATCCCCACATACTGGTCTTCGGCTGTGCGTCTGGCCACCAATAAGTTTGTGATTTGTGTACTGTAAAGTGCAATTTCAGTATATAATGTATTGCCCAACCAATTTCCTTTGAATCCCAATTCATAATTCCATCCCAGTTCTGGTTTTAAACTGGTATTGATTTGTCCTTCGGGAGTCAATGTTTCGGCAACTGAAGGTACTGAGAATCCTTTGCTAATGGAAGAATATAGGTTTCTACCTTCAGTTACTTTATACGAAAGTCCAATTCTAGGAGACAAAACATTTCCAAAAGTATAAGGTGGTTCTTGATTTACCGTGTTGTGTTTAAAAACATCTTCTAAAGAATACTTGGTTGTATTCAATGCCAACCCGCTTTCTAAAAGCAGCTCTTTTGAGAGTTGCAATTCTATTTGTAAAAAATAATTAACGTAATTCCGTTTCTGGTTTATAGCACTGAATTTCGCTCCAGTAATGCTTCCTTGACCGGGTTGTGATAAGTATAAATTTTTGAAAAGAGAAAAATCATATTTTTCAGATAAGAATTCTGTTCCAAGGCTTGCTTCCAAGGGCAGAGAAAATAAAATGGCTTTGTAATTTATTACAGACCGAAATCCTAAGGAGTTTGTTTTTTCTTCTAAAATATCAAAAGGTCTGTCTTCATTTGCCTTTTTTAAATTGGCAAAAACACTCATTTTTGCAGACCATTTTTTAGAAAATTGATGGTTGTATCCAATTCCGATCAGGAATTTATCAGAGGATTCATTTCCTTTGGCCGCAGCCCAAGTAGTTGCAGCTTTTTCGGGATGATTTGTAAAATCGCTCTCATTTATTGAACTGGGGATAAAAGCTTTTAGACGGGTGAAAATCCCTAAATAAGACAAACTACCTTTTGCAGTTATTTTTTGTTTCCCATGTACGTTAAATGATTTTCGATCGTAGGCACTATTAGCTCTAAAGCCTTCACTTTGTAGATGCGTATAACTGGAAAACAGATTTGATTTGGCATCGCTATAGCCCTCTGAAAGACTTTGTTTTACCAATCCAAAACTACCGTATGTGGTTACCGATTTTCCAAAGGATTCCCGAAAAGGAGTTTCTCGTGCAAACAAATGAATCACACCGCCTAATCCGGAACCAAAGCTAGTGGAATTAGGACCTTTAATTATTTCGATACTTCCTATGGATTCGATGTCAATATCCTCAATTACCGTTTCGCCTTCGCCACTGGTTAATGGCACATCCTCAAAATAGGCCTTTACTTTATTGGTTCCATATTGCGAACGAGCTCCAATTCCCCGAATCGTAATTCTATTGGTATTCAAAGATCCTTGTTGCATATAGACTCCCGGAATTTTATTTAAAACAGAGGTGAGTATCACACCATCACTTTTATTGAGGTCTTTTTTCCCAATAAACGATACAGATGCCGCAGTATTTTGAATCGAAGTCTTAATAGGTGAGGCCTGAAGAATAATTTCAGAAAGTGCTGTGGTGTCTTTTTGTACCTGACTCAAAATAGGAGTAGCACAAATAAATAATAATAAAAAAGAAATAAGGTAAGAAGTATTTTTGTTCAATGCTTTGTGAATTTATAAGAAAATAAAAATTTTACAAATTTACTGTTTACTTTTAAATTAATGAAAGATAATATTGGGCTAAAATAAAAAACGCAATTATGAAATAGTATAATAATTGCGTTTGCTTTCGTGATTTTGATGGGGCAATTTTCAAACTATTTTTTGGCTAGTTTTGGTCTTTACGTCATCTCTGCTCAAATAGGTTATCTCTGAAAAGGAATAACAAGTTAAAAAGTACCATCCTTCAGAGGGCAATTTTTACGTGCTGAGCGTACCTGAATAGCACACCACTCTGGGTTTTTTGTTGAGGTTTCATCTATCCCCTTCGAGGAGTTTTTAACTTTGTAGAGAATAAAACTGCAACAATAGCGTTCTTAAAAGCAAAACTATATTATGGGCTTATTTGATTTTATGATAGTGGAAATAGCTATGGATTTAGGGACGGCTAATACTTTAATAATTTATGACGGAAAAATAGTAGTGGATAGTCCTTCTATGGTAGCCAGGGATATTAGAAATGGGAAAATTATTGCGGTAGGTAAAGAGGCCAGTTTAATGCAGGGGAAGACACACGAGAATATTAAAACAATCCGACCACTTAAAGACGGGGTTATTGCAGATTTTGATGCCTCAGAGAAAATGATCAGCTGGTTTATAAAAAATATACCTGAAATAAAGAAAAATTTCTTTACTCCCGCACTGCGAATGGTTGTATGTATTCCCAGTGGTATTACGGAGGTAGAAATGAGAGCCGTAAAGGAGTCTTGTGAACGGGTAAACGGGAAAGAAGTTTATTTAATTCATGAGCCTATGGCTGCCGCTATTGGAATGGGTTTAGATGTGATGGAGCCCAAGGGAATTATCGTCGTTGATATTGGAGGAGGGACTACGGAAATCGCGGTTATTGCCCTTGGAGGAATAGTTTGTGACAAATCCATAAAAATTGCTGGGGATGTTTTTACCAATGATATATTGTTTTATATGAGAACGCAGCATAATTTGTATGTTGGAGACGCTTCTGCTGAGAGAATAAAAATTGATGTTGGCGCTGCAATGGAAGAACTTGAGGAGGCTCCTGATGATATAACGGTTCGTGGAAGGGATTTGCTTACCGGAAAACCTAAGGAGATCAGAGTTACCTTTAGGGAAATTGCAAGAGCTTTGGATAAATCCATACAGAGAATTGAAGATGCGATTATGGTAACGCTTTCATTGACACCACCAGAACTGGCTGCTGACATTTATAATACGGGCTTGTATCTCGCAGGGGGAGGGGCAATGCTACGCGGTCTTGATAAAAGGATTTCGCAGAAGACGGATTTGCCGGTTTATATTGCAGAAGATCCTTTAAAAGCCGTGGTTAGAGGTACTGGTATTGTCTTAAAGGATATACCTAAATATAAAAGAGTACTGATAAAATAAGTTCGTTTTTACATCTGTACAATTGAGCTTTTGCACTGATTCAACCAAAGATTGTTAAATATACTTAAAAAGACATAAAAAAATCCCATTTCGTTAGAAATGGGATTTTAGTTTTGTGACCTTGACTGGATTCAAACCAGTAACCTCTTGAGCCGTAATCAAGTGCGCTATTCAGTTGCGCCACAAGGCCTTTTTTGCTATTTGAGCGTTTATAAAAGCGCCTTATTGCGGGTGCAAATATAGGGATAATTGTGTAATTTGCAAGTCTAAATTTATAAAAAAATAAAAAAATATGCCACTTAATAATTACATACGTGATATTCAGGGTTTTCCAAAAGAAGGAATTTTGTTTAAAGACATTACTCCTTTACTAATTGACCCAGAAGTAAGGAATAAATGCCTTGAAATATTGGTTTCATCACTTAAAAATAAAAAAATAGACAAGGTAATGGGGTTGAGAGTCGAGGTTTTTTCTTGGAATGTTAATCGCACAAGAATTAAATGTTGGTTTTATTCCAGTTCGAAAGCCTAACAAGCAGCCTTACGAATCCATTTCAGCAACCTATGATTTAGAATATGAAACGGATACTTTAGGAATTCATGTTGACGCGATTCAAAAAGGTGACCGAATTTTAATTCACGACGATGTTTTGGCAACCGGAGGAACGGCAAAAGCGGTATACGAATTGGTAGAAAGATTGGGTAGTGAAATTGTACAATGCAATTTCTTGATGGAATTGGCTTTTCTTAATGGAAGAGCAAAAATTAAAGGGAATGACATTTTTGCAGTAATAACATACTAATCTAAAGCGCGGGTTGTTACATAATATCTATACCCAATAATTGCTATTTGCCATTTCTTGGCTTTCGCCAAATCCAATCGCTGTTTGGTGAAACTTGGAAGGATGACTTTGTTAATTTGAGCTAAAATTTTAAACATAAATGATTTTTTTCAAAGATATAAAAAAGACGGTCTTAATTGAACTGCCCCCAAATAATTAGACATTATCTGGGGGTATTTTTATGGAAAGAAAAGTCAGTTACAATTATGAATTTAAACTTCGCTGTGTAAATGAAGTTTTAAAAAATCGTCAATC
>NZ_JBLVPI010000017.1:0-102256 GCF_048284325.1 Flavobacterium esculini | reverse complement strand
GCATTAGCATGTTGGGAAACCAGAAGCTTTGATGCAACAACTTGTACTTGGAAAACAACAGGCACAGAGCCAGCAGAACCAACAACCGCATTAGCATGTTGGGAGACTAGAAGCTTTGATGCAACAACTTGTACTTGGAAAACAACAGGCACAGAGCCAGCAGAACCAACAACCGCATTAGCATGTTGGGAAACCAGAAGCTTTGATGCAACAACTTGTACTTGGAAAACAACAGGCACAGAGCCAGCAGAACCAAATGCAGGAACAGACGGAACCTTAACAGTATGTTCAGGAGCAACTCCGACTACAGCACAATTGAATGCTGCTGTCACAGGTGAAGATGTAGGAGGAACATGGACAAACTCAGGTTTAATCTATACTTATACTGTATCAGCAACTGCACCATGTACTGGAACTGGCACTGCAACAGTAACAGTAACCGTACAAGCTGCGCCAATAGCTGGAACAACAACAAACTTTAGTATCGTAGTTGGTGGATCTGTAACATTAGAGTTATTGAACGCACATATTTCTGGAAACCAATCAGGAACCTGGAATGCAACTTCTGGAGGAGCAGGAACTTACACTTATACAGTAGCCGCAACATCTCCATGTTCAGTAGCTGCAACAGTAGATGTGGTTGTAAAAGAACAAGCTCCACCAAACCCTGGAATTTTTCATACTACTGTTACAAGTTCAGACTTTATAAGCGGTGCTACAGATAAATTGATTGGACAACTTTGTTATACAACAAAAAATGGTAAGGTAACTAATGTGACTCCTGGTCAAATGTTTTATTACACCGCAATAAAAGCACCATCTAATGATTTCTATGTTGATATAGAAGAAACAAAATCGGAGTCAGGACTTGCTCTTTTTGAAATTAATCAAAAAAATCAAATCACCTTATGGGATGCTAAATACAACAAAGTTGCTACTGGAACTCAGACTGTCCTAGGAAAAGGACAAATACACATAAGCAATGCAGTTAAGGGTGCACAGTATGTGTTGTCGGTTAAATACGATACGAAATCTATAATAGGCTCAAGTTTCTCAGGAACGGCACCTGTATGTACATACACATTTGTTAGTAAAATAAACGGCTCAATTGTAAGTAGAACAAGTGTCGATATGACGCCAGATTGCTCAATTGTAAGTAGAACAAATGTCGATATGACGCCAGATTACCCTATTGTTTTAGGAAAATTAGAATGTGCGATAGAAGTTTTTAATGCCATCTCTCCCAATGGTGATGGTAGTAATGATTTCTTTAGAATAGAGGGATTAGATTGTTATCCTGAGAATAGAGTAGAGATATACAACCGTTGGGGTGTATTGGTATTTGAAAGAACAGGATACAACAATGACGACAGAGTCTTTAGAGGTCTCTCCGAAGGAAGAGTAACCATTAGACAATCCGAAGAATTACCAACGGGTACGTATTTTTATATTTTTAAATACAAAGACACGGATTCGAAAGGACATGAAAAATCGGGTTATTTATATTTAAATAGATAAAAAAATTAATTCCCAAAGGAGAGTTTTTCCCTTGGGATTAAAAAAAGAGATATGAGAACAACACTTAAAATAGCAGTCTTTCTATTATTGTCCGTTGCGAGTTACGCCCAGCAAGACTCACAGTTCACGCAATACATGTACAACACGATCAACATCAATCCGGCGTATGCAGGCTCACGAGAAACGATGAGCATTTTTGCCTTACACCGTACACAGTGGGTAGGCTTAGATGGTGCACCAGTAACCAATACGGCATCGATTCATACGCCCATCAACGGCAGCAATGTAGGATTGGGCGTATCGATTATCAACGACAAGATAGGGCCATCGGACGAGAACAACATTTCGGTTGATTTTTCGTACACGATTTCCGTTTCAGAGACTTATAAGTTATCCTTTGGATTAAAAGCCACTGCCAACTTGTTGAATATTGATTTCACCAAGTTGAATCAATATGACAAGAACGACTATAGTTTTGACACGAATATTGACAACAAATTTTCACCCAACATAGGAGCAGGATTGTATTTGCATTCAGACAACACGTATATAGGATTATCAGCTCCGAATTTATTGGAAACTAAACATTTTGATAGATATGCAGGTACAGGATCCAACAGCCACGTAGCCAGTGAAAAAAATCATTATTATTTAATCGTAGGCCACGTATTTGATTTATCGGCAGATATCAAATTCAAGCCGTCGATACTGACAAAAATGGTGGGCAGTGCTCCCTTACAAGTGGACATTTCAGGAAATTTTATGTTGAACGATAAATTTTTGGCAGGAATAGCCTACCGTTGGAGTGCGGCGATGAGCGCGATGGTAGGATTTCAAGCTACAGACAATTGGTTTATAGGCTACGGCTATGACCTAGAAACCACGAGATTATCAAATTACAATTCAGGTTCTCACGAACTATTTTTACGATACGAATTGTTCAACAAATATAATAAAATCATCTCCCCAAGATTCTTCTAATACGACATATTATGAAAATTAATATTATAATTTACAGCCTTATTTTGAGCGTAACAGTGCAGCAAAGCTATGCCCAAAAAGCCAAAGTAGCCTCTGCGAACAAGCAATACGACCGTTATGCCTATGTGGATGCGATTACTATCTACGAGCGCCTTGCCCAGAAAGGTTATAAGGACGAAAAAATATTTCAGAACCTAGGGAATGCATACTATTTTAATGCCGAGTTAGAGAAAGCCGAGAAATGGTATGGAGAACTTTTTGCGATGAACAAAGACCAAGAAGCCGAATACTGTTATCGGTATTCCCAATGCTTGAAGGCCATAGGAGATTATGGTCAAGCCGATAAAATGCTGGTGGAGTTCAACAAAAAAGCTGGCAACGACAAAAGAGCCCAACTCTACGTAAGCCATAAAAATTATTTAGAAGAAATCAAGGCCAATTCAGGACGCTTCAACATCGCAGATGCGGGAATAAACTCGGAGTTTTCAGATTATGGAAGTTCGTTTTCAGGTAACAAATTAGTATTTGCCTCGGCTCGCGATACCGGTGGAGTTTCCAAGAAAGTATTCAAATGGACCAACCAATCCTTTACCAATTTATACAGTTCTGAAGTAAATCAAAGCGGAACCCTAAGCCAGCCCGAGCGTTTCAGCAAAAGAATAAACTCCAAGTTTCATGAATCGACCCCCGTTTTTACCCAAGACGGCAAAACGATGTACTTTACTAGAAACAACTATTTAGACGGTAAGAAAGGAAAAGATGGCAAACGCATCACCTTGTTAAAGTTATACAAAGCCATCCTAAACGAAGACGGTAATTGGGAAGACGTAGTAGCCTTACCTTTCAATAGCGACAACTACAGCGTAGCGCATCCGGAGTTAAGTCTAGACGAGAAGACTTTGTACTTTGCCTCGGATATGCCCGGCACCCTAGGACAATCCGATTTGTTTAAAGTAACCGTAAACCAAGACGGAACTTATGGCACACCAGAGAATCTAGGAGCAACAATCAATACTGAAGGTAGAGAAACTTTTCCATTTATCAGCGATGAAAATGAGCTGTATTTTGCCAGTGACGCAAGGACAGGACTTGGAGGATTAGATATTTATGTAGCCAAAGTAGAAAAAGACAACAGTATTAATGACATACAAAATGTGGGAGCGCCAATAAACGGCACCGATGATGACTTTGCTTTTTTAATAGATAGCAAAAGCAGAAATGGTTTTTTCACCTCGAACCGCAAAGGAGGCAAAGGATATGATGACATTTATAAGTTCACCGAAACCCGAAAACTAGCTTGTGAGCAAAGCCTGACGGGAATAATCACGAATAAGGAAACAGCCAAGATATTGCCCGATACCAAGTTAAGTTTGTTTGATGAGAAATTCCAAATACTAAAAGAAGGTATCTCGGACGAAAACGGATACTATAAATTTGAAGTACTTTGTGGTAAAACGTATTTTGTAAGAGCCGAGAAACAAGAGTGCCAAACCAAGGAAGGAACCATCAACATAGCCAAAATATCAGGCAAGAGTGAATTGGATTTAGCATTAGAGCAACGTATTAAACCAATTGGGATAGGAACAAATTTAGCTAAAACCTTAGACATTCCAATAATTTATTTTGATTTGAATAAATCTTTCATCCGTAAAGATACAGCCTTTGAGTTAGCCAAAGTACTTGCAGTAATGGAAGAATATCCAAATATGAAAATTGATATACGTTCACATACCGATAGTAGGCAAACGATACAGTACAATGATACATTATCCGATGGAAGAGCCAAATCTACAATGGCGTGGTTGGTTAAAAATGGTATAAAAGCGAGCAGATTAACTGCTAAAGGCTACGGAGAAACTCAACTTGTAAACAAGTGTTCCGATGGTATGCAATGTACCGAAGCAGAACATCAAGCCAATAGACGTAGCGAGTTTATTATTACGTCGATTTAAACAAATAAAAAATCGAATAATTAATTAACATCATTTATTATTGTTTCTGGCTGCAAATTCCAGTGATATTGACTGTCTTGTCCTGAAATTACTTGTCTTTTTTGTTCATCAATTGGAAAAACCGGTCAAATTGACCACCCTATTCCAGTGCAAATTGACCACCAGTTTCGGAGCAAACTGACCACCACTTTCCAGTTCAAATTGAGCACCTGATTTTGGGGTAAAATTGAGCATTAAAAACTACTGACTTTTTTATGTTGTTAGCACCATACATTCGTTAAAAAATACGGATTATGGCAAGCAAAATAACAGACATGAGTAAAATTAGAAAAGCAATTAAATTCTATTGTAACGGGAAAAGTAAGTTATTCATAAGCAAGTACTTATCTCTTTCTAGAAATACGGTAAAGAAGTATATTTCTTTATTTGAAGTGCTAGGATTAAGTTTTGAAGTAATTAACGAAAAAACAGATGCCGAGTTAGAACTTTTGTTTTCACACACTACAGTGGAATCCATTAGCCCCAAATTGCAGAAACTTCATGATTTTTTTCCTAAAATGGAACGGGAACTAAAAAAAGTTGGAGTTACAGTACAACATATGTGGGAGCAATATATTGCCGTAAACCCTGATGGCTACAGGAGCTCACAATTTGGCCATCATTACAAAACATGGGGTAAACGAGTCAATCCAGTGATGCACATGAATCACAAAGCGGGTGATAAAATGTATGTGGATTGTGCTGGAAAAACACTCTCGTTCATTGATAAAGACACGGGAGAAATCAAAGAAGTACAGTTTTTTGTAGCCATATTGGGAGCCAGTCATACACCTATGCCGAAGCTTCAATGAGCCAGCAAAAAGAAGATTTTGTTACTTCGGTAGAAAATGCCATGCGTTTTTTTGAAGGCACTCCTGCGGCAATTGTCCCCGATAATTTAAAATCGGCAGTGATAAAAAGCAGTCGTTTTGAACCTACTATCAATGAAACTTTAGCTGATTTAGCCGAGCATTACCAAACTACAATTTTGCCTGCCAGGGCTTATAAACCAAGAGATAAGTCATTGGTTGAAGGAGCTGTCAAGATATTGTATCGAAGGATTTATGTAAATCTTAAAGAAATTAAATTCTTTTCTCTGGAAGAATTAAACCAGCAGATATGGGATTTATTGGATGCTCATAATAGTCGAAAACTCACAGGACGTCCTTACTCTCGTGTAGAATTATTTTTAGAAGATGAGCAACAAAAACTCCGCCCACTACCACAAGAACGCTTTGAAATTAAATACCAATCCTTTGCAACAGTCATGCAAAACGGACATGTTCAATTAAGTCAAGACAAAAATTATTACAGTGTTCCGTATCAATATATAAAGAAAAAAGTGAAACTATTGTATACCAAATCAACTGTAGAGATATACTATAAATACAATCGAATAGCCATTCATCCAAGGAATTACAAACCTTATCTCTATACCACAATCCCAGAGCATTTAGCCAGTACACATCAATTTGTAGCCCAGTGGAGTCCTGTTCGATTTATTGATTGGGCAAGTAGCATTGATGAGTCAGTAGCAGAATATATTATGCAGATCATCCAAAGCAGAAACCATCCTGAACAGGCTTATAAGAGTTGTTTAGGAATACTGGGCTTCGAGAAAAAGGTAGGGAAAGAGCGATTAATAAATGCCTGCAGGCGGGCACTTGATTATAAGATTTACAATTTTAAGACCATTCAAAATATTTTAGAAAACAACTTAGACCATATTGATTTTGACCAAGAACCCCAGCAAGAACTCCCTATTCACGGTAATATCAGAGGAAAACAGTATTATAATTAAATTAAAATCCAATAATCATGAATGAATCCACAGTGACAAAAATGAAACAAATGAAGCTTTATGGCATGCATAATGCTTTTAAAACGGCTATTGAAAGCGGAAAAACAGACCATTACACACTCGATGAGTTTGTATCGATGCTTATTGATGCCGAATGGGATGAAAGGCACAATCGGCGTATTGCACGCAGTATCACCAATGCCCGATTCCATTACAAATCAAACATTGAAACTATCAATTTTGACCAAACCCGTAATCTGGACCGAAACACTGTACTGCGTCTGGCAGAATGTGAATTTGTAGAAAAAAATGAAAACATTTTAATCACGGGAAGTACCGGTGTAGGTAAAAGTTATTTAGGCACCGCATTGGGTTACCAAGCCTGCATACAAGGTTTTAAAGTAAGTTATTTTAATACCTCGAAGCTATTTGCTAAATTAAAAATGGCCAAAGCAGATGGTTCTTACCTGCGAGAACTTGCCAAAATTGAAAGGCAAGATGTTATTATATTGGACGATTTTGGACTCCAAGCATTAGATAGTCATAACCGAATTACCCTTTTAGAAATCATTGAAGACAGGCATAATAATGGTTCTATAAGTGTGACATCGCAAATCCCAGTGCAAGGTTGTTACGATATCATTGGAGAAAAAACAATAGCTGATGCAATTTTGGATAGACTGATACATCAATCCCACCGACTCGAATTACACGGGGAATCTATGAGAAAGAAAAGAGGGATAAACAAAGGCTAATTATTAAGTATATTTGAATACTAATTAACAGATGAAAAAAAAGTAGTTTTTAATGAAAAATGGAGGTGGTCATTTTGCTCCGGAATTAGGTGCTCATTTTGAATTGGAATCAGGTGGTCAATATAACTGGAATTTGCAGGGAATACCTAAAAACACAATTCCATTAATTTAGGCGAAGAGCCAAAGAAAAGCTTCAGATTTCTCTGAAGCTTTTCTAGTAGCGGGAACAGGACTCGAACCTGTGACCTTCGGGTTATGAGCCCGACGAGCTGCCTACTGCTCTATCCCGCGATGTGCGTTTGTAATTTCAATAAAATTCTTAGTAGCGGGAACAGGACTCGAACCTGTGACCTTCGGGTTATGAGCCCGACGAGCTGCCTACTGCTCTATCCCGCGTTGTTTCGGGTGCAAATGTACGACGAATTTCCGTATTTCCAACTAAAATTTTAAAAAATGTTTTATTTCGTCTATTGACTTGATATGTCTACCTTTGCAAAATAAATTATAATAGAAATGTCACATAAAGCAGGTTTTGTAAACATCATCGGGAATCCAAATGTTGGGAAATCAACATTAATGAATGCCTTTGTTGGAGAAAGATTATCAATTATTACTTCAAAAGCACAAACAACACGTCATAGAATTCTTGGAATTGTAAACGGTGAAGATTTTCAAATGATCTTATCGGATACACCTGGAATCATTAAGCCAGCATATGAAATGCAGGAATCAATGATGAATTTTGTGAAGTCCGCTTTTGAAGATGCTGATGTTCTGATTTATATGGTGGAAATTGGAGAACAAGAGTTGAAAGACGAAGCGTTTTTTAATAAAATTATTCATGCCAAAATCCCTGTTTTATTATTATTGAATAAAATTGATAATTCAAATCAGGCGCAACTGGAAGAACAAGTGGCTTTCTGGACTGCGAAAGTTCCCAATGCAGAAATTTTTCCAATATCAGCCTTACAGAATTTTAATGTACCAGAAGTTTTTGGAAGAATCATTTCATTATTACCGGAATCTCCTGCTTATTACCCGAAAGATCAATTGACCGATAAACCGGAACGTTTCTTTGTAAATGAAACGATCCGTGAGAAAATCTTGTTGAATTACAGCAAAGAAATTCCTTATGCGGTAGAAATTGTAACCGAAGAGTTTTTTGAGGATGAAAACATCATTAGAATCCGTTCTTTGATTATGGTGGAGCGTGAAACCCAAAAAGGAATCATTATAGGTCATAAAGGAGCCGCTTTGAAAAAAGTAGGAATGGAAGCGCGTGTCGATTTAGAGAAATTCTTTGGAAAGCAAATTCATATTGAGTTGGTGGTGAAAGTGAATAAAAACTGGAGAAGCAACGCGAATATGTTGAAGCGTTTTGGTTATAATCAATAAGAGTTGATTTGTTTATTCGGTTATTTGTTTAATCGTTTGAAAATAAAAGCTGTTTAATCTCGAAATGCCTAGCCCTGATAGGAGCGGCATCCTTTTTCTGGCTTTTTTAGACAGAAAAAGATACAGCGGATAGCAGGAAATAGCTCCTTAAAACTTTAAAGTTGAAAGCTTAAACAAAAAGTATACCTTTGCAAAATATTTGAAAATAGGATTATGAATAACATTGTTGCCATTGTAGGAAGGCCAAACGTAGGGAAATCGACGCTTTTTAATCGATTAATCCAAAGAAGAGAAGCTATTGTAGATTCAGTTTCGGGAGTGACCCGTGATAGAAACTACGGAAAAAGCGAATGGAACGGAAAGGAATTTTCTGTAATTGATACAGGCGGTTACGTGCGTGGGTCGGATGACGTTTTTGAAGGTGAAATACGTAAACAAGTAGAACTTGCTATAGATGAGGCTGATGTTATCATTTTTGTAGTTGATGTGGAAGAAGGTATTACACCAATGGATGACGCTGTTGCGAGATTGTTGCGTAAAGTGACGAAACCGGTTTTACTTGCTGTAAATAAGGTGGATAATGCGATGCGTGAGAAAGATGCGATTGAGTTTTACAACCTTGGTTTAGGTGAATATTATACGTTTGCCAGTATTTCTGGAAGTGGAACAGGGGATTTATTGGATGCGTTGATCGATGCTTTTCCTATTAAACCAGAGCCAACTCAGGAAGAAGTTGTATTACCTCGTTTTGCGGTTGTAGGGCGTCCTAATGCTGGAAAATCAAGCTTTATCAATGCGTTGATTGGTAAAGACAGATATATAGTTACTGATATTGCGGGAACTACCCGGGATTCTATTGATACAAAATTTGACCGTTTTGGTTTCGAATTTAACTTGGTTGATACGGCAGGAATCCGTCGTAAAGCGAAAGTAAAGGAAGATTTAGAGTTTTATTCGGTAATGCGTTCCGTTCGTGCAATTGAGCATGCTGATATTTGTATTTTGATTATTGATGCCACCCGTGGTTTTGAAGGTCAGGATCAAAGTATTTTTTGGTTGGCTGAGAAAAACCGTAAAGGAGTTGTAATTTTAGTGAACAAATGGGATTTGGTCGAAAAAGAAACGATGTCAACTCGTGATTATGAAGCTAAAATCAGAGAAGAATTAATGCCATTTACCGATGTGCCTATTCTTTTTGTTTCTGCATTAACGAAACAACGTTTATTGAAAGCATTGGAAGCTACTGTAAAGGTTTTTGAAAACAGACAACAACGTATTGCGACTTCAAAATTCAACGAATTTATGTTGAAAGTGATTGAAGCATACCCACCACCAGCGACAAAAGGGAAGTATGTAAAAATTAAATATTGCATGCAGTTGCCAACACCAACACCACAATTTGTGTTTTTTGCCAATATGCCACAATATGTAAAAGAACCTTACAAACGTTATCTGGAAAATAAAATTAGAGAAAACTGGGACTTTTCAGGAGTGCCAATTGATATTTATATCAGAGAAAAATAAGAGAAAATCCCGAGTAATCGGGATTTTTTTGTAAATAGCTATTATAAATATTACTGTTTTTCTTCTTCTTCGTCTTCTTCTAAAGTTTCCATTGGATGGTCACCATACCAATCTTTAAAAGTTCTTACCGTTTTGTAATCATCATGTAGAACAGTGTATACCATAAACAAGATTAATGGTATACCAATGCAATACAGGGTCATTATAACCGGTAAAGCAACGTTAGTTTGACATAAACCGGCAAATACAAAAGCATAAATGGTGGTAAACCACACGAGTTTGATTGCAAAATTTTTCATGGCTATATCTTTTATTAAAGTTACGCCATAAAAGTTAAATTATTAGTTAATTAGCTCATAATCAATATTTAAATATTTATTAATACTGATTGATTAATTTTTTTTGTTATTGCGATTTTTAGTTCAGTTAAATATAGCCTATATAGTTTTAACCTTTTTTTGTAATCTTATTTTGTGGAAAATACTAAATCGGATAATTTCTCTATTAAAATAATCTACTCCGCTGGCCCGTTGTTGAAAACTGTTTAAATAGCCAAGTTCTACAGCGAAATTTTTGTTAATGCCATATTGTATTGCGGCATAAATCCTATTTTGATCAAAGGTGTTTTTGATGATTTTTTTACCGAAATTGATCATTATTTCATCGGATACTATAGCTTTTAAAAACTGGTTTTCTTTTTTCCAAAAATTATAATCACCTTGAATACGATATCTAAATCTCCAAGTAAAAGTAGTTCCGGATAATAATTCTTGTTTACTGGCATTGTGAATAAATCGTTCTTCCAGTTGAAAACGCTGATTGAAAGTGATTTTGTCCACCTCTTGTTTCCAAGTAATATCTTGTTGTCCTCTATATTCGGGGATGTTAAAATCGTAATTTAGTTCAGGTTCTTGCGTAGCGACAGAGAAATGGACAAAACCAATTCCTGTTTCTAAGTGGTCATTGATTTTATAGCGCCCTTGCACGCGTATGACATATAAATTTTCGGTAACAGGTTTTAGAAAAACCCTATTATCAAATTCACAATTTAAGGACCATTTGTTGTTTAATGTCAATTGGTTATTATAGCGTGTCCAAAGGATGCTTTGATGGTCTATATTTTTTTCGGTTTGAGCTCGGGATATAAAGCCGACTAAGAAAAAGAAAAGTATTTTAGCTATTTTCATGAAGGTTCATTCAATTTTTGGCAAATTTACATAAACTCTATAAAAATGATGGGATAGATTAAACCTTTTATTCATTTTAGTATCTTATCATTTTATCTAAATAAAGTTTACATGTCTAAGTTCTACTCCTTTTTACTTTTTTTGCTTTTTTGTTTTTCTGCTAAGGCTCAGGATGAGTTTACTATTAAAGGAACTGTGCTCGATGTTACTACCCAGATTCCTTTAGAGGCAGCAACAGTTTATTTTTCTAACGTAAAAGATTCTACAGTATTAGAATATGCTACTACTGATAAAAATGGTCTTTTTAAAATTATGACCAAGAAATACGATAAACCAGTTTTTTTGAAAGTTTCCTACATGGGATACCAGAGTTATGTTGAGGAACAAAAAGAGATTGCTGAGAATAAAGATTTTGGTAAAGTCTATTTATTAGAAAGTGTAAATGCATTAGCTGGTGTAGTTATAAAAAATGAAGCTCCTCCTATTCGTGTAAAAAAAGATACATTAGAGTTTAATGCCAATTCTTTTAAGGTACGCCCAGATGCCAATGTAGAAGCCTTATTAAAACAATTGCCCGGTTTTGAAGTGGATAGTGATGGTAAAATTACTGTAAACGGTAAAGAGGTGACCCAGTTTTTGGTAAATGGGAAAACTTTTTTTGATAGAGATGGGGCAATGGCTTTGAAAAACTTGCCAGCTGAAATCATTAATAAAGTTCAGGTTTCTGATTTTAAAACCAAAAAAGAAGAATTGTCTAAACAAGAATCAACTTCAGATTATTCGAGTATCAATTTGACTATAGATGAGAAGAAAAACAAAGGGTTCTTTGGTAAATTCTTAGGTGGCTATGGTACGGATGATCGTTATGAGGGCAGTTTTGTGATGAACTTTTTTAATAATAAACAAAAAATAAGTGTTTTAGCTTCCTCAAATAACATCAATTCTACCGGTTTTTCAATGGATGAGGTATTTGATAGTATGGGTGGTGGAAGAAACACTAGAGGAGGAGGCAGTGGGGCTTCAGGAAGCGGTAAGGGAATTACCCAATCTAATTCGGCCGGATTCAATTATACCGATGAATGGTACAAAGGTTTTGATGCTACTGCAGGATATTCTTTTTTGAATACAGTTACTGATAATGAAAGTAAGTCGAAACAAACCAATTTCTTGCCTACGGGTAACTTCTCCACCGAATCGGAGTCGAAATCAAGAGATGAGAATACCGTAAATAAGGTGAATTTGGAGTTTGAATATAAAATTAATCCAACGACACGAATTGCTTTTATGCCAAAAGTGAATCTGTCAAATTCTAATAGTAATTCTAGTGCTGAAAGTTTATCCAGAGGTGAAGATGAAGAACTTTTAAACGAAAGCAGATCAAAATCATATAGAGAAAATAAATCAACTAATTTTGGGAACACGATAAACTTTAATAAAGCTTTCCAAAAAAAGTCTCGTAATTTAAGTTTTGTTTTCACTAATAGTAATACCAATAGTGGCTCAGATGCTTTAACGGAATCTAAAACTATTTTTTATCAAAATGGACAAGCTGATGATGAGAGAAATCAAAAGAGTAAAAATGAAAATACGTATGATTCCTACTCGGCTGATATTGAATATACAGAGCCGATAACCGATTCTATACGAGTTCGTTTTGGTTCTGATTTTGGATGGACGAAGGAGATTAAAGATTTGAAAACATTCGATTTTGAGGATAATTCTCAAACGTATTCTGTTTTAAATGAGTCCTTGTCTAATTTTATTACTTCCAGCCAAAATTCTATTAGTCCAAAAGTAGGCATCACTTTCGAAAAGAATAAATTTACATTCAATTTGAATTCCAGTACTTCCATTATTAATTTTGATAATCATTCGCTATACTTAAATAAAGCAACCGATTTGAATAAAAAATATGTGCTGCCTTATGGAAGAGCCCAAATTAGATACAAGTTGGATCGTTCAAAATTTATTACTTTGCGATATGATTATTCCAATAGTCTACCTTCTTCTGGTCAATTGCTGGCTGTAGAAAATTTAGCTAATCCTTTGAATACGATAATAGGAAATCCTAATTTAAATCCTAATGAAAAACATAGTGCTAATATTAATTTCAGGAATTTTGATTTCCGCACGCGTTCGGGTTATAGTTTGTTTGTAAGGGGGAATTATAATAATAGCGAAGTGGTTTCCATTTCGGTATACGATGCCAGTAGAAAAAGGTCTACGACTTATGAAAATATTTCAGGAACATACTCCACAGCTGTAGGAGGAAATTGGAATCAATCCATAAAAAAAGAAGCACATGCGTTCAGATATGGGATTGCTTTAAACAGTATTTATTCTTTGGATAAAGGGTATACCAATGGCATTTTGTATAGTGCTAAATCATTGGAGATTACACCAAGGGTATATGTGAATTATGACTATGGGGAAGTGTTGACTATAGCTCCGTCATATAGTTTTTCTTATAATGAGTCAAAATATTCAAATTATGTAACCAGTGGAAGCTCTAATGTGGTACACCGAATTAATTTACAAACTACCAGTTACTGGCCTAAAAACTGGATTTTTGGAAATGATTTCGGATATACCTATAATTCCAGAATTGCAAGTGGTTTTAAGAAAGATTTTTATTTATGGAACACCAGTTTATCTTACAGCTTTTTTGCTAAAAACATGATTGCGAAAGTAAAAGTGTATGACGTTCTAAATCAGAATCAGAGTTTTTCCAGAACAATTTCGGCTACTACAATTCGTGATGAAGAAAATACAATTTTAAAACGATATGCCATGTTTTCGCTAACCTATAAAATTCAAGATTTTTCGGGGATGAAGAAGCTTCCAAGAGCTGAAAATAGAGGGCAAGGAGGATCAGGAGAAGGAAGAGAAGGAAGAGGAGGACCAGGAGAAGGAAGAGGAGATTTGATGGGGAATTAAAAAAAAGCGGTTGTGAATTCACAACCGCTTTTTTTTGCTATATATTGTCCGTCCTGAAATAGAGATATCATTAAATAACGGATAGAAAAACTTAACTATAATGAATAACGAAGGGTAATTCCATAAGTTCTTTGGTCTCCTAATACACCAGCATATTGTCCGGCATTACCACCCGCAGGTAATAATTGTTCAAAATAATCCTTATTCAATAGGTTGCGTCCCCATAAGTAAACGGATAAACCTTCTGAAGCTCGGAAACCGATACGACCATTAAGCAGCGCATATGAATCAACTACTAGATACTTCGAAGGAGATGCACTAGAAGAAAACGAGGAACGATAGTAAGTGTCTAAGGCTAAGAAGAACTTCCCTACATTACCAAATAATTTACCTGAATCAGTGATTTCACCACCTAAAGATCCTGCCCATTTTGAGATACCAGGAAGGGCACCACCCGAAATATCCTTAGCATATATCGCATTATTATTTGCATCTTTTAATCCGGTTTCTTCCAATGGAAGTGGTGCATTCTTGAAAGAAACATATTTACCATCAGTGTAAGATACGGCACCGGTGAACGATAGATATTTGTTGACAGCAACACTAGCATCAAGTTCAGCACCGCGTACACGTACCTTTTCTGCGTTAGCAAGGTAACCACGGTTTAGACTCACATCCGGACTTTGAACCAGCGTTTGAAAGTTTTTGATGTCTGTGTTATAAAGAGTAACATTCAGTATAGTTCGGTCAAAAGGGGAGGTTTTTACTCCAACTTCAAAATGATTTACTTGTTCTGGTTTTATTTCAGCAAGTGCTAGAATTGGACCATTAGCATCGGTAGGGATACCACCTACATTAACACCTACAGGTTTGTAGCTTCTCGCATAAGTTGCAAAAGTATTGACACGGTCAGAAGCTTTGTAAGCCAATGTTAAATTTCCGGAAAAGTTGGTGTCGTCTACATCCACTTTGAAAGCCTGATTAGAATAAACTTTCTTTTTCAAGGCAAGTAAAGCTGGATCGGTTGTTTGAAGACCTCCGTAAGTTTCTCTACTGTAGTCCAATTTTTTCTTGTCATAATTATACCTTAAGCCAGGTAATAAGTGAAGACCTTCAGTAATTTCCCAATCAAGTTGACCAAATAGTGCCCCACTGAATGTATTTAGTGTGTTTTTGGTTTTTATTCCATATCCGTCTAAAAGCCCAGTTGTCTGCCATAATGAGTAGCCATTGGAATCGTTTGGTGTGTCTTGAGAAAAGCGCCACTGTGCGGATCCAGCTTCTTCAATTTGGATAGGATCTGCTTTAAGTTCTTGTCCGATGGCGAATACGCCAATTACACCACTTAATCTACGGGAGAAATCTCCTGCATAGCGAACCTCTTGAGACCATTGTTGGTGTTTTGATGTGGCTTGCGATAGTTTAAGTACTTGAAGACCTGTAAAATCTCTATCATTGGATGGATCCCAATTCCAATAACGCCATGCTGAGGTTGAAGTAAGCGTTCCTTCTCCAATTTTAGTTTCTACATTTAGTGATATACCTCCTAAATCCTGTCCGGAACGCCAAGGAGTATCGTGGTCGATCTTACGGTCGAATGCATTCTGACTTGGAAGACTATAGTTTAAATCAGCAATAATCTGATTAAATTGTCGGTAAGCGGCACGTTTTGTTGGGGCAACACCAGCAATAACTTGCGCATATCCATCGGGACGTTGACGCGAAAAATCAGCAGCTAATGTAATATCTGTATTTTCTGTTGGTTTATAAAGTAGCTGTCCTCTAACTCCTTGATTATTCAAATCGTTCACCCATTTTCCTGTTGCTACATTTTCTATCAGACCGTCACGTTGCGTTCCTGAAAAAGATAATCTTCCGGCAAGCTTTTTACTTAAAGCACCTGTGATAGAGGCTTTAGCCTGAAGGAATCCGTAATTTCCAAAGCTAACCTCAAAGTTGGCACCTGAAGTAAAACTAGGTTTGCGAGTGGTTACGTTAAAGGCACCCGCAGTCGTGTTTTTACCAAACAATGTACCTTGTGGTCCACGCAATACCTCAATTCGGTCGATGTCAATAAAGTCTAATGTTGTCGCAGCAGGACGGGCGTAGTAAACACCATCTACATAAAAACCCACACCCGGATCAATACCATCGTTAGTAAGTCCAAAAGTAGAACCCAGACCACGAATGTTAATGGTTGTATTTCTTGGATTTGATGAATACAATTGAACTGATGGAACTAGTTCCTTCAAACGGTTAACGTTGAAAGCTCCAGCTTCCTCGGCCTGTTTTCCACTCACAACAGAAATTGGAATGGGAACGTTTTGTGCTTTTTCAATTCTGCGTCTGGATGTGATGACCACTTCAATAAGTTGATTTTCCTCCGAAAGGATTATTTCTAAGGGTGTATCTTGTAGTTCAGTAATTGTAACTTCTTTAGATTTATATCCCACATATTGTATAATAAGCGAAAAAGGAAGTTTTCCTTGGGTGTCAATTGTGAACTTGCCGCTGGAATCCGCAGTAGTACTATATTTAGTGCCTTTTAATACCACATTAGCACCTTCTAAGGATGATTTTTGACTATTCGTGACCACTCCAGTGACCGCGGTTTGTGCAAAAGATGGAGAGAATATGAATAGTAATAATAGCGTTGTAATTATTTTTGTGTAAATAGTTTTCATTATATGTTTATTATATGTAATTAGTAGAGTTTAAATTAAATTTTTTTTACTAGCACATACACATCATTTGGTTACTCTCTTCTTTGCTTGCAATTACTTGTTTATTTCCTAGTTGTTCATTTAAAATAACGAACGTGTTTAAATACGTTTTCATACGTTTAAAATTGGATTATTAATTATGCGTTAAATTCAATGCAAATGTATAATTAATTCTATAAAAATAGTAGAGTTTAAAAAATATTTTTTTATTTTTTTACCAATGAAGAAATTGTAATGCCTTGCATAGCCTTTAAAGTCTCGTCTCGAATAGTCATTAATCCGTGTCGTAATAGGCATTCAGACTCGCTTTTACAATCGGAGCAGGGCTCATAAAAATTTAATGAAGCACATGGAAGTAATGCAATTGCACCATCAAATAACCGATGAATATCAGCTAAGGTAATTTCATTTTTGGATTTTAAAAGATAATAGCCGCCAAATTTACCTTGTTTGCTCCCTACAAAATGGCCACGTTTTAAATCCAATAAAATCTGTTCCAAAAACTTTTTTGGAATATTGGCTGCTTCAGCAATTTCAATAGTTCTTGAAATGTGATTTTCGTCTTGTTGCGCTAAAAAAAGTAATGCCTTGAGAGCATATTTGGCTTTATGTGAAAGCATTTTTAATGTATTTTATAAGTGTAACTTTTAAATTAGATGCGTTTCAAATTTAAAAAAAATGAAACTAAAACAAACATAAACTATTTTAATTTATAATTTTAAAAGTAATGTTTATTTTTGAAAGTGTTAATGCCAAACGGAACAGAATGATTTTAAATCTACCAATCTCCACCAGATCCACCACCGGAGAAACCTCCGCCACCAAATCCACCACCGAAACCTCCGCCGCCGCCGGAAGAACCTCCAAAGCCTCCACCGCCACTGCTTCTGCCTAGGCTACTAAGGATGAGAACATCAAGTAAACTAGGTCCGCCACCTCTGTTACCAGAATTCCCACCTCCACCTTTATTTCTTGAAATTAGCACAAGAATAATAATGACAATAACTATAATTGGCATAATTGGAAAACCTTTCTCTTTTCCTTTGATTTGTTTTCGTTCTCCTTTATATTTCCCTTTAAAAACATCAATTATAGCATCGGTCCCTTTATCAAGACCTCTATAATAACTTCCGGTTTTAAATTCTGGAATAATAATGTTTCTGGTAATTTCTCCGCCAATTCCAGCAGTTAAACGATCTTCAAGTCCATAACCTGGTGAAATCCATATTTTTCTTTCAGCTTTAGCCAATAAAATAAGGACACCATTATCATCTTTTGCAGTTCCACCGATGCCCCAAGTTTGACCCCATTTTGGAGTAAGAATACCAATATCTTCCCCTTTAAGGCTTTCAATTGTAATGATCACAATTTGGGTTGTAGTCGAATCAGAATATTTAATGAGTTTTTCTTCTAATTGTGCTTTTTCAGTTGCACTTAAAACGTTAGCATAATCATATACACTAGTTTGAAAACTTGGTTTTTCAGGAATGGTAAATTGAGCAAAACTAATTTGTGTGAACAAAAAACAAACAAACAGCTTTAGGGAAATTAGGGTATTCTTTTTTTGTAATAGCATTATCCTCTAGATATTTCGTTTGATAATTCATTCGTATCGCCTTCTTGCCAAGGAAAATATTTCTGCAATTGTTCACCGGCTCTAGCAATTCCATCGATAAGTCCTTGCTTAAAATCTCCTTTTTTGAACTCAGCCACCATGATATCACGAGTGCAATTCCAAAAATCATCTTGAACCACATCATTAATACCTTTGTCACCACAAATTACAAAATGTCTATCTTCTACAGCTAAGTAAATTAAAACGCCGTTTTGAAGTTCAGTTTCATCCATTTTCAGTTCATGAAAAACTTCCATTGCGCGATCATAAGCATCAATAGAAGTTGTTTTTTCTATATGAACTCTAATCTCACCAGAAGTATTTTTTTCGGCCATGCGAATAGCTTCAACAATTGCTTGCTCATCTTCTTTGGTTAAAAAATCTTCTACTTTAGACATTGAAATATTTTTTGAGTTAAGATTAGCGATTTTTGATTTCAAAATTGTTAAATCTGAAATCAAAAATCGTAATTTTTAAAGGTTGTTTCTTCAATTTAAATTTGATTTATTTTGACTTCTAAAAATCTAAGAAGTCTAATAATCTAACTTTAGAATTTTACTTCAACGGGTTTGTCTGCACCTTCAACAGCATTAAAATATGCTTTTTCTTTGAAACCAAACATTCCTGCAAATAATGAATTTGGAAACGTTTTAATATGCGAGTTATATGGTTTTACTGCTTCATTGAAACGGGTTCTAGCCGTAAGAATTTGGTTTTCAGTACTGGCCAATTCGTCCTGTAATTTCAAGAAATTTTGATTCGCTTTCAAATCAGGATACGCTTCAACGGTTACTAATAATCTTGACAAAGAGCTGCTCACACCACTTTGTGCTTTGTTGAATTCAGCTAATTGTTCTGGAGTAATATTTGCTGGATCAATCTTTACGGAAGTAGCTTTTGCTCTAGCTTCAATAACAGCAGTCAAAGTTGATTTTTCAAAATCAGCGGCACCTTTTACAGTATTGACTAAATTCCCGATAAGGTCATTTCTTCTTTGGTAAGCCGTTTGTACATCTCCCCAAGATTGTTCTACTGTTTGATTTAAAGTTACTGCAGTATTGTTAATGCCTTTAACCCAGCTGTAAATTCCAATGATTAATACAGCTGCAATAATCCAAGGTAAAAATTTTTTAAAATCCATTTTTGTTTAATTTAAAGTTTAGTGTTTAATTGTTATTTTTATAAAATCGGGAATCAACAATTTACAGTTGATTTTTAATATTTGTTAATTGTGTTCGTATGGTTTCCAGTTTTCTAATAATTTCAAATTTATCCAGTGTTTTCTTCTGGCCTTCTTTCAAATGTGTTTTGGCACCTTCCAGTGTAAAACCTCTTTCTTTCACTAAATGAAAGATGAGTTGTAAATTAGTCACATCTTCAGGAGTGAACATGCGATTGCCTTTGGCATTCTTTTTAGGTTTCAGAATATCAAATTCATTATCCCAAAAACGAATCAGTGAGGCATTCACGTCAAATGCTTTGGCTACTTCGCCAATGCTGTAATACCTTTTATCTTTAGAAAGTTCAATATGCATATTGTTTTTATTTGACTTTTAATTCTGCTACCACTATCTGTAGACTTTTTCATTCCTAAAATCTGATCACTAACCACTCTTTTTTATAAGCATTAATCTAATGACTGATTTTCTTGATTAGCCAATTTTGAAATGGCAACATACTCAATTGCCGAAATATTTCCATAATAAAAATTTAATGGATTCACGACATTCCCATCTTTGTGCACTTCATAATGCAAGTGCGGACCTTCAGATCTTCCAGTGCTGCCCACATATCCTATAATGTCACCGCGTTTTACGTGTTGCCCAGCCCGAACTTTATATTTGCTTAAATGTCCATATAATGTTTCATAACCATACCCGTGTTTAATTACAATATGGTTTCCATAACCTGATGCCGAATTATCCGCCTTTGCTATAACTCCGTCTCCCGTAGCATAAATAGGAGTTCCAGTATTTGCAGAGAAATCCATTCCTTTATGCATTTTTCTCGCTTTCGTAAAAGGATCTGTTCGATATCCAAAACCAGATGCCAATTGTTTTAAATTCTCATTTCTTACCGGCTGAATTGCTGGAATCGCTGCCAATAATTTATTTTTTGCTTTAGCTAAATCCAAAATAATATCCAGTGATTTTGACTGAATCGCCAATTCTTTGCTAAGCATATCAATCCTTTTTGTCGTGTTGATTACCAGTTGGGAATTATCATAACCCTCTAATGTTTTATAGCGATTGATATCACCAAAACCTGATTTTCGTACTGAGTCAGGAATCGCTGCCGTATTAAAATATACCCTGTATAGATTATTATCCCTATCTTCAATGTCTTCAATAACACCATCAACCTGATCCATTTTCTTATTTAAAATAGAAAAATTCAACTTCAAATTGTCAATTTCACGCGCTTGCAAACGGTCTTTTGGCGTTTCAAAATAGGGAGTGTTCAATAAAACAATAAAACATAAAAATCCAAACAAGGCCGATGCTATTAAAAATAAGGCTATGACACCAAATTTCTTTCTTTTTCTTACTTTTATTTTTCGGTATGCTAGATTTTCGGAATCGTAATAATATTTTACTTTCGCCATATTTTAAAATACCCTATTTTTGCACCTTCGTAAAAGGTTAGTCGAACAAATTTAATAAATGTTTCATTCGTTCCCCCCTTTTTTAAGGAATAAATATAATAATGTGCCTATTCCAGCTATTCGTAGCAAGTTCTCGTCTTGAAATCTTTTTTTCTATTGAGTCAGCAGGGGCTTCCTCCGGTAGCTCTGCCATCTCAAGAAAAAATAAATTTCAAAGCCGCGAAGCTTTTCATTACAAACACGAAGTGTTCAGTGAACTCCGATGAAAATAAGAGCGTGTGAGATAATCTGGGGGCAAAATAACAATAATATAATTCAAATATTTAAAGATAGTTTTAGGTTTAACAAACTTTTAAACTTTAGACTTTAAACAAATTTTAGTAAATGAAATCACAAGACGTACGTAAACAATTTCTGGATTTTTTCGCATCAAAAGGACACTTAATCGTTCCATCAGCACCCATAGTTCTAAAAGATGATCCAACCCTGATGTTCAACAACTCGGGAATGGCACAGTTCAAAGAATATTTTCTTGGGAACGCCACGCCAAAAAGCAATAGAATTGCCGATACACAAAAATGTCTTCGGGTTTCAGGAAAACATAATGACTTAGAAGATGTGGGTTTTGATACCTACCACCACACCATGTTTGAAATGCTTGGGAACTGGTCTTTTGGGGATTATTTCAAAAAAGAAGCCATCAACTGGGCTTGGGAACTTTTGACAGAAGTTTATAAAATCCCAAAAGAAAATTTATACGTTTCCGTATTTGAAGGGAATCCAGAAGAAAACGTACCATTCGATCAAGAAGCCTGGGATATTTGGAAAGGATTGATTGATGAAGACCGAATCATTCTTGGAAACAAGAAAGACAATTTCTGGGAAATGGGTGACCAAGGACCTTGCGGACCTTGTTCCGAAATTCATGTTGATTTACGTTCAGAAGAAGAAAAAGCTTTAGTTTCAGGAAAAAGTTTAGTGAACAATGACCATCCGCAAGTAGTCGAAATCTGGAATAACGTATTTATGGAATTCAACCGTAAAGCGGACGGTTCTTTAGAGAAATTACCCGCGCAACACGTTGATACCGGAATGGGATTTGAACGTTTATGCATGGCATTGCAAGGAAAAACATCAAATTATGATACCGATGTTTTTACACCACTTATTGAAAAAGTAGAACAAATTACAGGATTAAAATATACTTCAAACGAAGTTTTGAATATCAGCGAAGAGCAAAATAAAACCAATATCGCTATTCGTGTAGTGGTAGATCACGTTCGTGCCGTAGCTTTTGCCATAGCTGACGGACAATTGCCATCAAACACAGGTGCTGGTTATGTAATTCGTAGAATTTTGCGTCGTGCAATTCGTTACGGATTTACTTTCTTGAATACCAAAGAACCGTTTATCAATCAATTGGTATCCGTTTTGGCCAATCAAATGGGTGAATTTTTCCCGGAAATCAAATCGCAACAACAATTGGTCACTAATGTGATTCGTGAAGAAGAAGCATCGTTCTTAAGAACGTTAGACCAAGGATTGCAATTGTTGGAAAATGTAGTTGCCGAAACTAAAGGTTCAACGGTTTCAGGTGTTAAGGCATTTGAATTATACGATACTTTCGGATTTCCAATTGACTTAACAGCATTAATTCTTAGAGAAAAAGGATTTGAACTGGATGAAGCAGGTTTTAACACTGCCATGCAAGCTCAAAAAGACCGTTCGCGCGCCGCATCAGAAGTTTCTACCGAAGATTGGTCCGTGTTGATTCCAGGAAATGTAGAAACATTTGTGGGGTACGATCAATCAGAAAGTGACGTGAAAATCGCTCGTGTCCGAAAAGTCGACAGTAAAAAGGACGGAATTTTATACCAAATCGTTTTAGACAACACGCCATTCTATCCAGAAGGTGGAGGGCAAGTAGGGGATAAAGGTACTTTGGTTTCTGCAAATGAAACTATCGAAATCATCGATACCAAAAAAGAGAATAACCTGATTTTACATTTTGCAAAAAAATTACCAGAAAATGTAAATGCCAGTTTTATTGCTAAAGTGAATCAGGATTTGAGAAGTTTGTCTTCTAGAAATCATTCGGCTACACACTTAATGCACCAAGCGTTGAGAAGTATTCTTGGAACACACGTAGAACAAAAAGGTTCGTTGGTAAACCCAAACTATTTGCGTTTTGACTTTTCTCATTTTGCTAAAATGACGGAAACCGAATTGCAGCAAGTTGAGGATTTTGTAAACGCAAGAATTCAAGAGCAATTGCCATTAATTGAAAGAAGAAATATTCCAATTCAACAAGCTTTAGAAGAAGGCGCAATGGCGTTGTTTGGTGAAAAATACGGAGATAATGTCCGTGCGATAAAATTTGGCGAAAGCATGGAATTATGTGGTGGAATCCACGTGAAAAATACAGCTGAAATATGGCATTTTAAAATAATTTCAGAAGGAGCAGTTGCAGCAGGAATTCGTCGTATCGAAGCGATTACAAGTGATGCTGTTAAGGCACATTTTGCATCGTATGAAAATACATTGAATGAAGTGAAAAATGCATTGAAAAATCCTCAGGATATTTTGAAAGCCGTTCATTCGATGCAAGAAGAAAATGCCAAATTGGCCAAACAAATTGAGGCTTTGGTGAAAGACAAAGTTAAAATTTTGAAAGCGAGTTTAACGGCTGAAATACAGGAAATAAACGGTATACAATTCTTGGCGAAACAAGTGGATCTGAATCCGGAAGGGGCAAAAGATTTGGCGTATGAATTAGGAAATTTAGGGAATAACGTATTCCTTGTTTTGGCTACAGCCGACGAAGAAAAGCCAATGTTAACCTGTTATGTTTCGAAAGAATTAGTTGCGGATAAAAACCTAAATGCGGGACAAGTAGTTCGTGAGTTGGGTAAGTTTATCCAAGGTGGCGGAGGTGGACAACCCTTTTTTGCAACAGCGGGAGGAAAAAACGTTGCAGGAATTCAACAAGCTTTGGAAAAAGCGGTTGAGTTTGTAAAGTAAAACAAATTTATTTTTGATAATAAAAAACCTTTTAGGATATATGTCTAAAAGGTTTTTTTTTGTTCAACGCACTATACTATAGGTATTAACATAGTGTTATAGCTAAGTTAAAAAAAGTAGTTTAACCGAAATATAGGGATTGTAACGATGAATATTGTAGCTTTTGTTTTATTTTTTTAGGTTTGAATAAAAGGTTTGATAGAGATCTATGCGATTTATTTAGTATTATGAAAAAAACAAAAAAAATATTTTGTGTCTTATCGATTTTTTTATTGACTCTTTATTCGTGTTCAAATGATACCGACGATAACATAAAATTACTAAAAAAGGTAGTTGCTACTTCAGCAGATGGAACTTCAGCAACAACTTTGTTTACTTATAATGGGAATAAAATTGTAAGTATTGATGGCGTTCAGAAACATGTTGATTTTACTTATACAGATGATTTGATTTCGAAAACAGTAACGTTAAACAAAACAAATCAACTTCTCGAAACTATAGAATATACTTATGTTGCCGGTGAATTGATACGTTCAAAGTCTCCAAACAATTATATAATAAATTACATTCATAATTCAGATGAAACTGTTTCTTATGAAAAATTAGCGGTTAATTCAGGGAATCAAGAAGTGAAAGTGTATCATGGAATTTTGTATTTTCAAAACAAAAATTTCATCAAGGACGAAAGAATAATAGACAACACAGTAGTAGGAGTTACTTCTAGTTATAGTATAAGTTTTGATTATGATTTTAAACACAATCCATTGTTTAATGTATTGGGATATAAAAAACTATTGGATTATAATGAAGCAATTTCATCGAATAATAGTTTGATCAGTACTGTAATTATAAGTACTACCAAAGACGGGCAAATAGCCTCTTCGGCTAAATTTTATAAAAACTCCTTTACATACGATTTAGAGAATTATCCAACGGAACAGGTTTCGGATAATGCTATTTCGGATGATGGAAATATAGGCTATTTGAAATCGCAGTATTTCTACTAAGAAATCCATAAGTTGATAAGAATCAAAAATACAATTTAGAACTCAAATATACTCTGAAAAATATTTGAGTTTTTATACAATTAATAGTGTTAATTTTTTTTTTTTGCTTTTATTTATAAAAAAAATAAGTATGAGAAAATTTGCATTGGGATCGATTGTTTTTACGACACTACTACTATCTTGTTCAAGTGATAATGCTGGAAATGATACTCCAGTTGTACCTGCATCTGTATTAGTTAAAAAAATTATTGAATTAGATAAGGATGGAAAAGAAATGAGTACGACTGATTTTGTTTACAATGGAAACAAAATTGTTAGTGAAGTTATAGCAAAAAAAGATCTTTCGGTAGTTGGAAACATCGGTTTTTTGTATAGTTATAAGACTGAATATACGTATACGGGTAATTTAATCACCAGTATAAAAGTAAAAAATATTGTGGCTAATCAGGATAGGCTTGTTCTGAAAACAGATTTTTTTTATGATAGTAATGAAGATTTAATTTCTTCTACCAGAGAACAATATTTTGACATGTTTAAAGGCATATTGAGAGTAGTTTATACTAAAATAAATACAAATACAGTCAATTGTAAAATGTATTCCAGTGATTCAAGGGATAATATAGAAACGCTCATATGGGAAGGTAAGTTTTCTTTTGATACAAATAAAAATCTTGTTAAATCAGAATCTTTGGACGCCAGTTTACTTTTTGGAAGTTTTGAGTACGATACAAAATCGAATCCTAAGAAGAGTATCTTAGGTTTAGATAAAATTGTCTTTCATGAAATTCCGCCTCTTTATAATGTTTCTACATTGCGATATCATTTGAATAGGTTTAATAATATTCTCAAATCTAATATTTCTGGGTATTTTCCTAGATACAATCAATTTAGTTATAATCTTAATGGATATCCAAGTGAGATTAAAGAATATTATATCTATAATGGAAACAATATCCATGATGTAACTTTTAAATACTTTTATGAATAAGTATTTAAGTTTATAGGTTTAAGGACCCATTCAACGTATAAAACTCTGAAGGGTTTTTTATACCAATGAAAAAAGAACTAAACCCTATTTAATTCACTAAAATTATTCAAATTTGTACTAAATTATAAATAATGCAATTCAGAACTCCAATCCCCATTTCTAAAAGTAGTCATCCTTTAGATTACAATTCTAAAATTGTGTCTTTGGGTTCTTGTTTTGCGGAAAACATGGGTGAAAAATTTAATTATTTTAAATTCGAAAATAGCATAAACCCTTTCGGAATAATTTTCAATCCGGTTTCCATTGAAAAACTAATTTACCGTATTGCTAATCAATTTTTTTTTACGGAGAAAGATATTTTTTTTCATAATGAACGCTGGCATTGTTATGAGGTTCATTCAGATTTTAGTGATGCTAATGAAAAAGAATTGCTTGGAAATTTGAATACTATTTTAAGAATTTCATTGATACAACTATTTCAAGCTTCTCATCTAATTGTCACTTTTGGAACGTCTTGGGTATATCGAAATTTTGAAAGTAATGCTATCGTTGCCAATTGCCACAAAATGCCGCAAAATCAATTTAAAAAAGAAATTTTGTCAGTGGGAGCAATTGAGAATTCTATTAAAAACACCATTGATTTAATCAAAAAAATAAATCCTGATTGTAATTTTATTTTTACCGTTTCACCGGTACGTCATATCAAAGACGGTTTTGTGGAGAATCAGTTGAGTAAAGCACATTTGATTTCGGCTATTCACAGTATTCTGAATTCTGAACACTGCAAACTGAACACTGAATACTTTCCTTCTTACGAGATCATGATGGATGAACTTCGCGATTACCGTTTTTATGCCGAAGATATGTTGCATCCCAATCAAGTGGCAATCGATTATATTTGGAAGCGTTTCAAAGAAACTTCCATTTCTGAAACCGTTTTTTCTACAATGGAAGAAGTAGAAAGTATCCAAAAAAGTCTTTCACACAAGCCTTTTAATCCTGATTCTAAAAGTCATTTGAAGTTTGAGTTCAAACTCCGAGATAAAATCACTAAATTGGAAACTCAATATTCATTCATGAAATTTTAATTATGCTTAGAAAAATAGGTATTGGAATAGGAGTTATTGCCGGAATATTTTTATTATTCAAATTTTGTGATTTTAAGAAAAACGATGATGAAGATATCAGTTACAACACCAATCTCATTCAGCAGCAAATTGTAAACGTAGGGAAACTTGTCGTTACAGAAGGACACTTCTCAGAGGTGATAACCTATAAAAATCAGCAAAAATATTTGTTGGATATGCTTTCTTTTGAAAAAAAAGCATTAGTTATTGTCAATGCCGATGTGACAGTTGCGTATGATTTACACAAAATGAAGTACGATATCGATGAAAAAAATAAAACCATTACGATTATTAGTATTCCAAAAGAAGAGATAAAAATAAGTCCAGATATTCAATTTTACGATGTCGAACAAAGCAAATTGAATCCGTTTACAGGAGATGATTACAACAAAATCAACAAATCAGTTAAAGCAAATCTAGCCAAGAAAATAGAAAAATCAACACTCAAAACGAATGCTCAAAATCGCTTAATTAGTGAATTGTCCAAAATATTGATTCTAACCAATACCATGGGTTGGAAATTGCAATATGAAGGAAAAGTAATTGAGAGCGAGAAAGATTTTGGACGGAAAATAAAACTTTAGATGAAATTCGTGTTTGGATTCGAGTTATATTTCTTTTCAAAATTTAATAACCGCAAATTCGCTAAATAATTTGCGAATTTGCGGTTGTTTTTTATTGTAATCCTATGATTCAAAGAATTATTTAATAAAATTTTACGCTTTATCCTTATCAAAAATCAAGTCTAAACCACCTGCAATCAAATGCGCTACTTCGGGTCTTTTTTCTTTTAAATTTTCAAGATAAGCTATAACTTCCTGTAACAGTTGCGGTTCGTTTCGGTCTCTCAAAAGTTCCGTGATTTCAACTGCTAACAACCAGTCATTTGGGTGATTGGTATGTAATTTATCAAAAATGGGCGCTAAAGAAGTTTGCATGTCTTTGGATTCTCGGATCATTCGAATCGTTTGATATAAAATCTCTAAATCATCACGTTCCGCGGTATGTTTCGCCTTGATGGTTTTACTTTTCGGTACATGCGAAATCAGATCAAAACTATTCACATCAGCAGGGCCTGAAAAAGCCGAAATCACCTTTTTTCCTATCGCCATATCGTAATTGCCCCATTCCGGTTGAAACAAAACAGTTTCTCTATGAGTTACGGTACAGTTTTTTAAACTGATTAAAATAATCTCGCCATGCAGGTTTCTGGAGCCAGTTATAATTTCTCCTTTTACCGTAATGTTACCTTCAAATTCTAAGGTTATACTTTTGTTTTCAGTGATAGAATAGGCACTTAAGTCTCTTGGACTCATGTCTTCAATTGCGAGATTTATACCTTTTAGTTTGCCAATAGGACTTCCAAAACCTTCGGGATGTTTAATTGTTCCATGGCCTACTAGTTCTTTTTCTCTATACGATAAGGCAGTTTTTCCTGTAGTTTGGATATAAACGGGTTTTCCTTCTTCTTCAATAACATTGGTAAACACACCCGAAATCTGAATTCCGGTACTCAGTTCAATAGTTCCTAGAGCATTGGAATGAATCAATTTATTAATTCCCGATAATCCTCCGGTACGCAATGCCATTTTATTGGCAAACTCTTCCAAAACCAAGCTTAAATACCCAAAATCTGGGGTGACGTAAAGTTGCGGTTGCAGTTTTGTAATGTCAAAACTCTGATTGGCTGCTGCTATATCGTAAGGGATTTTCTTCACATTATCAGTCATGCACCATGCACTTTCGCTAATAGAAGAAAGCAGTCCGGCGCCATAAATTTTCGGGTTGTCGAGAGTTCCTATCAAGCCATATTCTACGGTCCACCAATGTAGATTTCTAATTTGTGCCATCTCCGATAATTCACCCATATTGTTTTGCAAATCCTCCACCGCTTTTTCGGCAGCATCAATATCGGCTTGTGGTGTGTCTTCCGCCTCTTTCAAGATAGAAAGCAGTCGGATGGCTTCGTACATTTGGTAATCTTTATTGGAAGAAATCGCTTTGCAGCCTATTTCCCCAAAACGACGCAGGTATTCCGCATATTCCGGATTGGCAATAATGGGTGCGTGGCCTGCACCTTCGTGAATAATATCTGGTGCCGGCGTGTATTCTATATGTTCGAGTTGACGAATATCGGAAGCAATTACGAGTACATTATACGCTTGAAATTCCATGAAAGCATTTGGTGGAATAAATCCGTCCACCGCCACGGCAGCCCAACCTATTTCGGTCAGAATCCTATTCATGCCATACATGCTGGGAATGTGGTCAATTTCAATTCCTGTTTTTTTCAATCCTTCGAGGTACGAACTATGAGCCACTTTCGAAAGGTAATTCACATTTTTACGCATCACATATCGCCAAACCGCTTGATTTATAGGTGTGTAATCGCTATAGTCTTGAGGCTTAATAAATTGCTTTAAGTGCGTTGGCAATCGGTCTAATAACGGATTACTTTCAATAGTTGAGTTCATTTCGAAATCGTTGTAGTTACGTTGCAAAAGTACGAATTTAAGGAGCTATTTCCAGCTTTTCATTGCAAGTTTTTGCAAACTCGTTTGTTTTTCTAAAGTTGCTGCAAGAGCTTCCTCCGGTCGCTTTTCGGCAGCAAGAAAAACCAAAACGGCTTTCACAAAAAGCTTTTCATTGCAAACGAAGTTCACTGAACTCCAATAAAAATAAAAGTATAGTGAAGTAATCTAGGCTAGGGGAGTGGTGGTGTAATTTGAGATTAGGTTTGACTTAAGCTGACTTTCGCTTAGTTTGTCATTGCGAGGAATGACGCAATCACACAAAAATATCCAATGCAAACTCGACCCAGTTTTCTGTTTTTTAAATAAATTTTGTAGCTGTAAGGACAACAATAGAAACCACTATCGTAATCCAAGTAAATTTGGCTGGGTTGTATTTTTGTATAAATGCATTGTTGTTTAATGCTATTGTGATAGCTATAAAAAAAATTATGATGAAACCTGTAATAAATTTTGAAACCAAATCCACCTCTTTCGGATTGAGTTGATTTATTCTATAAGTATTAATTATCAATATAACAGTAAACATAATCCAAGTTATTATACTCATGATCCAGCCTTTTGTTAAGCTTTTAATTAAAAAAACTGCTGATAAAACTGATAAAAATGACATAAGTACTAATGTCAAATTTTTTCTTAAAGCTACTTCAATAATTGCATTATGATCCATCAATGGATTTTTCCATAAAACAAGGTAATAATCTTTGAATGTTAAATAGACCACAAACAATATAAAAAATCCAAGACAAATTTGAATACCTGACAAAATAAGTTCAAAGATTCTCCAATTATGTTTCATAGTGTCTTTTAAATTAAATACTTTATTTTTTTACTGTTGTTGGCACAGAATATAATCTTGCGCCATCGGTATTGTGGATTGATAGATGTTTTTTGGATTTATTACTTTACCAACTCAAACACCAACACCTGCGTTTTTTGCATTTCAGAAAAATTATTATCCGAAATAAAAATAATGGATTGGTGTCCGTTAGCCAATTTTGGTCCAAAAGTAAGTCCTTCGATATTGTCAATAAAAATCCCCAAATCATCCATGTTTAGAATCAGTTTTTTGGAAGCTAATTCAAAATTTTGGTTCTTTATTGAACCGTAGTTTTTAACATTAGTTGCTTTTTTCAAATCACAAAGATAAACTTTAATCGTGCAAGCTTGAGTACCCGCAGAATAAGAGCGTTCCACAACCAGCAACTGGTTTTTACCATAATATTGAATCGCTGAAACTCCATTTACGGCAAAAGCATCTTTTGGATTCGGTTCTAATGCAATAGGTTCTAATTTGTATGCATATTGAGCAGTGTTCTTTTTGGTTTTGGCATTAAATTGATACAATCTGATAAAAGCTCCTTTGCTGGTATTGGCTTGGTCACCGTCTTCAAATAATGGTTCCTCAATGTTGGTGTAAATGTTTTTGTGTTTTGTGTCAAAAGTTATTCCTTCTAAAGTTCCGTTATTTCTAGGGCCTTTTTCTGCTTTTTGCATTTCTAAATTCGTTGGCAATTTGGCTTTGCCAAGAAAATTACCTTTTAAATCTATAAAATTAATAGAAGGGTTTTGTAAAATTAATTTATCTGCGGTAATTACACGAGCGCCTTCGCTGCTCCAAACTAAGGAATTAGTTTTTGGATTGAATCGAATATCTTCAGGGTCGGTTGCTGTTGTTGGGCTAGTATTCCAGTTACCAAAATTTTTTCCAGTTTCATTTTTTAAAGTAGTGACGCTTTGAAAATGGATGCTTTCTAATTTATTTTCGACCAAACGAATTTTTGCAGTGTAAAATCGGGAATCGTTAAACACCGATCTGTCGTCGCATATGAGGTAATACAGGTCTTGTTTTGCATTATAATCGATTCCGGATAAACCACCAACCTTAGTATCTTGAAAAGTTTGATTAAAAGGAATTTCGAGCGAACTGATAAACTTTAAACTGGGAGTTGATTTGTTTTCAGCAGTTTGTTTTAAATTGGAACAAGAAAGGAGAATAGCTTGTAAAACAACGAGAATTGAAAATTTACGCATATTTTATTTAGTATAGTATTCGTGTGGTTTTTGAATTGTATTTTTGTTTCAAAGATACTGGTAATCGAAAAAAAGTTGATTGGTTAGTCTTTAATAATTCGTTAAGGATTTAGTTCTTTTTTGGCATTCCTGAAATACTCAATTTTATAATTGAACATTTCAGCCATATTCATAGCGCGAAGTTTAGCTTCTTCAGCTAATGGGCCAACAAATAAACTATCTGTAGTTTCAATGAAAATTTCCATCCAGCGTTCAAAGTGTTCTTTGGCAACCGGTAATTGTTTGTGGGGCGGAAATGGGCTGCCGGAATAAGAGTGAACTTCGAGTAAAATTGTTTGCCAGAAGCGATACATTTTTTCTAAATGTTCCGGCCATCGGTTGCTTATTTTTTCGTTGAATATTGGTCCAATAAATTTATCTTTTTGAACTTTGGAGTAGAAGGTGTCAACAAGTAATTTTATGTCTTCGAGAGTGGTAATATCCGTAAGTTGTGTCATGATTTTATATAAAAAAGCCTACGTAAAGGTAGGCCATTTATATCAAATAATAGTTTAAAGGTTCTTGCTACTTTTTAGATTAGTTGCTTGTCCACAATGTTACTTAACAACAAAAATAGCACTCAGATTATACACATTAAACGGATCAACACAAATTTTTTTGATTATTTTTATTTCAAATTGGTGCTAATTCGTGGCTATTTTTTTAAGGGTTATTTATACTAGGATTATTGTTACTGTTTACTATAAATCTGAAAACTGCTTACTTTTTAACAGGCGGGAATTGTTCTAAAATTTTTGCCACAAATTCATTGATTTGTTTTTCTTTTTCACTGCGGTTTTCAGTCAAATAACCTACACCTTCACCTTGCCAAACTAATTCTTTTTTCTTGGCATCGATTAAATCAATATACAATGTCCCTTCGGTTGATGACGAAACATAAGTGCTGCGGCCTCCCCATAAATAAGGATTCCATCCCCATCCCCAACCATAACCCCATCCGGCGTTGTATTGGTTTACATCAATTTTTTCTCTTTCTTTAGTTAGTATATTAATCAGCAAATCTGGATTTTCACTTTTGGTCATTCCTTTGTTGCTTAATTCCCGGTCTATGGCATTTAGTATTCTTTTCTTGTCTAATTCTGAAATTTCAACTTTATCAATTCCTTTTTTATGAAAAGCATACGTTTTGTATTGACTAAAATCTACATTGTTGTCATAATCTGAATACACTTTTACAGAACTGCAAGATGCAATTACGAAAAGTAGAAGTACGGGAAGGAGTTTAATTGCTTTCATGGTGTGATTATTTGATATCTATATGTTTACTAAAGATACGTTCAAATTTTTAAAAATCCAACAAATTGTCGGCTACTATATTAGGGATGGTTACTTTCAATAAAGGTTGCGTCTCCATCGCTCTTTTTATTGCAAATAATGCTCCATCGTTTCTAGCCCAACTTCTTCTGGAAATTCCGTTGTTGACATCCCAGAAAAGCATTGATGCTAAACGTCTTGAAGCTTCTTTTGAACCATCAAGAACCATACCAAATCCACCGTTAATTACCTCGCCCCAGCCTACACCGCCGCCATTGTGAATGGATACCCAGGTGGCTCCTCGAAAGCTGTCTCCAATGACGTTTTGTATCGCCATATCGGCGGTAAAACGGGAGCCGTCATAAACATTAGACGTTTCTCTGTAGGGTGAATCTGTGCCAGAGACATCATGGTGATCTCTGCCTAAAACTATAATTCCTATTTCGCCTTTGGCTATAGCCTGATTAAAAGCTTCAGCAATTTTTACACGTCCTTCGGCATCAGCATAAAGGATTCGGGCTTGTGAACCTACAACCAACTTGTTTTCTTGTGCACCTTTTATCCAGTGAATGTTGTCCTGCATTTGTTGCTGAATTTCCTCAGGAGCTGTTTTTGCCATTTCTTCCAGAACTTGACAGGCAATTTCATCTGTTTTGGCTAAATCTTCTGGTTTTCCCGAAGCACAAACCCATCGGAAAGGACCAAAACCGTAATCAAAACACATTGGTCCCATGATGTCCTGAACGTAGCTCGGATATCTGAAATCGATATGATTTTCCGCCATTACATCAGCACCTGCACGGGAAGCTTCCAGTAAAAATGCATTTCCATAATCAAAGAAATAGGTTCCTCTAGCAGTATGTTTATTGATAGCAGTAGTGTGTCTGCGTAATGTTTCCTGTACTTTTACTTTAAATAAATCAGGATTATTAGCCATCATTTCATTTGCTTGTTCAAAGGAAAGATCGGCAGGATAATAGCCTCCAGCCCAAGGATTATGTAAGGAAGTTTGATCGGATCCTAAATCGATATGGATTTTTTTCTCGTCAAATTTTTCCCAAACATCTACCACATTTCCAAGATAGCCGATAGAAACGGTTTCTTTATTGGCTTGCGCCAAAGCGACTCTTTTTACTAATTCATCTACATTTTCTACCACTTCATTAATCCAGCCCTGACTGTGGCGAATATGGGTGATTTTTGAGTTTACTTCGGCACAAACGGTAATGCAACCGGCAATATTTCCCGCTTTTGGTTGTGCACCACTCATCCCGCCCAATCCTGAGGTAACAAATAAACCAGCCTTTGGACTGCGTTTTATTTTACGAAAACCATTTAAAACGGTAATGGTTGTTCCGTGAACAATTCCTTGTGGACCAATGTACATATAGCTCCCGGCAGTCATTTGCCCGTATTGAGAAACGCCTAATGCATTCATTTTTTCCCAGTCATACGGCTTGGAATAATTAGGAATGACCATTCCATTTGTGACAACAACTCGTGGAGCTTCTTTATGCGAAGGAAACAATCCCATAGGATGGCCGGAATACATGGTCAATGTTTGCTCTTCAGTCATTTCCGACAAATAGTGCATTGTCAAAAGATACTGTGCCCAGTTTTGGAAAACAGCTCCATTCCCGCCATAGGTAATCAACTCATGCGGATGTTGTGCCACGGCGTAATCCAAATTATTTTGAATCATCAACATGATTGCTTTTGCCTGTTCGCATTTTCCCGGATATTCAGCAATAGATCGCGCATACATTTTGTAATCAGGACGAAAGCGGTACATGTAAATACGGCCATATGTTTCTAACTCTACTGAGAATTCTTTTACTAATTCAGCATGATGTTGAGGTTCAAAATAACGAAGGGCATTACGTAATGCTAGTTTTTTTTCTTCAGTAGAAAGGATTTCTTTGCGTTTTGGGGCGTGATTGATATCCGTTTCGTATGGTTTTATTTTTGGTAAAACCGATGGAATTCCTTGTTGAATTTGTTCTTGGAAAGTCATTTTTGATGTTATTCGTTAAATTTTTTATGTGTAATTTTAAAAGAAAAGGATTTCGACTGCGCTCGATAGGACACCATTTTAATTTTAAGAATACACTAAGGATAACGAATATCCGACCTATGGTAGGATTTATGAATTTTGATTCTATATTTCTGTAAACAAATATCCATTTAGTTTTTTGTTGATGTTTTTTGAAAACTGCATTCTCTTGATTCTACTATCTGTATCTGAATATTGACTACTTTTTATTTGTGCCTGTTTTTTTATCATAACCATAAGGGCAATGACGACAACCGCTTTTGCAACAATAGCCACGTTTTAAATGGTATTTTTCAGTGAAACATTTGTAACCTTCCGGCGTGAAATAGAAATCTTCTCCTTCTATTAATTTATTTTCATTACTTTGCTCATTCATAACTGGTATTATTCTATTGTAAAAGTGTTCGATTTGCTTTAATTTACAAAAGAACTCAATCGATTGAGTTTTTCATTAAATAGAGCCAATTTATCATTACAAATTTATAAATTTTATAGTGAATGTTTCTAATTGTTGCTAAATATTTAATTCCAAAAGGATATCGTGGATTGGCCGCATTTCCTTTTGTATTTGTAAAATACCGTATTGACATAGAAAACAAGGTTTTTGTTAATCATGAAAAAATACACTTGCGCCAACAATTAGAGCTCTTGGTGATTCCTTTTTTTATTTGGTATTTTATAGAATATTTTTTTCGTTTGATTCAATACAAGAAAGCTGATTTAGCTTATAGAAATATTAGTTTTGAAAGAGAAGCTTACGCCAATGAAAGGGATTTAGAGTATTTGAAAAGCAGGCCTTTTTTACAATTTTCAAAGTATCTTTTTTTTAGTCAGTAGCCACTTGTCAGATTATCGCTTTGATAATTTAAGAACATTTTTCCCTGTTTCTGTTTGAGAATCAAGAAATACAAATCACGAAGACTCCTAAGTTTTTTCTGTCTGATACATAAATTTTTTAATCAGATGTATTTTGTTTTATTTCATTTTTTTAATTGTAAGAAATTATATTATTAAAATAATAAAAGATGTATTTAAACGATTTTTTGTACTTTTTATCGGTATTTATAAAGGTTGTAACCTTGTTTTTTTCGTAACTTTAGATGAAATATTAAATAGTGGGTTTCATTTTCTGAAAATCGTGATTATAAATGCTACTTTAATTTTTTATTATTCCTAATAACTTCATCTTCTTTTATTTAAAGAAATTATTGTGTCTAATAAAATTTATCATTAAAAAACTTACAAATTAATTTAATTCATAAGCTTATGAACTCAAAATTACTAAAAAAAACACTTTTGATTGTTTCTGGAGTTTTATTTCAGAGCAATGTCAATGCGCAGATGTATGTAAGTTCTAATAGTTTTGTCTTTGCAAGTAATGAAGTTGTATATATTAAACAAGACTTGGAATTAAATGCAGCCAACAGTAATTTTTATTTAAGGAGAGATGCTCAATTATTACAAGGATCCACAGTAGCAGGAACTAATAAAGGGTTAGGAAACTTATCCGTTTTTCAAGAAGGAACTACAAACAATTTTCAATACAATTATTGGTGTTCACCGGTTGGAGGGAGTAGTGCTACTGTAGGAAATTCTCCTTTTGGGATAACCCAACTTAAAGATATTGTTGATTTGACAAACAGTAATAATCCAACTATTTTAGCAATCAATAATTATAATGGTACGGCAAGTCCATTTGCAATTGCCCCATATTGGATATATAAATTGTCAGCAACATCGGATTATTCAAATTGGATTCAAGTGGGTTCTGCTTCTAGCCTAAATGCAGGAGAAGGTTTTACGATGAAGGGAACTTCGGGAACTAATTTAACTACGGTAAATGGTGTTCAAAACAATCCGATAAGTCAGCAAAGATATGATTTTAGAGGAAAACCGAATGACGGAACAATTTCTATTCCAGTTGCATTTGAACAATATACATTAACTGGAAATCCTTATCCATCGGCAATAGATTTATCTGCTTTTTTAACCGATGCGACAAATTGTACTGGAATTGCATATTTCTGGGAACAAGATAAAACAGTGAACTCTCATTATATAGCAGATTATAAGGGGGGGTATGGAGCATTTTCCCCTGTTTCCAGACAGGGGTCAGGTATTTATGTTCCTGCAACATTCTATTCTTACGATGGTTCAGGAAATGAGGGAACAGTTACAGGTACAGGAGCAGTTTACGAAAGACGTTTTAGTCCTATTGGGCAGGGGTTTTTGATCGATGGTCTGGTTAACGGTACGGTTGAAATGAAAAATAGTTATCGAGTATTTGTTAAAGAAAATGCAGTAAATTATTCACAATTTAATAAAAATGGGAATAAAAGTAAAACGAAAAATTCTTCTTATTATTTGTCGGATATTCAATCAGTTTCGGGTTTAGACTATACTAAAGTGACTCTTTTGCCAACACCACAAATTAGATTCAATACCTTGATGAATAATCAAGGAGTACGCCAACTAGCGCTGGCATTTATTCCTGAAGCTACTGACGGTGTTGATCGTGCTATGGACGCTATGTCTTCAAGTGATGATTCTCCTGCAGATGTTTACTTTGTATTAGAGGATAACGAATATGTGATAGATGCGGTTAACTTTAATGTTGATAAAAAAATCCCTATTGGTTTTAGAAATGAGGATCAAGCCAATTATAAAATTACAGTAAAAGAAATTTTGAATTTTACAGAAGCTGAAAATGTTTACTTACATGATAAAGTGGCGGATAAATATTTTGATATTAAAAATAATTTCTATGAAATGACTCTTCCTGCTGGGGTCAACAAAACACAATTTGAAATTACGTTTAAAACTAATCTTTCTCTGGGAGTTAAAGATTTAGCAAGTGAAAGTTTTGTGGTTTATCAAAATAATTCCACTAAAAATCTAACAATCAATAATCCATTGTTAATGGATCTTGCTACTTGCAGTTTATATGATGTAGCCGGAAAATTAATTTTTAGTAAAAAAGATTTGGGAGTAAATGCCTCTTATAAATTTTCGACGTCGGGTCTTGGAGATGGAATTTATATAGTTAGGTTATCTACGAAAGACACTATTGAGGTTGGTAAAAAAATAATTATTAAAAGCTAAAACTCATTTGAAATGAAAACAATAAATGCAATCGGTTGAGGTTGCATTTTTATTATATATAAATTTTACCTTTGTAAAAAAATAACTCAGCTTGAATCAACAGTTAACACTATCATTTCCAAACTCAATTTCAGTGCATATTAAAAGGGAAGACTTAATTCATCCCTTTGTTTCAGGAAATAAGTTTAGAAAATTGAAATACAATTTGCTTCAGGCGAAAGAAGAAAACCAGGAAACAGTACTTACTTTTGGGGGCGCTTTTTCAAATCACATTGCAGCAGTAGCTTTTGCAGGAAAAGAAAAAGGATTTAAAACTATTGGGATTATTCGGGGTGATGAATTGGGAAGTAAAATCTCAGGAAATCCCACCTTGTTATTTGCTCAAAACTGCGGAATGCAATTGGAATTTATTTCGAGAGAAGCGTATCGCTTAAAAAACGAGATTTCATTTTTAGAAAATTTAAAACAAAAATTTGGCAGCTTTTATCTCATTCCAGAAGGCGGAACCAATGAATTAGCTATCAAGGGCTGTCAGGAAATTCTAACTAAAGACGATGCTGTGTTTGATTACATTTGTTGTTCAGTAGGAACAGGTGGCACTATTTCGGGAATTATAAACAGTGTTTTATCCCATCAAAAAGTTTTAGGTTTTCCCGCTTTAAAAGGTGATTTTTTAAAAGAGGAAATTCGTAATTTTGCACAAAATGAGAATTGGGAATTAATTACTGATTACCATTTTGGAGGGTACGGAAAAGTAAATAACGAATTAATCGGGTTCATTAATCAGTTTTATGAAGATAATCAAATTCCTTTGGATCCTATTTATACAGGAAAGATGGTTTTTGGCGTTATAGATTTGATACATAAGAACTATTTTCCGGATCAATCAAAAATCTTATTAATTCATACCGGAGGAATTCAGGGAATTCAGGGAATGAATATAAAATTAAGAAACAAACAATTACCAATAATCAATGTCAATGTTTAAAAAAATTCTGCTGATTCTCACAATACTAACTTTGATAGGTTGTAAAGCTACAAAGCCAGTTATTGTAACTACGAAAAAAGTTGCTTTAAAACCAAAATCAGAAGTTGTTACCACTGTTAAAAAACCGAATGTCCCAAAATCAATTATTACAAAACCCGTAAAAAAAGAACCAACGATTAGTGAAACGGAAGTAATTGTTTCTACTTCAAAAACGGTAGTCACGAATGCTGTTGTGAAAGCTTATATTTCTCAATTTAAAGAAATTGCAATGGGAAATATGAAGAGTTTTGGTATACCTGCAAGTATTATTTTGGCTCAAGGAATTTTAGAATCTGGTGCCGGAGTGGGGGATTTGGCTATAAGTGCCAATAATCATTTTGGTATAAAATGTCATGAAGGCTGGACTGGAGAGAGTGTGCGGCATGATGATGATTCTGATCAGGAATGCTTCAGAAAATACAATAATCCATCGGAATCGTTTAAAGATCATGCTATATTTCTTACCGGTAGAAGCAGGTATTCTAAATTATTTGCATTGCCAAAAGGAGATTATAAGGCGTGGGCCAGAGGATTAAGAACGGCTGGTTATGCAACTGATCCAAGATATCCTGATAAATTGATTTCCTATATTGAACGCTATAATTTGCATCAATATGACAGCCAGGTTTTAGATGTGAATTATGTGTCGAATGAAAAACAATTGGTCGAAGAATTGACAGTAGAAACTAAAAAATCAAAAAGCCAAGATGTAGCTTTATATGAAGTTCAAAAAGGAGACACTTTTTATTCGATTTCGAAGAAATTCAACCTGATGGTGGATGAATTAAAGCGGATCAATAATCTTTCGAATAATATACTTTCTATTGGGCAAAAACTGATAGTGAAATAATTAAAAAATAACCATAACTCATAATTTATTAAATGTTATATAAAAGAAGCAGTCAGCTTTTTGCTGAAGCAGAAAAAGTAATTCCAGGAGGTGTAAATTCGCCAGTAAGAGCCTTTAAAGCGGTAGGTGGAACTCCAATTTTTGTCAAAAGTGCCAAAGGTGCCTATTTGTATGATGAAGATGGTAACCGTTTAATCGATTATATCAATTCATGGGGGCCTATGATTTTAGGTCATGCTTTTGAACCGGTTGTACAAGCCGTGATTGAGAAAGCTAAATTGGGAACTTCTTTTGGAATGCCAACAGAATTAGAAACTCAAATTGCAGCTTTGGCTGTTTCCATGGTTCCGAATATCGATAAAATCAGATTTGTAAATTCAGGAACCGAAGCTTGTATGAGTGCGGTAAGATTAGCCCGTGGATTTACCAAAAGAGATAAAATAATAAAATTTGCAGGTTGTTATCACGGTCATTCTGATTCGTTTTTGATTCAGGCCGGAAGTGGTGCCATTACTTTTGGTTCACCAAATAGTCCTGGAGTAACCGCAGGAACTGCCAAAGATACTTTGCTGGCACGATACAATGATTTAGAGAATGTGAAGGCTTTAATTGAAGCTAATAAAAATGAAATTGCAGCAATAATCGTTGAGCCAGTTGCAGGAAACATGGGTTGTATTCCTCCAAACAAAGGTTTTCTGGAAGGATTACGCAACTTGTGTACAGACAATGGAATTCTATTGATTTTTGATGAGGTAATGACGGGATTCAGACTTGCCAGAGGCGGTGTTCAGGAATTATTCAATATAACTGCTGATATAGTTTGCTTCGGAAAAGTAATAGGCGGCGGTTTGCCAGTTGGAGCTTTTGCTGCCCGTGAAGAAATTATGAATTATCTGGCGCCATTAGGTCCTGTTTATCAAGCAGGAACTTTATCAGGAAATCCGTTAGCAATGGCTGCTGGATTAGCGATGTTAGAAGCGTTAGATAATGATCGTGCTATTTTTCAAAGATTAGAAGAAAAAACAGCGTATTTAGCTGCAGGAATGGAAAAAGTTTTGAAAGCAAATAATGTTGCTTTTACAATCAATAGCATTGGATCTATGATTTCAGTACATTTTGACGCTGCTCCAGTTGTAGATTTTCAAACTGCCGCCAAAGGAGATAATGAAACTTTCAAGAAATTCTTTCATGGATTATTACAAGAAGGAATTTACATTGCTCCATCCGCTTACGAAACCTGGTTCATTACGGATGCATTAACATACGATGATTTAGATTTTACAATTCAAGCTGTAGATAAAGTTTCTAAAACTTTTTAATTATAAAAAAAAACTTCCGGCGAAACCGGAAGTTTTTTTATTCTTATTTTCGATCACCGCCTCTTCGATCACCTCTTCTTTCTTGTTGTTTTTCTTTTTCTGCATTCCATTTTTCAAATTGTTCCGCTGATAAGATGCTTTTCATTTTACTTTTCATTGCAATTTGCTCATCCATCATTTTACTTTTCATATCAAAACGCTCGTCAGTATTTTTTTCCTGATTTGCTTTTCGTTCCGCTCTCATGGCTTCTCTTTTGGCGCTTTGTTCAGCAATAACCTGTTTCATTTGCTCTTGCTGTTTTGCATTCAAATCAAGGTCTAATGTCATTTTTTTTAACATTAATTCATTGCGTTGTTCAGGAGTTAATTTTTCCATATCAGCTCTTGCTGGTCTTTCTTTTCTGTCTTGAGCAAAACTGGTCATTCCAACAACTAATAATGCAGCAATAATTAATTTTTTCATTTGTTTTGTTTTTAAGTTATAATTATAAGACAGTGATAGAGACCAAAGGTTTAATCTGTTAGCAAAAGTTTATTTTTTATTCCTAGTTGTTTAAAAAAAAAATGATAGTTTAGTATGATTGGCCATAACGTATTGATTTTAAAACAGTCTCAAAAGGGCTTTGAAAACTAAGGTATTTGATAAAGTAGAATAGCGTATGATATTTATCAGTTTTTATTCGGTTTTGTTTCTCGAGTTTTGTGGTTTATTTATTAAATCATTTAGGCATGAAAACAATTAAACCACTTCATACATTTCATATTCCGGTTATGGGGCTTGCATATACAATTGATAGCCCGATACGAGTGGCGAAGTATGGAATATCGTCCGTAATTTCAATTATGGATGATGAACTTATCGAAAAAATGAATGCATTTTACAGTAAGAAATTTGATCTTCCTTACCAAGAAATCACTCAAAAAAATCATGATTATCGGGCAGAACGCATTACTTCTTATTTGAATTTGGTTGACAAAATCGTAAAAGAAAAATTTGAAAATTTTAAAACGGAGTTGTCCGAGAGCAAATTGGCATTGGAAAATTACATGGCAATGGTGCCTAATAAATCGGAGATTAAATTAGGCTTGCAAAATTTGTTAGAAGACGGTTTTACTTTCAAAGAAAGTATCAAAAATTATCTGGAGAATAATCTTTATCCGGGTACTATTGATGTGAACATAATGACCAAACTCGATAAGGATAATTTCAATAAAGACGAACAATTACCAATTGCTTTCAATGATGCACATGCTGCCCTTCGAGGCTTTGCCAATAGCACATTAGAATCATCAGTTGTTTTGTCCGCGGGAATGAATCCAAGACTGTACAGTTATTTTGAAAATTTCACGGCTTTCTTTCCCGATTTGAATAATAACCTTAAAAAGAAAATCACACTAAAAGTAAGTGATTTTCGTTCGGCGATGATTCAAGGAAATTTTTTAGCCAAAAAAGGACTTTGGGTTTCTGAATACCGAATAGAATCCGGATTAAATTGTGGCGGACATGCTTTTGCAACCGAAGGGTATTTGTTGGGACCCATTTTAGAAGAATTCAAACAGAAAAAGGGCCAATTGATTCAATCTGCCCATGATTTGATGGTGAAAGCTTTGGGACAAAAAGAAATGCATGTTCCAGAACAACCATTGGATTTAAAAATCACGGTTCAAGGTGGCGTAGGAACTGCTGAAGAACATGATTTTCTATTGGACCATTATAAAGTTGATGCTGTTGGTTGGGGTTCCCCGTTTTTATTGGTTCCTGAAGCGACTTCGGTAGATAAACACACCCGAGCATTATTGGCTGGAGCCAAAGAAGAAGATTTGTATTTAAGTCATATTTCGCCGTTGGGAATTCCTTTTAATACGTTGCGCGGAACGACTAATGAAAAATTAAAACTGAAACGTATCGAGGAAAGTAAAGCGGGAAGTTCATGTCCAAAACGATTTTTGGCGTTAAGCAAAGAATATGATGTAAAAGGAATTTGTACTTCTTCCAAAAAATACCAAGATTTAAAACTGGAAGAATTATTACAACAAAAAGATGTTTTATCTGCGGAAATTTTCGAAAAAAAGAAAAACAACATCACTGAAAAAGCCTGTCTTTGCGTAGGTTTGGCTAATGCTTCTTATCTTGAAAATGACATTAAAATTAAAGGGCAGGCACAAGGCGTTATCATTTGTCCCGGACCAAATATGGCTTATTTTGACCAAGAAGTTTCCCTTTCTAGAATGGTGCAACATATTTATGGAAACGTTTCCGTAGTAACGGTTACGAATCGTCCGAATCTCTTTGTCAAAGAATTAAAAATGTATTTGGATTATTTGAAAAATGAAATCACAGCAGTTTCGGATGAAATTACTGCGGCACAAATAAAAAAATGGCATTCATTCCAAAAGAATTTGATGGAAGGAATTGCATATTATGAAGATTTATTCTTAGCAACACCTTTTTTCGAAAGCACTAAAAAAGAGATTCTAAATCAATTTAATTCCTATAAAACGGAATTGATTGAAATTGAAATTCCAGAGTTAGTTCTGGTTTAATACTAAAAAGGCTTGAAATTTTCCACTGCCCCCAAAAAGTTAGACGCTATTTGAGGGCAGTCTTTTTTCAAGCCTTTTTTATTATTTTCTATAGCCGGAAAAATGATAAAATGAAATAAAAAATGGTCTTTTAATTTTCAAATTATATTTACTTTAAAGAATTATAATCTACCTTTGCCCCGTGAAAAAAATAGCATTCATAATAGTATTGTTTATGTTTCTAAAGCCACTATTCCCGGTTTTAGAATATGCTGTTAATTATGAATATATTTCAAAAGTACTGTGTGTTAATAAAGCAAAACCGATGATTCATTGTAATGGAAAGTGCCATTTGATGAAAGAATTAGCCAAAGCACAAGAAGAAAAGCAAACATCTTCTAACAAAAAAAATACAACATTTGATACCGTTGATTTAATCTTGGACATCAAAAACGACTTCTCCTTATTCGTTTATAACGGAAATGCCAAAACAACAATACATTCAAAATATAATAATTTATATTCCCACCTGAATTTATATTCTATTTTTCATCCGCCCATTTTTATTTCCTAAAATTTTAGCTAAAACACTTTTATGCATGCTTTTTCATTTGACAAATCTCATTTGAAAGTAGTTTGTATGCGCATTTATTTTAAAACAAAACAAAGAAATTTACAATCATAAAAATGAAAAATTTACTGAATAAAGCAATAGCTATTATTGCATTAAGCACTGTATTAACAAGCTGCACTAATAATGATGAGGTAATCTCCGGAACAGGAAACTTAGGCGTTGAATTCGATAATTCTTTTGGTTCAAATGACTTGATTTTAAAAACGCAAGCCAATACAACTTCCAACGGGGAAGTGTTGAAAATCAATACCGTTAAATACATTATCAGCAACATCGTCTTGACAAAAGAGGATGGAACTACTTTTACCTATCCCAAAAGCGAAAGCTATTTTATTGTTGATGAAGCTACGGAAGCCAGTCACTTATTGGAATTAACGAATGTTCCTGCGGCAAATTATACCAAAGTAAAATTTGGAATAGGAGTTGACAAAGCGCAATGGGAATTGGGCGCAACGGGTCAGGGAAATTTTATGGCTACAGCTCAAGCTGCCGATATGTTGTGGAGTTGGTCTGCGGGCTATAAATTCCTTGCTTTCGAAGGTGCATTTACGTCCCCAACAGTGGCTAACAGCACGTCGTTTATGGTTCATACAGGGCAAACGGGAACAAATTACAACTATACCGAAGTAACACTTGATTTGCCTACAAAAGCGATGGTACGTACAACTATCGCTCCAGAAATTCATGTTGTAGCCGATGTGTCTAAAATTATTGACGGAACAAACAAAATCAAATTGTCTGACAATAACATGGGCGGAATGGGAGCCATGATTATGGGCGGAACAAATTTGCCTTTAATCACAGCAAACTTAAACGGAATGTTTACGGTAGCCCACGTTCATAACGATTAATTCGTACTGAATTAGAAGCTATTTCCTGCTATACATTGCAAGTCCTCGCTAAAAAATGTGGTTTTCTAAGCTGGGAAAAGAGCTTCCTTTGGTCGCTTTTTTCCAGCAAGAAAAACTACATTTTTCTGCTGCGGGCTTTCCATTACTATCAGGGCTAAAAAACGTGAAGATGTACAAATTAATAGTGTTATTTTTCTTTTTGATTTTGCTTTCCAGTTGTTCGGATCAAGATGATGTTTATGTCAATAAACGGTTAGATTTCGAAGTGCCGTCTAATTTTCCGGATTTGGCTTATAATATTGCACTGAATCCGCCAACAGAGAAAGGATTTGAACTGGGAAAAAAGTTGTTCTACGACGGAAGATTATCTTCGGATGGTCTTATTTCTTGTGGTTTTTGTCACATTCAGGAAAAGGCATTTACACATCACGGACATACTTTCAGTCACGGAGTTGGAGATAATATAGGAACCAGAAACACGCCCCCAATTCAGAATCTAGGCTATCAAACGGCATTTATGTATGATGGGGCAACAACGCATCTGGATTTACAACCTATTATTCCGTTGACAAGTGCCATTGAAATGAATGGAAGCCTGACGGCAATTGTTGCCATGATGAAAGCGGATAAAACCTATCAAAAGCTTTTTCAACAAGCATTTACTGATGGAGCCATAAATACCGAAAACATGTTGAAAGCACTTTCCCAATTCATGTTGATGGTGACGTCATCCAATTCAAAATTTGATAAATACCGACGTAATGAAACGGGCGGTACTTTAACGTCGGAGGAATTTTCGGGTTATGCACTTTTCAATACAAAGTGTGTTTCGTGTCACGCCACAGATTTGATGACCGATAATTCCTATCGTAATAATGGCTTGGTAGACAATCCGCAAATAAATGATGTGGGAAGATTTCGTGTGACGCAAGTGGCAACAGATTATTCTAAATTCAAAGTGCCCAGTTTGCGAAATGTTGAAAAAACGGCGCCTTATATGCACGATGGAAGATTCGGTACATTAGAATCTGTTTTGAATCATTATGCTTCCGGAGTTGTAAATGGAGCCACTTTAGACCCAATTTTAAATCAAAACGGAAATTTAGGAATTCCGCTTTCTGATACTGAAAAAGCACAATTAATTGCCTTCCTAAAAACACTAACCGATAATCAATATCTCACCGATAAGCGATTCTCAGAATATTAAAACCATGAAAAATAAAATTTTAAGTATTGTTTTAGTTCTTTTTGTAAACCAGTTTGTTTCTGCCAAAATAGAAAAAGACAGCATTTCGAGATTTACTTTCCAGAAAATGCAATTACTCGAAGATTTCGAAGATGATTGTGATGCCTGTGGCTGTTCTGCAAGTGGCGGCAGCATGGGATTCAGCTCCATGTTGAATAATAATTTTGTAGGCTTACGCTATTTCAATCAAAGTTATACCAGTCAAGATGGAATTTTTGCCAACTCACCGTGGATAGACGAAAATTTCAATACAGTCCAAATTTGGACCAAAATTCCAATTACAGAAAAAATCCAGATTTCAGCATTGGTTCCGTATCATTTTCACAATCGCTCGCGTTCCACCGGAACAGAAAACATTCAAGGATTAGGGGATATCTCTGTTATGGCGATGTACTCCGTCTATCAAACGCAAAAAGACAGCACCGTTTTTACCCACAAACTGCAATTAGGTGGTGGAGTAAAAATACCAACAGGAAAATTTGAAGAAGCTAACAATACCGGAAGTGTCAATCAGAGCTTCCAAGTGGGAACAGGCAGTTGGGATTATCTTTTGGTTTCTGAATATGTTATAAAAAATAAAAATTTAGGATTAAGCACCATGCTTAATTATATTTTCAAAACCGAAAATCAAAAGCAATACCAATTTGGAAATCAATTTAATTACGGCAGTACACTGTTTTATCTTTTTGATTTACCGACTGTAAAACTGGTTCCACAATTGGGCTTGGCTGGGGAAGTCTATGAAACCAATAAGCAATATGGAGAAAAGTTACCGGATACTTCTGGAGATATTCTTTTTAGTAAATTTGGGATAGAAGCAGGAAAAGGAGACTTTTCCATCGGTGTTAATGCGATGCTTCCTATCAATCAACATTTATCCAATTCAAAAATTGAAGCCAATTACCGTTGGAGTGTTAATCTGAATTATACTTTATAACACAAAAAAAAAGGAGCTTCAATTGAAGCTCCTTTTTTTATGATTTTTTTTAACAATGAATGGAGAAACTATCAAATCCAATCCAAAAAAAAATACAAAAAGCACAAATTAGGTAATTTTTGACTGTTTGTATAAGTTTATTGATTGCTGGTCACTTTAATAAAATTACTGTCAATTTCAATCATATATTGATTGTGGTTATTGTTGATTGTTTCTATTTCAGTGATAAATTGGTTGAATATTTCAATTAATTGTGTGTTTGATATATTGCCTAAATTTATCTTTATTAATTTTTTTGGAGTTTTATGAACTAGGAAAGAGCTTTTAAAATCAAAATCTTTCGTGATTAATATTAAATCGTTTAAATCGGAAAATTTAGCAATAGTACTATTGTAAACCATTTATCAAGAATTGTATTAATATGAATGCATTCAAATCCTTGGTTATTGATGTGTTTTGCAAGTTTTATTGGAATATGGACATCACATAGAAATTTCATTAACTTACTGCTTTTAGAATATCACCTGAAATCGATAATTTGGCATAATACAATGAAGCTAAAATATCTTCTTTCTCTAATTCAGGATGGTCTTCTAGGATTTCTTTAGTTTCCATACCAGAACCTAACATATCCAATATTACTTCCACCGGCCATCTCATGTTTCTTACGGTTGGCTTTCCGTGGCAAACCTCGGGGTTTATAGTGATTCTTGAAATTAGATTTTCCATCTTGTTTAATTTTACTCAAATATAAAGATAATATTCTATATAAAAAAGGAGCTTCAATCGAAGCTCCTTTTTTTATATAATCAAACGGAATAAACTATTCCGCTAATTCCACCACTTTACTATCACCTACTAAAGCTACTTTCACTAAACCATGTTTAGCCAAGCCTTTCATGGCAGCATCCCATTTCTTTCCGCTCAAATCTGATTTTACTTTCAATAAACCCAAATCCATTTTGCTGTCATTGGTTTTCAAAAGAGCAATGATTAATTTCTCTTCGTCTAGCAATTCAATTTGAACTTGTTTTTTCTCTGGTCGCATTTGTGGAAACAACAATACTTCTTGAATAGAAGCATTATTAGTTAAGAACATCATCAAACGGTCCATTCCAATTCCTAATCCAGATGTTGGTGGCATTCCATATTCTAACGCTCTAAGGAAATCTTCATCGATAATTCCGGTCGCTTCATCATCTCCTTTTTCAGACAGTCTCATTTGCTCTTCAAAACGTTCTCTCTGGTCGATTGGGTCGTTTAATTCAGAATAAGCGTTGGCTACTTCTTTACCACAAACCATTAATTCAAAACGTTCTGTTAATTCCGGATTGTCACGGTGTTGTTTGCACAACGGAGACATTTCTTTTGGATAATCTGTGATGAATGTTGGCTGAATATAATTTCCTTCGCATTTAGCGCCAAAAATCTCATCAATCAATTTTCCTATACCCATAGTGGCATCCACGTCAATTCCCATTCCTTTTGCCGCTTCAAACAATTCGGTTTCATTTTTTCCTGAAATATCAAAACCAGTAAAATGTTTGATAGAATCCGTCATTGTAACTCTTGCATACGGCGCTTTAAAGTTTACAGTATGCTCTCCAAAAGTCGCTTCTGAAGTTCCGTTCACGCTAATGGCGCAATGCTCTAACAAGTTTTCGGTGAATTTCATCATCCAGTTGTAGTCCTTGTAGGCTACATATATTTCCATGGCAGTAAATTCTGGGTTGTGCGTACGGTCCATTCCTTCGTTACGGAAGTTTTTCGAAAACTCATAAACACCTTCAAAACCACCAACAATTAGTCTTTTTAAGTACAACTCATTTGCAATACGCATGTATAAAGGCATGTCAAGCGAGTTGTGGTGTGTGATAAAAGGACGCGCTGCAGCACCACCAGGAATTGGTTGTAAAACAGGAGTTTCTACCTCTAAATATCCTTTGTCATTAAAGAAAGAACGCATCGCATTGAACAATTTTGTTCTTTTGATAAACGTTTCTTTAACATGATCGTTAACCGTTAAATCCACATAACGACGACGGTATCTTTGTTCTGGATCGGCAAAAGCATCGTGCGTTTTTCCATCAGCATCCGTTTTTACAACAGGAAGCGGTTTCAAAGCTTTTGCCAAAACTGTCAATCCATAAATATGAACCGAGATTTCACCTACTTGTGTTTTGAAAACCGTTCCGCGAATCCCAATAAAATCGCCAATATCCAATAGTTTTTTGAAAACCACATTGTACATCGTTTTCTCCTCATCAGTCGAAATATCATCTCGTGAAACATAGATTTGAATACGTCCTTCAGCATCTTTCAATTCTGCAAACGACGCCTTTCCCATGATACGCTTCCCCATCAAACGTCCTGCTAAAACAACTTCTTTTCCTTCGTACTTCTCGAAATCGGCTAAGATTTCGCTCGAATAAGCGGTTGTAGTAAATTCGGCTGCGGGATAAGGCTCAATGCCTAAATTGCGTAATTCGGTAAGTGCTTCTCTACGTAATATTTCTTGTTCGGATAATGCCATTTTATGCTGTTTTTAAGAGCGCAAAGATACTGTATAAGTGGCAAAGTAGCAAAGTGCTAAAGGTTTTTTGGAGCTATTTCCAGCTTTCCGTTACAAATAAATTCACTGAACACCAAAAAAGATAGAAGTATGGTGAAGTAATCTTTTTATTTTTAAAGAAAAAATAAAAAGGATTTCCACTTTAATCTGGGCTAGGGATTGGCTTTCAAACCATCATTTTTTTTAAAATAAACATTCAACAAACCTTTGTATCTTTGCCACTCTGAACTTTTGCGCTTTCAAAATGAACAAAACCATCCAACTTCAAGATTTAGGGAACAAAGATTACAAGGAAACTTGGGAATACCAAGAAGAATTGTTCAAAGGAATAGTTGACTTAAAAATTAAAAATAGGAGAGAGGAAACGAGTTTACAAACTCCTAATTATTTCCTTTTTGTGGAACATCCTCACGTTTATACTTTAGGTAAAAGTGGCGATTTAAGTAATTTGCTTTTATCCGAAAAACAACTCGAAGCGAAGGGAGCGACTTTCTACAAAATCAATCGTGGTGGTGATATTACCTATCACGGACCCGGACAAATTGTGGGTTATCCAATTATGGACTTAGAAAATTTCTTTACTGATATTCACAAATACTTGCGTTTTCTGGAAGAATCTATTATTCTTACCCTTCAAGAATATGGAATTTCTTGTGGCAGAAGCGAAGGCGAAACTGGAGTTTGGCTAGGCGCAGGAACTCCATTTGCCAGAAAAATTTGTGCTATGGGCGTGCGCGCTTCCCGTTGGGTAACCATGCATGGATTTGCGCTTAACGTAAATGCTGATTTAGGTTATTTCGACAATATTATTCCGTGTGGAATTCGCGGTAAAGCGGTAACTACATTAAACGTAGAACTGGGAGTTGAAAGAGTGAATGAAGAAGAAGTGAAAGAGAAAATCCTGAAACATTTCTCCCATTTGTTCGAAGCTACATTTGAGAAATCTTAAATCAAAAATCAAAAGAATATTGTTCCGGTAATAATCGAAAAGTCATTCGGTGGTATTTCGTTATCCCATATTTCCGTATTGCTTCACGATGTTCTTTGGTAGGATAACCTTTATTTTGTTTCCAATTGTACATAGGGAACTCCTCATGAATACGGTTCATATACTCATCCCGATAGGTTTTTGCCAATACGGAAGCAGCGGCAATACTCATAAATTTAGAATCGCCTTTTACAATACTCGTATTTGGAATCGAATTTAAAATTTCGAGTTCAGTAGCAGTAAAAATTTTTCCTCCACGATTTTTTATTCCTTTTTTGTGAATCAGTGGCGCATTTCCATCCACAATAATATATTCGGGTTTGGGATGGAGTTTTAGAATACTTTCTTGCATTGCTTTTATAGAGGCATTTAGAATGTTGATTTCATCAATTACCAAAGGCTCAAGATGCGTTACCGCAAAGGAAATGGCTTGCTGCTCAATAATAGGTCTTAACTTTTCTCGGATTTTCTCGGATAATTGTTTACTGTCTTTTAGGATTGCGTTTTCAAAATCGAAAGGTAATATGACGGCTGCTGCAGTTACAGGACCGGCAAGACAGCCACGACCCGCTTCATCGGTTCCACTTTCAAGAATAATTTTCGAAAAATTGTTTTCGAGCATGCTCTGTTTTTTTTAAAGAAACAAATATTATAAAATTTTCGCTGTAAAAAACCGTTAGTTATCTATTTGTTATAACAATCCTATAAAATGCTGTGTTTTTTTATTTATAAGTTTTTATAAATTACCTTTGCTTGATTAAAATTGTAAAAATAATTGCCTAATTATACCCACTTTCAAATGAGAATTCTCTTTTTTTTATTCTTTTTATCATGCTCCAGTTTACTATTTTCTCAGGAAAAAAACGGTAAAAATTTAGACTTCGAGAGTAAATACAATAGTTCGGATTCAATAAGTAAAAAGAAGCAACCAGTTGCTACCATAGATATGTATCGGGTGATTACTTTGGATCGCGATACGACATATATTGATACATCACTCACCATTCAAAAAGAATACAGTCATAATTATTTACGAAAAGACATTTTTGGACTTTTGCCTTTTCCAAATGATGGGCAAACGTATAATACGTTACAATATAGTTTAACGGATTTTTCGCCTCTACCGGAATTTGGTTTCAAAGCAAAACATTTTAATTTTCTAGAAGCAAACCAAATACGATACAGCTCTGTAGCCACTCCTGTTACCGAACTATATTTTAAGTCGACGATACAAAAAGGACAATCGACAGATGCATTTATTGCTTTAAATATTACGGAGAATCTTAATTTTTCTTTGGCTTATAGGGGATTGCGATCTCAGGGAGAATACATAAATCAATTGTCAAGTACGGGAAATTTCAGATTCACGGTAAGCTATAATACTAAGAATAAGCGCTATTATTCTAATGCGCATTTCGCATCTCAGGATATTCTAAATGAAGAAAATGGGGGAATTACAACCATTAGTGATTTTGAAAGTGAAGATCCAAAATACAATAACAGACAACGATTTGAGGTTTATTTTTTAGATGCTAAATCATTTCTGAAAGGGAAAAGAATATTTCTGGATCACAATTTTAGAATAAATGCAAATAAGGGTGCTAATAATTTATATGTAACGCATCAATTTAATTACGAAAATAAATTTTTCGAATACAATCAAGAAACAGTTCGATCAACTGTGTCAGGAACAATAGTGGATAGATTTGGAGATTCTTTTAAAGATAGTGGAATCAATGATCAAACCCATTACAATAAAATGTACAATAAAGCGGGACTAATTTATGAGAATACTACTTTAGGAAAATTTCAGTTTTTTGTGGATGATTTCAGATCTAATTATTATTATAACCAGATATTGATTTTTGATGATAAAACGGTTGGCAGCTCTTTAAGTCAAAACATAAATAATGCGGGCGGCCAGTATGAATACCAAAAAAATAAGTGGAACGGTAAATTTTTGTATTCAAGATCGATTACGAATCAATCCTTGTCAAATCTAGACGCGAAGGTAAAATATGATTTTAATGATGAAACGGAATTATCATTTCAATATCAAAACATAAATAAGTTACCGAATAATAATTATAATCTCTATCAAAGTAGTTACATTCAGTACAACTGGTCAAATGATTTCAAGAATGAAAAAATAAATTCCATAAACGTCAATGCGATTACGCCATGGGTGAATGCATCGTTACAGTATTCAGTGTTAAATGATCATTTGTTTTTTAATGATGTATCAACAGATGCGCAAATATTGGCACGTACTCAAATCGTTGCGCCAGCACAATATGCGAACACCATAAATTACTTATCACTTAAAGTGAGTAAAGAATTGAAATTTGGTAGTTTCGCATTAGATAATACTATTTTGTATCAAAAAGTAGATCAGCAAGATAATGTCTTAAACGTCCCTGAAATTGTGACGAGGAATACCTTCTATTACTCGGGTTCTTTTTTCAAAAAGAAAGCTTTGTTTTTACAAACAGGTATTTCTTTTAATTATTTCACGAAATATTTTGCCAATGATTACAATGCGGTAATCGGTGAGTTTTTCGTCCAAAATAAAAAAGAAATCGGTAATTATCCAAACTTCGATTTCTTTATCAATGCGAAGATCCAGAGAACAAGAGTTTACGTAAAAGCAGAGCATTTTAATTCGGTCTTAACGGGGAATAATTTCTATTCTTCACCTAACAATCCTTCTCGTGATTTTACAATTCGTTTCGGATTAGTTTGGAATTTCTTCAATTAATAAATGGCAGAATTTAGGAAGAAAACTCATTTTTTCATCGTGTCCAATATATTTTTACTCGCTTATAGCAAAAATATAGAAGATGGTTTAAATGAAATTTACAAGAGTATGATATGATAAAAGTTTTGTGAAGTAATAATGCTCGCTAAATTTAGTAATTCATGTTGTTTTGTAACAAAATGCTATATTTGTATTGCGATTTATAACAACTCACTCTTTTAAATAATAATAAAATGCATTACGCTGAAAACATATTAGGCACAATAGGCAACACGCCATTAGTTAAACTTAATAAAGTTGTTGCTGGTATAAATGCTTTGGTACTTGCCAAAGTAGAAACCTTCAATCCAGGAAATTCAGTAAAAGACAGAATGGCCGTTAAAATGATTGAAGATGCTGAAGCGGATGGAAGACTAAAACCAGGAGGAACAATTATCGAAGGAACTTCAGGAAATACAGGAATGGGATTAGCATTAGTGGCTATCATTAAAGGATATAAGCTTATTTGTGTAATTTCGGATAAGCAGTCCAAAGAAAAAATGGATATTCTTCGTGCCGTAGGAGCAAAAGTGGTAGTTTGTCCTACCGATGTAGAACCAACGGATCCAAGGTCGTATTATTCTGTTTCTAAAAGATTGGCAGAAGAAACACCTAATTCCTGGTATGTAAATCAATACGATAATCCATCCAACTCTTTAGCACATTATGAGCAAACCGGACCTGAAATTTGGGAGCAAACTGGTGGTAAAATAACTCATTTTGTATCGGGTGTAGGAACTGGAGGAACGATTTCAGGAGTTGGAAAATACTTGAAAGAGAAAAATTCGAATATTAAAATTTGGGGAATTGATACGTATGGTTCTGTATTTAAAAAGTACCATGAAACAGGAATTTTTGACGAAAATGAAATTTATTCTTATATAACCGAAGGAATTGGCGAAGACATATTACCAAAAAATGTTGATTTCTCTTTGATTGATGGCTTTACAAAAGTAACGGATAAAGATGCAGCGGTTTACACCCGAAAAATTGCATTGGAGGAAGGAATATTTGTAGGCAATTCTGCTGGTGCAGCCGTAAAAGGATTATTGCAGCTTAAGGAACATTTCAAGCCGGAAGATGTTGTCGTTGTTTTATTCCATGATTCAGGAAGTCGTTATGTGGGCAAAATGTTCAATGATGATTGGATGCGCGAAAGAGGATTTTTGGATGAAGAAATTAAAAAAGCCGAAGATGTTATTAAAGATCATATTGATAAACCATTGATTGTAGTTCGTACAGAAGAATTAGTTTCACACGCTATAGAAAGAATGCGTAAATACAAGATTTCTCAAATTCCGGTGATTGATGTCACAGGATTTGTAGGCTCTGTTGATGAAAGTGATTTGTTCCAAAGTTATGTTGCCGATAAAAATGTAGCGGACAGACCCATTAAAGAAATTATGGGGAAACCATTTCCAATCGTAAAATTAGGAACCTCAATAGAAGAAGTTTCTAAATTATTTACCAAAGAAAATGATGCGGTTTTGGTTGAATTAGAAAATGGGAATCACCATATTATTACGAAATACGATATTATTGGGTCGATAAAATAATAATATATTTTTCAAGTATTAAAATTTTTATAACCACAAATTTGACGAATTAAATTCGTTAAATTTGTGGTTTTTTAGTTTTATAAAAATGCAAATTTAATGACCTTCACCGCTATAGATTTTGAAACCGCAACAGCATTCCACCCTTGCTCCGTAGGTATTGTTACCGTAGAAAACGGAATAATTGTAGATGAGTTTGTCAGTTTAATCAAGCCGCCAAATAATCTATATTCTCCTTTTACCATTCAAGTTCACGGGATTTATCCACGTGATACGGTGAATGCTAAATCATTTGCGCAAGTATATCCTGAAATACAAAAACGGCTACAAAACAGAGTGATTGTGGCACATAATGAGAGTTTTGACAGAAATGTTCTGGCTAAATCAATGGCGCTTTATAATTTGAATTATGCTGATTTGAATATCGCTTCCCGTTGGGAATGTACCGTGAAAATCTATAAAGCCAAAGGATTAAAGCCAGCCAAATTAAGTGATTGTTGTCGGGAAATGAATATTTCATTAAATCATCACGAAGCGTTATCTGATGCTCGGGCTTGTGCCAAATTGTATTTATTGAGATAAATTTCTTTCATTTCTGTTTTTTTTCATTACTTTAGTCTTTCATCTAAAATTTCAAAATGAAAGAAGATTTCCTCCATTACCTCTGGAAATTCAAGAAGTTCGATACTTTGAATTTAAAAACATTCAACAATGAGGAGGTCACAATTATCAACGTAGGTCAATATCTGGAATTGGCAGGTCCTGATTTCTTCAATGCTCAAATTACTATTGGTGATCAGAAATGGGCCGGAAACGTTGAAATTCATCTTAAATCTTCTGATTGGTATGTGCATCATCACGAAAAAGATGCGAGTTATGAAAACGTAATTTTACATGTGGTTTGGGAACATGACACAGGGGTTTTTAGAAGTAACAATACTGAAATTCCGGTTTTGGAACTTAAAAAATATGTTGAGAAAGAAACGGTCGAAAATTACCAATCTTTAATGGCTCCAAAATCTTGGATTTTTTGCGAAAAGCAGCTAAGAGGGATTGACGAATTTGCTTTTAAAAATTGGCAAGAACGGTTGTTTTTTGAACGTTTAGAAAGGAAATCCCAACCTATAATTCATTTATTGGAACAAACTAATCAAGATTGGGAAGCGGTTTTGTTTTGTCTGTTGGCCAAGAATTTTGGTCTGAATACGAATGGGGAAATCTTTTTAAAAATAGCGCAATCTATTCCCTTTTCAATCATAAGAAAAGAAAGTTTTGAAGTGGAGAATCTGGAAGCTTTGATTTTTGGAGCTTCGGGATTATTGGATGCAGAAAAAGAAGATAATTATTTCAAAGATTTAAAATTTCGATATTTCTACTTATTACATAAATATCAGATAGAGAAAAGTTGCATTGAACCAGTTCAGTTTTTTAAGCATCGTCCGGATAATTTTCCTACGATACGACTTTCTCAATTGGCCAATTTATACCACAGTCAGCAGAATTTATTTTCTAAAATATGCACTTTAAATTCATTAAAAGATATTTACGAAGTGTTTCAAGTATCCGCTTCAGAATATTGGTTGAATCATTATCAATTTGATAAAGAAAGTCCCAAAAAAAAGAAACCACTTTCTAAATCTTTTGTCGATTTGATTGTCATAAATACTATAATTCCACTTCAGTTTGCTTTTGCCAAAAATCAGGGAAAAGAAATTTCTGAGGATTTAATATGCCTTTTAAATGAGGTCGCTCCAGAGAAAAATGCGATTATGGATAAATTTAGTTCTTTTGGAATACAACCAAAAACTGCTTTTGAAACACAATCTTTGTTGCAGCTCAAGAATGAGTATTGCAATAAAAGCAAGTGTTTAGAATGTTGCGTAGGAATGGAATTGTTGAAAAAAAATTGATTCAGTTATTTTGGATTTGTTTACCAGAGATTGCTGTAATGTTGTAAATTTGTTATTTAGAATAAACGAATAACCAGTGCAACAAAATAAATAAAAGATGTCAGTAGTAATCAAGCTCAAGTTTTTTTTTGAGAAACACGGTTTTCATGTTTCTTCCCGTTTGGCTGATACATTAGGAATGCGGGCCAGTAGTGTGCGATTGTTTTTTATTTATTTGTCGTTTGTTACTGTTGGATTGTGGTTTGCTGTTTATTTGACATTGGCTTTTTGGATTCGTTTGAAGGATTTAATCCGAGCCAAACGCACTTCAGTTTTTGATTTGTAAAATAATATATAAATAAGAAAAGGGATTATAAAGTATTTAAGCACTTTATAATCCCTTCTTTAATTAACGTTTTTTATTATCTCGTTTTTTTGAAACTGTAAGCGTAAATAAAAGTATGAATTGCTGCAAATATTAGAGAGAAATAAAACAAGAAACTACCTTCAGCACTTGGGTCTAATTGATTGATATATGCTATAACAATTAAGGCAAATACCATTCCTAAACCTGAAGCTGAAACAGTCTTATAACTATCTAAACTAAAATTCCCTTTATTTAGAATACTGTGTTTCATTCCGTAAAATAAGTATAAATCGAATCCAATCATCATCCATACGATAAGACGAATCCAAGTGTCTAATGGTAAAAAAACCATCATAAACAAGCATACTAAAACTCCAGCAATTGGTACAAATGGTACAAAAGGAGTTCTGAAAGCTCTTGGTGCTTCTGGCATTTTCTTACGCATAATTAATACTCCGATACAAACTAGAATAAAAGCGAATAAAGTTCCAATACTTGTCATTTCGCCAACGACTCTTGCTGGAACAAATGCAGCAAAAAGACTTACAATTACCATGAATAATAAATTGTTTTTTGCAGGAGTTCTAAATTTAGAATGTACTTCTGAGAATACTTTTGGCATCAAGCCATCTTTACTCATAGAGAAAAATACTCTACTTTGTCCCATTAACATCACTAAAATTACAGAAGAATAACCACCTAAAATGGCTAGTAAAATAGCGTTGTTTAACCAAGGGTAAGCGGGTGTTATCATTCCGTTAGGTCCGACGGTTCCCATTGCTTCAACTGCGATTGCAACTGGCGCAATTCCATCTTTTCCAGCAAATGCCTGATAATTTACAACTCCTGTCATAACGTGAGCGAAAAGTATGTAAAGAATAGTACATATCGCTAATGATAACAATATCCCAATAGGCATATCTCTTTTTGGATTTTTAGCTTCTTGTGCAGCAGTTGAAACGGCATCAAAACCAATATAAGCGAAAAATACGATTGCTGCAGCTCTAATTATTCCTGAAAATCCAAATTCTCCAAATTTACCGGTGTTCTCCGGTATGTAAGGGGTATAGTTCTCTGGTCTTATGTATTGCCATCCCACAGCAATGAACACTAAAACAACCGTTACTTTTAATAAAACAATAATGCCGTTTATTAATGCCGATTCTCGAGTTCCTCTAATTAATATTAATGACATTAGCATAACGATACATACAGCAGGTATATTGATTATTCCTCCTTCAAAAGGAGAAAGCATGTAGGCTTCATTTATATGAATACCATAGCCGCCTAAGAATTTACCAAAATATCTGGACCAACTAATAGAAACAGTTGCCGCGCCTACCGCATATTCTAAAACTAAATCCCAACCAATAATCCAAGCAACAAATTCCCCCATTGTGGCAAAAGAATAGGTATAAGCACTTCCTGCAACAGGAATCATTGAAGAAAATTCGGCATAACATAAACCTGCAAAAATACATCCAAATGCAGCTACAAGAAACGAAATTGTTATTGCTGGTCCTGCATTCATTGATGCTGCCAGTCCGGTTATTGAAAACAATCCAGCTCCAATAATTGCCCCAATTCCTAGTGCAACTAGTCCGGGTGCGGTTAATGTTTTCTTTAATCCCTTTTCAGAATCAGCGGCCTCTGCTAAAAGCTGAGCTAATGGTTTTCTTTTCCAAATAGACATATTTTATGGTTTTTTTGTTATTAAGCTCCAAATGTATTCTTTTTTATAAAAAATAAAAACAATAATTCAGTTTTAAGTTATAAAAAATCAATCTATGACTCTTTTTGGAGGTTTATTCTATAGAAAAGTCTTTGTTGAATGTATTTATGTAGAAGATTGCATTGTTTCTTAGATGAATTTTCTGTTTCATTGAATATTTTCCTTTAGAAATTGATCTGTCTTGATTTAATTTATAATTTTAGGATTCTTATTTAAATATAGTAATACGAAATCATTCTATGAGTTATAAAACAATTCTCGCTTATTTTAAGTTCACTCGGGAACAACGTACAGGTGTGTTTTTATTATTTGCGATAATCATTGTTTTGCAACTGGTATATTTTTTTGTTGATTTTAGTGCTATTATAAAGAATTATCCAGAGAAACAAAAATGGCTTTCACTACAATCTGAAATTGATTCCATGAAAACGGATAATCCTAAGATCTTCCCTAAAATATATCCTTTCAATCCTAATTTTATAACAGACTATAAAGGATATAAACTAGGAATGTCAGTTCAGGAAATTGACCGCTTGTTGGCTTTTAGAAAAAAAAATAAATATGTCAACTCTTCAGAAGAATTTCAAAACGTGACTAAAGTTTCGGATTCGTTATTAAATGCAATAGCTCCCTTTTTTAAATTTCCAGATTGGGTAAACAATAAAAAAGAATTCAAAGCATATAAAAATTATCCAAATCAGGCTTTCGCCAAAAAGGAAAAAATTGTTTTAATAGATATTAATTTGGCTACGAAAGAAGATTTGATAAGAATTTATGGAATAGGTGAGGCTATATCGCTTCGGATTTTAAAACAAAAAGAAAGTTTAGGAGGTTTTGTTTCGATGGAACAAATGAAAGAGGTTTGGGGACTATCACCCGACGTTATTGAAAATTTGAATACTCATTTTAAAATTTCAGTACTCCCGAATTTTAAAAAGATAGATGTTAATAATGCTTCTTTAAAGGAGCTTTCTCAATTTTATTATTTTAGATATGCTTTGGCCAAAGAAATTGTTACTTACAGAAGTATGATAGGAAATATAAAGAATATTGAGGATTTAACAAAAATTAAGGGATTTCCTGTTGATAAAGCAAATATAATTGGCTTATATTTGGACTTTTAAAATAAAACACTGTCACAATGAACTTTGATTACAATGAAATGCAATCTATGATTGCACAATCTATAAGAGATTTTGCTGAAAAAGAAATTCGTCCGAATATAATGGAGTGGGATGAAGCACAAACATTTCCTGTGCCATTGTTTAAAAAATTAGGTGAAATGGGGTTTATGGGTGTTTTAGTACCGGAAGAGCTTGGAGGTTCTGGATTAGGATATCATGAATACATTACTATTGTAGAAGAAATATCAAAAGTGGATCCTTCCATCGGGCTATCTGTAGCTGCTCATAATTCTTTATGTACCAATCATATTTTAACTTTTGGAAACGAAGAGCAAAAGAAAAGATGGATTCCTAAGTTAGCCACCGCTGAGCATATAGGTGCTTGGGGATTGACAGAACATGATACAGGATCAGATGCGGGTGGAATGAATACTACGGCAAAAAAAGATGGAGATTCCTGGATTGTTAATGGAGCCAAGAATTTCATTACGCACGCCATTTCCGGAGATATAGCTGTGGTTATTGTTCGTACGGGTGAAAAAGGAGATTCGAAAGGAATGACTGCTTTTGTGTTCGAAAAAGGAATGCCAGGTTTTGCCTCAGGAAAAAAAGAAAATAAATTAGGGATGCGTGCCAGTGAAACCGCTGAATTGATATTTGATAATTGTCGTATTCCTGATGCTAACAGATTAGGGGAAGTAGGGCAAGGTTTTATTCAAGCGATGAAAGTTTTAGATGGAGGAAGGATTTCTATTGGAGCATTGTCACTAGGAATTGCCAAAGGAGCGTATGAAGCAGCATTAAAATATTCTAAAGAAAGACATCAGTTTGGGCAACCAATTTGTGAGTTTCAAGGAATTTCATTCAAGTTAGCCGATATGGCAACAGAGATTGAAGCTTCGGAATTATTGTTACATAAAGCGGCTTTCTTGAAACAACAACACAGGCCAGTTACCACAATGGGAGCTATGGCTAAAATGTATGCTTCTGAAGTTTGTGTGAAAGTAGCTAATGAAGCCGTGCAAATTCATGGAGGTTATGGTTATATTAAAGATTATCCGGTAGAGAAATTCTATAGAGATTCTAAATTATGTACCATTGGGGAAGGAACTACTGAAATTCAAAAAATAGTAATTTCCAGAAATTTGTTGAAAGCATAGTTTTTGAAAATTGGAACATATAAGAAAGAGCCAAGATGCATTAAATTGTAGCTTGGCTCTTTTTTTTGCGTGAAGGATGGAAGAGGAAAGCCCGGAATGCAATGAGGACTTGAAACGAACAGCCTGACGGCGGATGTAAAGTCATTTTGTGAATGATAAAAGAGGTGTCCGCCGGCACGCCCAAAAATAATCTATAATTCATGACTCGTAATTCAAAATAATGTTTACTTTTGCACACTTAAAGAAAGGGGGTGTCTATATTATGTTAATTATACCAATTAAAGACGGAGAAAATATCGATAGAGCGTTAAAACGTTACAAAAGAAAATTTGATAAAACAGGAACTGTTCGTCAACTAAGAGCACGTACTGCTTTTATTAAGCCTTCAGTTACCAATAGAATCAAAATTCAAAAAGCGGCTTATATCCAAAATATGAGAGATAACTTAGAGAGTTAGTCAATATCTATTAGAATAAAGTACCGTTAGTCATTAAAGTTTTATAACTTTGATGCTAACGGTTTTTTTATGGCTACAAATAAAGATGCATTTCGGGATTATTTACAGTTGGAGAAAAAATACTCTTCGCATACTGTAACTGCATATTGCAATGACATTGCATCTTTTGAGTCGTTCAATATGATTCATTTTGATCAAGAGAGCATTGATCAAGTCAATTATAGTCAAATTAGAACTTGGATTGTTTCTCTTGTTGATAATGATATTTCAAATACATCGGTTAATAGAAAAATTGCATCCTTAAAAGCATTTTATAAATTTCTATTAAAAACAAAACAAATAAAGGTGAGTCCGCTATTGAAACATAAAGCGCTAAAGACTCCTAAGTTATTGCAAATTCCGTTTTCTGAAAAAGAACTTGAGGATGCGTTGAGTCATGTAAAAAATCCAGTGGGCTTTGAGGAAATCAGAAATAAACTCATAGTCGATTTGTTTTACACTACTGGCATGCGAAGAACGGAATTGATTCATTTAAAAGTAGTTAATGTTAATTTATCTGCCGGTACGGTCAAAGTGCTGGGGAAAAGGAATAAGGAGCGGATATTGCCAGTTTTACCGATAATTATAAATCAGCTTTCTTTGTATTTTAAAGAGCGTTCCTCTGTGTTGTCGATAGTGGATGACGATTATTTTTTTCTCACAAAAAAAGGGTTAAAATTAAATGATTCTTTTGTGTATCGATTAATAAATTCTTACTTTAGTGCTGTCTCCGAGAAAGTAAAAAAGAGTCCGCATATATTGCGACATACGTTTGCAACTCATCTATTAAATAACGGAGCCGATTTGAACTCAGTAAAAGAATTATTAGGGCATTCCAGTTTGGCGTCAACGCAAATATACACACACAGTAGTTTAGCAGAACTAAAAAAAGTATATGAAGATGCGCATCCAAGGAATCAGAAGTAATTCGGAAATGTTTAACTATTAAAAAATAATGATTATGAAGGTAAATGTTCATGCAGTTAACTTTACTGTTGACAAAAAGCTAGTGGATTTTGTTCAAGAAAGAATGGACAAATTAGAAAAATATTATGACAAGGTAGTATCAGTGGATGTTTTTTTGAAAGTTGAAAAGACAAGTGATAAGGAGAACAAAATTGCTGAGATAAAAATTAATGTTCCGGGAGATGATTTTGTGGTTAAAAAGCAGTGTAAAATTTTTGAAGAAGCGGTGGAGCTTTGTGCTGAATCTTTAGAACGATTGTTAGTAAAAAGGAAAGAAAAAATAAGTTCGCACATTTAATATAAATTTTTTTGAAAAAATGTTTTGATTGAGAGATAAAATCTCTACATTTGCAGTCCGTTAGAAATAGCGGACTTTTTTATTGATATTGCCAGCGTAGCTCAGTTGGCTAGAGCAGCTGATTTGTAATCAGCAGGTCGTGGGTTCGAGTCCCTCCGCCGGCTCTAAAAATTTGTTTCCAAAGCGTTTGGAAATAGTTCTTTTAAAGTACTGGAAATCAATAAAAGGGGAGATACTCAAGCGGCCAACGAGGGCAGACTGTAAATCTGCTGTGTAAACTTCGCAGGTTCGAATCCTGCTCTCCCCACAAAATGAAGTTTAAGGAAATCGAATTTTATAAATTTGAAATATTGAACTTGAAATGAAGATTTCTCTGCCGGTGTAGCTCAGGGGTAGAGTGCTTCCTTGGTAAGGAAGAGGTCTCGGGTTCAATTCCCGACATTGGCTCAAAATGAAATATTTGAACACTAATAAATTATAATAACTAAGATTAAAAATTAAGTAAAATGGCAAAAGAAAATTTTAATCGTTCCAAACCGCACTTAAATATAGGTACAATTGGACACGTAGATCACGGAAAAACTACTTTAACTGCAGCAATAACGAAAGTATTATCTGATGCTGGTTACTGTCAAGCAAAATCATTTGATCAAATTGATAATGCTCCTGAAGAAAAAGAAAGAGGTATTACAATTAATACATCTCACGTTGAGTATGAAACTGCTAATCGTCATTACGCTCACGTTGACTGTCCAGGTCACGCGGATTACGTAAAAAACATGGTTACAGGTGCTGCTCAAATGGATGGTGCTATTCTTGTTGTAGCTGCTACTGATGGACCAATGCCACAAACACGTGAGCATATCCTTTTAGGACGTCAGGTAGGTATTCCTAGAATGGTTGTATTCATGAATAAAGTGGATATGGTTGATGATGAGGAATTACTTGAATTAGTTGAGATGGAAATCAGAGACTTGTTATCTTTCTACGAATATGATGGAGATAATGGTCCTGTTGTTCAAGGTTCAGCTTTAGGTGGATTGAATAATGATCCAGTTTGGGTACCAAAAATTCTTGAATTGATGGAAGCTGTTGATGCTTGGATCGAAGAGCCGGTAAGAGATGTTGCAAAACCTTTCTTGATGCCTGTTGAAGATGTATTCTCAATCACTGGTCGTGGAACTGTTGCTACAGGTCGTATCGAAACAGGTGTTGCTAATACAGGAGATCCAGTTGAAATCATTGGTATGGGAGCTGAAAAATTAACTTCTACTATTACAGGAGTTGAGATGTTCCGTAAAATCCTTGATAGAGGAGAAGCTGGAGATAACGTAGGTATTCTTTTAAGAGGTATTCAAAAAGAAGATATCAAAAGAGGAATGGTTATTTGTAAGCCAGGTTCAGTTAAACCACACGCTACTTTTAAAGCTGAGGTTTATATCTTGAAAAAAGAAGAAGGTGGTCGTCATACACCATTTCATAATAACTACCGTCCACAGTTCTATGTACGTACAACTGACGTAACAGGTATCATTACTTTACCAGCAGGTGTAGAGATGGTTATGCCTGGAGATAACTTAACTATTGATGTTGTATTGCTTAGTGCAATTGCATTAAATGTTGGTTTACGTTTTGCTATCCGTGAAGGTGGTAGAACAGTTGGTGCAGGTCAGGTAACTGAGATTGTAGCATAATCCTAATTAAATAAATTAGAAGCCAGTAACTTCTTAGGTTGTTACTGGCTTTTATTAACAGACGGGCGTAGTTCAAGGGTAGAATAGCGGTCTCCAAAACCGTTGATGGGGGTTCGAATCCCTCCGCCCGTGCAAATAAACTAAATCATAATGACAAAAGTTGTTAATTACATATCAGAAGCATTTGAAGAATTAAAGTCAAATGTAACTTGGCCGGCTTGGGCTGAGGTGCAACGTCTAACGATTGTTGTTGCTGTTTTTTCAGTATTATTCGCTTTGGCAACTTGGGGAGTAGATGAAATTTTCGCTAAAGCTTTGGCTGGATTTTTTAACTGGATAAAAGCGTAATTTTTTTGTTATGGCAGATAGTAGTATTAAAAAGTGGTATGTAGTTAGAGCAGTAAGCGGACAAGAAAATAAAGTGAAAGCGTATATCGAAACCGAAATTGCAAGATTAGGGATGGGTGATTATGTTTCGCAAGTTCTAGTTCCTACTGAAAAAGTAGTTACTGTAAAAGAAGGAAAAAAGATAATAAAAGATAAAGTTTATTTTCCTGGTTATGTTATGATTGAGGCAAATCTAATAGGTGAAATACCTCATATTATCAAGTCTATAACAAGTGTTATTGGTTTTTTAGGTGAAATTAAAGGTGGAGAACCTGTCCCCTTAAGACTTTCTGAAGTGAATAGAATGTTAGGTAAGGTAGATGAATTGGCTGTGAATACAGATACTCGTGCTATTCCTTTCAATATCGGAGAAACTATTAAGGTTATTGATGGTCCTTTCAATGGTTTCAATGGAACAGTTGAGAAAATCAATGAAGAAAAGCGTAAACTAGAAGTAATGGTTAAGATTTTCGGAAGAAAAACACCATTGGAATTGAGTTTTATGCAAGTTGAAAAAGTATAATTTTTTGTTACATCTATAATATCCATTACAATCGCTTCCAATGATTGTAGTGTTAAATTTTTTAAAAAATGGCTAAAGAAATTAGTAAGGTAGTTAAACTACAAGTTAAGGGAGGTGCTGCGAACCCGTCGCCACCGGTTGGACCTGCTTTAGGAGCTGCTGGGGTAAACATCATGGAATTCTGTAAGCAATTTAATGCTAGAACCCAAGATAAACCCGGCAAAATATGCCCAGTACAAATTACTGTGTATAAAGACAAATCATTTGATTTTGTTGTAAAAACTCCTCCAGCGGCAGTCCAGTTATTGGAAGCTGCAAAGCTAAAGTCAGGATCTGGTGAACCAAATCGTAAAAAAGTAGCTAGCGTTACTTGGGATGTTATCAAAGCAATTGCTGAAGATAAAATGGTAGATTTAAATGCATTCACAATCGATTCTGCTATGAGTATGATTGCTGGAACAGCTAGATCTATGGGTATAACTGTATCAGGAGATTCTCCTTTTTAATTAAGAGAAAGACATGGCAAAATTGACAAAAAAGCAAAAAGAGGCTGCTTCAAAAATTGAAAAGAACAAATTATACTCTTTAAAAGATGCAGCTGCATTGATAAAAGTAATTGCTTCTGCAAAATTTGATGAGTCTGTTGATATCGCAGTTCGTTTGGGTGTAGATCCAAGAAAAGCGAATCAAATGGTTAGAGGTGTGGTAACATTACCTCATGGAACTGGTAAAGACGTTAAAGTATTAGCATTAGTTACTCCAGACAAAGAAGCGGAAGCGTTAGCAGCTGGTGCAGACTATGTAGGTCTTGACGATTATTTACAAAAAATTAAAGACGGTTGGACGGATGTTGATGTAATTATCACGATGCCTTCTGTTATGGGTAAATTAGGTCCATTAGGTCGTATTTTGGGACCTAGAGGTTTAATGCCAAACCCTAAAACAGGTACTGTAACTATGGATGTTGCTAAAGCTGTTCAAGAGGTTAAAGCTGGTAAAATTGACTTCAAAGTTGATAAAACTGGTATTGTGCATGCAGGAATTGGTAAAATTTCTTTTGGAAGCGAACAAATCGTTGACAATGCACACGAAATTATTCAAACATTAATCAAACTTAAGCCAACTGCTGCTAAAGGAACTTACATCAAAAGTATTTACCTAACTAGCACTATGAGTCCTGCAATTGCTTTGGACCCTAAAGCAGTATAATTGGTAGTTAAAAATTTTTAGTATGACTAGAGAAGAAAAATCAATCGCGATTGAAGTTTTAACTGCACAGTTAGCTGGTACAAACATTGTTTATGTATCTGATATTTCTGGAATGAATGCAGAAACAACTTCAAACTTGAGAAGAGCTTGCTTTAAAGCAGGTATTAAATTAGAAGTGGTTAAAAATACTTTGCTTGCAAAAGCAATGGAAGCTTCAGCTAATGATTATGGAGATTTACCTTCAGTTTTGACTGGTAATAGTGCTATATTCATTTCTGAGATAGCAAACGCTCCTGGTAAAATAATCAAAGATTTCAGAAAAAAATCAGCTAAACCTGTATTAAAGGGAGCTTTTATTAACTCTGAAATTTACATTGGAGATGATCAATTAGATGCATTAGCAACTATTAAATCTAAAGAAGAGCTTATCGGCGAACTTATTGGATTATTGCAGTCACCAGCACAGAGAGTTATATCTGCTCTTCAAAACCAATTCGCAAAAAGCGAAGAGGCTACAGAAGAAGTGGAAGCATAATAAAAATAGAGTCTTACTCTAATTTTATTTAAAAAACGCGCACAATAAATAAATTATATTTTTACAAATCATTTTAAAACGATAGAAAAAATGGCAGATTTGAAACAATTCGCAGAACAATTAGTTAACCTAACAGTAAAAGAAGTTAACGAATTAGCAACAATATTAAAAGATGAGTACGGAATCGAACCGGCTGCTGCAGCTGTAGTAGTTTCAGGTGGTGGTGAAGCTGCTGCTGAAGATGTTCAAACAGAATTTACAGTTGTATTAAAAGCAGCAGGTGCTTCTAAATTAGCAGTTGTAAAATTAGTTAAAGAACTTACAGGTTTAGGTTTGAAAGAAGCTAAAGATGTAGTTGATAGCGCACCAAGTAATGTAAAAGAAGGTGTTTCTAAAGAAGAAGCTGAAGGGCTTAAAAAATCTTTAGAAGAAGCTGGAGCTGAGGTTGAACTTAAATAGTTAAACTCTGTTTAAAGAATAAGGTTTAGGTCTTGGGTTTAGTCGCCCAATGACCTAAACCATTTTTCGTATAACAAAAGTCTACCTTGTATAATTACATAATAGCCTTTTAAAACAAATTCATTTTACCCATTACGAGGAAAAAAAATTAACAGATAATAAGAAAGTAGTTATCTTAAATTGGTTTTTAAAGATGTAATGGTTGTAAAAAGAAAGTATAAATAAATCAATATTTGTACAAAAAAAAATTACTTTTTTAATCAAAATTTTGTCCATTGATGATAACAAATCAGACTGAAAGATTGAATTTTGCCTCTACAAAAAACATTCCTGATTATCCAGATTTTCTAGATGTTCAGGTTAAATCGTTTAAAGATTTTTTTCAATTAGAAACTAAATCTGACGAAAGAGGCGACGAAGGGCTTTACAATACCTTCATGGAAAATTTCCCAATTACTGATACAAGAAATAACTTTGTATTGGAATTCCTTGATTATTTTGTAGATCCACCACGTTATACAATTCAAGAATGTATAGAAAGAGGTCTTACGTATAGTGTGCCCTTAAAAGCAAGGTTAAAACTATATTGTACTGATCCAGAACACGAAGATTTTGAAACAATTGTTCAGGATGTATATCTTGGTACAATTCCTTATATGACACCAAGTGGTACCTTTGTTATTAATGGTGCTGAGCGTGTAGTTGTATCTCAATTACACAGATCACCGGGTGTTTTCTTTGGTCAATCATTCCATGCAAATGGTACAAAATTGTATTCTGCAAGAGTAATTCCTTTTAAAGGTTCTTGGATAGAATTTTCTACAGATATTAATAGCGTAATGTATGCTTATATCGATAGAAAGAAAAAATTACCAGTTACTACTCTTTTTAGAGCAATTGGTTTTGAAAGAGATAAAGATATTCTTGAAATTTTTGATCTTGCTGAAGAAATTAAGGTTTCTAAAACAGGTCTGAAAAAATATGTAGGTAGAAAATTAGCTGCCCGTGTATTGAACACATGGCATGAAGATTTCGTAGATGAAGATACTGGTGAAGTAGTTTCTATCGAACGTAACGAAATAATTCTTGATAGAGATACAATTATCGATAAAGATAATGTGGAAGAAATCATTGATTCTAACGTTAAATCTATTTTGTTGCATAAAGAAGATGCTAATCAAGGTGATTATGCCATCATTCATAATACCCTACAAAAAGATCCAACAAACTCTGAAAAAGAAGCTGTTGAGCATATCTACAGACAATTGCGTAACGCAGAACCGCCTGATGAAGAAACTGCTCGTGGTATTATAGATAAATTATTCTTCTCTGACCAACGTTACAACTTAGGTGAAGTAGGTCGTTACAGAATGAATAAAAAACTTGGTTTAGATATCCCAATGGAAAAGCAAGTGCTTACCAAAGAAGATATCATTACCATTGTAAAGTACTTGATCGAGTTGATCAACTCTAAAGCGGAGATTGATGATATTGATCACTTATCAAACCGTCGTGTTAGAACAGTTGGAGAACAATTGTCTCAACAATTCGGTGTTGGTTTAGCGCGTATGGCTAGGACTATTAGAGAGCGTATGAACGTTAGAGATAACGAGGTGTTTACACCAATAGATTTGATTAATGCTAAAACATTATCATCTGTTATCAACTCTTTCTTTGGAACAAACCAGTTGTCTCAGTTTATGGATCAAACGAATCCATTGGCCGAGATTACACACAAAAGAAGATTATCTGCACTAGGACCAGGTGGACTTTCGAGAGAAAGAGCAGGTTTTGAGGTACGTGACGTTCACTATACGCATTACGGACGTTTATGTCCAATTGAAACTCCTGAGGGACCAAACATTGGTTTGATATCTTCTCTTGGTGTTTATGCTAAAGTAAACGGAATGGGTTTCATCGAAACACCGTATCGTAAAGTAACTAACGGAACTGTAGATTTAGTGTCTACTCCAGTTTACTTAAGCGCAGAAGAAGAAGAAGGAATGATGATTGCTCAGGCAAATATTCAAATGGATGCTACAGGAAAAATTACTGCCGAAGATGTAATTGCACGTCAAGAAGGTGATTTCCCGGTAATTGAACCAACAAGAGTTGATTACACTGATGTTGCTCCAAATCAAATTGCTTCTATCTCAGCTTCTTTGATTCCTTTCTTAGAACATGATGATGCGAATAGAGCCTTGATGGGATCTAACATGATGCGTCAGGCCGTACCATTAATTCGTCCTGAAGCTCCAATTGTTGGAACTGGTTTAGAGCGTCAGGTAGCTTCTGATTCTAGAGTTTTAATTAACGCTGAAGGAGATGGAGTTATTGAATATGTAGATGCTAATATTATCACTATCAAATACGATCGTTCTGAGGAAGAAAGAATGGTAAGTTTTGAGCCTGATGAAAAAACATACAATCTAATTAAATTTAGAAAAACCAATCAAGGAACAAGTATCAACTTGAAACCTATCGTAAGAAAAGGGGACAGAGTGATTCTTGGTCAAGTGTTATCAGAAGGATATGCAACTCAAAATGGTGAATTAGCTTTAGGTCGTAACCTAAAAGTTGCATTTATGCCATGGAAAGGATATAACTTCGAGGATGCGATTGTGATTTCTGAAAAAGTAGTTCGTGACGATATTTTTACCTCTATTCACGTTGATGATTATTCATTAGAAGTTAGAGATACTAAATTAGGTAACGAAGAATTAACGAATGACATACCAAACGTTTCTGAAGAAGCTACTAAAGATTTAGATGAAAATGGTATGATCAGAATTGGAGCCGAAGTTAAACCTGGCGACATTCTTATCGGAAAAATTACTCCAAAAGGAGAATCAGATCCTACTCCGGAAGAGAAATTGCTTCGTGCAATCTTCGGAGATAAAGCAGGTGATGTAAAAGATGCTTCATTGAAAGCGTCTCCTTCTTTACATGGTGTTGTTTTAGACAAAAAATTGTTCGCAAGAGCAGTAAAAGATAAACGCAAACGTACGCAGGATAAAGATGCTTTAGGCGCTTTAGAAATGGAATTTGAAACTAAATTTGTTGAATTAAAAGACAAATTAGTAGAGAAACTTTTCTTGATCGTTAACGGAAAAACATCTCAAGGTGTAATGAATGATTTGGGTGAAGAAGTATTACCAAAAGGTAAGAAATATACTCAAAAAATGCTTTATGCTGTTGAAGATTTTGCTCACTTAAGTAAAGGTCAATGGGTTGCTGATGATGCAACTAATAAAATGGTTAATGATTTAATTCATAACTATAAAATTAAGTTGAACGATTTACAAGGTGCATTGCGTAGAGAGAAATTCACTATTACTGTTGGAGATGAATTGCCAGCAGGAATCTTGAAATTAGCTAAAGTATACATTGCCAAAAAACGTAAACTGAAAGTTGGGGATAAGATGGCTGGACGTCACGGTAACAAAGGTATTGTTGCTCGCATCGTTCGTCATGAAGATATGCCTTTCCTTGAAGATGGAACACCAGTTGATATCGTGTTGAACCCATTAGGTGTACCTTCACGTATGAACATTGGTCAAATTTATGAAACTGTTCTTGGTTGGGCGGGACAAAACTTGGGTAGAAAATTTGCTACACCAATTTTTGACGGAGCAACTCTTGATCAAATCAATGAATTGACTGACGAAGCTGGAATACCACGTTTTGGACATACACATTTATATGATGGTGGTACAGGAGAACGTTTCCATCAAGCGGCAACAGTAGGAGTTATCTACATGTTGAAACTTGGACACATGGTTGACGATAAAATGCACGCACGTTCTATAGGTCCATACTCGTTGATTACACAACAACCACTTGGAGGTAAAGCTCAATTTGGAGGGCAACGTTTTGGAGAGATGGAGGTTTGGGCACTTGAAGCTTATGGAGCATCAAGTACTCTTAGAGAAATCTTGACTGTGAAGTCTGATGATGTTATCGGTAGAGCAAAAACTTACGAAGCCATCGTAAAAGGTGAATCTATGCCAGAACCAGGATTACCGGAATCATTCAATGTATTGATGCATGAATTGAAAGGTCTTGGACTTGACATTCGTTTAGAAGAATAAATTAAAATTTGTCAACTGTAGAGACGCGATTAATCGCGTCTCTACTTTGGCATTTATATAAGTTTTTAGGATTTATACCCGTAACCCGTTCCGATTTTTTACGGTAGAGATGTTGTACTGCAACGTCTATACGATAATTAGCACTTCAAAATTTTATTTGAAGTTTAGAGAAGTAATTCGAGGTGATAGAGGCGCAGCACTGCTACGTCTGTACAAAATCAATTTTTAATTGCAAATAAATCAATAGTAAAAACTATGATGAATAATAGAAATAATAACAATAAAGATAAAAACCCTGTAAAAAGGTTTAATAAAATCTCAATAGGACTTGCTTCTCCTGAATCTATTTTGAAAGAATCAAGAGGTGAAGTATTGAAGCCGGAAACTATCAACTACAGAACGCACAAACCAGAACGTGACGGACTTTTCTGTGAACGTATTTTCGGACCAGTAAAAGATTTTGAATGTGCTTGTGGTAAGTATAAAAGAATACGTTACAAAGGGATCATCTGTGACCGTTGTGGTGTTGAAGTAACTGAGAAAAAAGTACGTAGAGACAGAGTAGGTCACATCAATCTTGTTGTGCCGATTGCTCATATCTGGTATTTCCGTTCTCTTCCAAACAAAATTGGTTATATCCTTGGTCTTCCATCTAAGAAATTAGATATGATTATCTACTACGAAAGATACGTAGTTATCCAAGCAGGTATCGCTAAAAATGCAGAAGGTGAATCTTTGCAAAGACTAGACTTTTTGACAGAAGAAGAATATTTAAATATTTTAGATACACTTCCAGCTGACAATCAGTATCTTGATGATTTTGATCCTAATAAATTTGTTGCCAAAATGGGAGCAGAGTGTATTATGGATTTATTAGCAAGAATTGATCTTGATGCTTTGTCTTATCAATTGAGACACAATGCTAACAATGAAACGTCTAAACAACGTAAAACAGAAGCATTAAAAAGATTACAAGTTGTTGAATCTTTCCGTGAGTCTAACTTGAACCGTGAAAATCGTCCCGAATGGATGATTATGAAAGTGGTACCGGTTATTCCACCAGAATTACGTCCGCTTGTGCCACTTGATGGAGGTCGTTTTGCAACTTCCGATTTAAATGATTTATACCGTCGTGTAATTATACGTAACAACCGTTTGAAAAGATTAATGGAGATTAAAGCTCCGGAAGTGATCTTAAGAAACGAAAAACGTATGTTGCAGGAATCTGTAGATTCACTTTTCGATAATACTCGTAAAGCTTCTGCAGTAAAAACAGAATCAAACAGACCATTAAAATCATTATCTGATTCCCTTAAAGGTAAACAAGGACGTTTCCGTCAAAATTTACTTGGAAAACGTGTGGATTATTCTGCTCGTTCGGTAATTGTTGTTGGGCCAGAATTGAAATTATCTGAATGCGGTATCCCAAAAGATATGGCGGCAGAATTATACAAACCTTTCGTTATCCGTAAATTGATAGAAAGAGGAATTGTTAAAACTGTAAAATCAGCTAAGAAAATAATAGATAAGAAAGAGCCTGTAGTTTGGGATATCCTTGAAAATGTTATCAAAGGTCACCCAATATTACTGAATCGTGCTCCTACTTTGCACAGATTAGGTATCCAAGCATTCCAACCAAAATTAATTGAAGGAAAAGCAATCCAATTGCACCCTTTAGTTTGTACTGCATTTAATGCGGATTTTGATGGGGATCAAATGGCAGTTCACTTGCCATTAGGACCAGAAGCTATTTTGGAAGCACAACTATTAATGTTGGGTTCTCACAATATTTTGAATCCAGCAAATGGTGCTCCAATCACGGTACCTTCTCAGGATATGGTTTTGGGTCTATATTATATGACCAAAGAACGTTTATCAACTCCTGAGCTTAAGATTTTAGGAGAAGGAATCACTTTCTATTCTGCTGAAGAAGTAAATATTGCTTTGAATGAAGGAAGATTAGAATTGAATGCTTCTGTTAAAATTAGAGCAAAACATTTTAATGAAGCAGGTGACTTGGTTTTCCAAATCATTAAAACTACTGCGGGTCGTGTATTATTTAATGAAGTAGTACCGGAAGCAGCTGGATATATCAATGATGTATTGACCAAGAAAAACCTTAGAGATATTATTGGACACGTTTTAAGCGCGACTGATGTACCTACAACTGCGGCTTTCTTGGATAACATGAAAGACATGGGTTACAAATTTGCCTTCAAAGGTGGATTGTCATTCTCTCTTGGTGATATTAGAATTCCAGATCAAAAACCTAAATTAATAGCAGACGCCAGAGAACAAGTTCAAGGTATTTCTGCAAATTATAATATGGGTCTTATCACTAATAACGAACGTTACAACCAAGTTATTGATGTATGGACTTCAGCGAATGCTCAACTTACAGAGTTAGCAATGAAAAACATTAGAGAAGACCAACAAGGTTTCAACTCTGTGTATATGATGCTTGATTCTGGAGCGAGGGGTTCCAAAGAACAAATTCGTCAGTTAACAGGTATGCGTGGTTTGATGGCTAAGCCAAAAAAATCTACTGCTGGTGGTGGTGAAATTATTGAAAACCCAATTCTTTCTAACTTTAAAGAAGGTCTTTCTATCCTTGAGTACTTTATCTCTACTCACGGTGCGCGTAAAGGTCTTGCGGATACGGCTTTGAAAACGGCCGATGCAGGATATTTAACAAGAAGATTACACGATGTATCTCAAGATGTTATTGTTAATATCGAAGATTGTGGTACATTAAGAGGTGTTGAAGTATCAGCATTGAAAAAGAATGAGGAAATAGTTGAATCTCTAGGAGAAAGAATTTTAGGTCGTGTTGCATTACAAGACTTAATCAATCCTTTAACTAGCGAGATTTTAGTTAAATCTGGTGAACAAATTACAGAAGTTATAATGAAAGCAATTGACGCTTCTCCTATCGAGAAAGTGGAAGTTCGTTCACCATTAACTTGTGAAGCGTTGAAAGGTATTTGTGCTAAATGTTACGGTAGAAATTTAGCTACAGGGAAAATGACACAAAGAGGTGAAGCGGTTGGTGTAATTGCAGCACAATCTATTGGAGAACCTGGTACACAGTTGACATTACGTACATTCCACGTTGGTGGGGTTGCGGGTGGTATATCTGAAGAGTCTAGTATTGTTACCAAATTTAATGGTAAACTGGAAATTGAAGATTTAAAAACTGTTAAAGGTGAAGATAGTGAAGGTAATGCAGTTGATATTGTAGTTTCTCGTTCAACTGAATTAAAATTAATCGATGAGAGAACAGGTATTTTATTAAGTACTAATAACATTCCTTACGGTTCTAGTATCTTTGTTAAAGACGGTCAATCGGTTGTTAAAGGAGATATAATTTGTAAATGGGATCCATATAATGGAGTTATTGTTTCTGAGTTTACCGGTAAAATTGCTTACGAAGATCTAGAGCAAGGTCAATCATTCATGGTTGAAATTGATGAGCAAACTGGTTTCCAAGAAAAAGTAATTTCTGAATCTAGAGCTAAAAAATTAATTCCAACTTTATTGGTTTACGGTAAAGACAATGAATTAATTCGTTCTTATAACTTACCAGTTGGAGCCCACTTGATGGTTGAAAACGGTGAGAAAATTAAAGCAGGTAAAGTATTGGTGAAAATTCCACGTCGTTCTTCTAAATCAGGAGATATTACAGGAGGTTTACCAAGAATTACAGAGTTGTTAGAGGCTCGTAATCCTTCAAATCCAGCTGTTGTTTCTGAAATCGATGGTGTAGTTTCTTTTGGAAAAATCAAAAGAGGAAACCGTGAGATTGTTATCGAATCTAAATTTGGTGACATTAGAAAATACTTGGTTAAATTATCAAGCCAAATTCTTGTTCAAGAAAATGACTTTGTAAGAGCTGGGGTGCCATTATCTGATGGTGCAATTACTCCAGACGATATTTTAAGAATCCAAGGGCCAGCAGCTGTTCAACAGTATTTGGTAAATGAAATTCAAGAAGTATACCGTTTACAAGGAGTAAAAATCAACGACAAACACTTTGAAGTAGTAATACGTCAAATGATGCGTAAAGTAAGAGTACAAGATCCAGGCGATACTTTATTCCTAGAAGATCAATTGATTCATACTAAAGATTTTATCGTTCAAAATGATAAATTATATGGTATGAAAGTAGTTGAAGATGCTGGAGATTCTAGTGCTTTAAAAGAAGGACAAATTATTACGCCTCGTGAATTGCGTGATGAAAACTCTCTTTTAAAACGTACTGATAAAAATCTTGTTGTAGCTCGTGATGTTGTTACTGCAACAGCAACACCAGTTTTACAAGGTATTACTAGAGCATCACTTCAAACGAAATCATTCATATCTGCTGCATCTTTCCAAGAAACTACTAAAGTATTGAACGAAGCTGCTGTTGCAGGTAAAATCGATTACTTAGAAGGATTGAAAGAAAATGTAATTGTAGGGCATAGAATCCCTGCCGGAACTGGTATGAGAGAATATGACAATACGATTGTAGGTTCAAAAGAAGATTACAATGATATGATGGCTAATAAAGAGGAATACATTTATTAATTCTCATCCTAACCCTCTCCTTTGGAGAGGGGAATGGAAAAATAAAATATTTATGAGCAATTCAAATCAACAACAAGAACAAATCAACATTGAGTTGGATGAAAAAACGGCCGAAGGGATTTATTCCAATTTGGCAATAATCAATCATTCCTCTTCAGAATTTGTTTTAGATTTTGTAAGTATCATGCCTGGTATTCCTAAAGCTAAGGTAAAATCAAGAATTGTCTTGACACCTCAGCATGCCAAAAGATTGTTGAAAGCTATTGGAGAAAATATTCACCGCTTTGAAGCCGCCCATGGCGAAATAAAAGACACCGAACAACCTCCAATTCCACTTAATTTTGGTCCAGCAGGACAAGCATAGTTATAGAAAAGGCTCCAGAAATGGAGCCTTTTTTTTTGTTTATTTTTTTAATGATGCGTTTTTTCTAAGGGATAATGGTTTTAATCGGTCTCTTTTAACCTTTTTGGAGATGTGGAGCTGAAATATTAATTAAGGCATTTATACTAAGATTAAGCAGTGCTGATATTGAAATTTTGTCGCTTAAACAGGTAAAACGGTGGTTCATCGAAAATATTTTTTATTAGAAAGTTAATGGTATAGTTTCGTATCAGAATAAGAACAACATCTTATTTGATTTAATAAAAAGATACAAATGAATCATTTTTCAAAACATGCAAGTAATAAAAAGATTAGCAACATTTTTATGTTGTTAGTAATTATTTTATTATCTAATGTTTCTGCTTTTGGTCAATCTACTGATAATAATTTAGCAGCTAATGCTATTGAAGTGGTTAGTGTTGCAAAACAAAATAATGTTTCGACAAATACGGTTTCTAATAATATGAATTTTGTGCTTTGGTTCATGGGTTCTAAACAAGATCCAAACAATACTATTTCTACGGAAGGTATTAATACAAAAAAACAAGTTATTACTTCTGGAACAGCTCCAAACCGTTTGTTAATCAAAGCTTTTTTGAAAAAGGCAGTAGCTTTAGAAAGTATGGTTGCTTAATCTTAAATTAATTTTTAATTGACATAAAAAAAACGCTAATTTTTAAATTAGCGTTTTTTTATGCAATTATTTTTTTACTTCAGATTTTAAAATTGATGTAAAAACGAAGTTGTTTTTTTTTTCTGCGAATTACTCGAATTCAGAAGTGAAATATAATTTAACGTTTGGATATTTATTTTGCGTCATTTGAATCGTAAAATCAGAATCGGCTAGAAATACCAATTGCCCGTATTTATCATGCGCCAAGAATTTTTGTTTGATTCTTCTAAATTCTTTGAACTCATCGCTTTTCACATCATTTGGTTTCACCCAGCACGCTTTATGAACCGGAAAATTTTCATATGTACATTTTGCACCGTATTCATGTTCTAAACGATATTGGATCACCTCATATTGAAGCGCACCTACAGTTCCAATAATTTTTCTATTGTTCATCTCTAAGGTGAATAATTGTGCTACACCTTCGTCCATTAACTGATCAATTCCTTTGTCAAGCTGTTTGGCTTTCATTGGGTCAGCATTGTTTATGTATCTAAAATGCTCTGGTGAAAAACTAGGAATTCCTTTGAAACTCATGATTTCGCCTTCAGTCAAAGTGTCTCCAATTTTAAAATTTCCGGTATCATGTAATCCTACAATATCTCCAGGATAGGAGATATCTACTATTTCTTTCTTTTCGGCAAAGAAAGCATTTGGGCTGGAGAATTTTAAATTCTTTTTTTGGCGAACGTGATAATACGGTTTGTTTCTTTCAAAAGTTCCAGAAACAATTTTTATAAAGGCTAAACGGTCTCTGTGTTTTGGATCCATATTGGCGTGGATTTTAAAAACAAATCCAGTCATTTTTTCTTCTTTAGGGTCAACTAATCGAGTTTCTGAATCTTTTGGTCTTGGCGATGGAGCAATTTGAACAAAGCAATCTAATAATTCTCTTACCCCAAAATTATTTAAAGCAGAACCAAAAAATACAGGTTGTAATTTTCCGTCTAAATAATCCTGACGATCAAATTTTGGATATACTTCGTCTATTAATTCTAATTCTTCACGTAATCTGTCAGCAGGTTTCTGTCCAATGATTTTCTCTAATTCTGGATTTTGGACATCAGAAAAAGCAATAGTTTCTTCAATGTTTTTTCGACTGTCACCACTAAACAAGTTAATATTTTGTTCCCAAAGATTATAAATCCCTTGAAAGTCATATCCCATTCCAATTGGAAAACTTAGCGGTGTAACTGTTAAGCCCAGTTTTTGTTCCACTTCGTCCATTAAGTCAAAAGCATCTTTTCCTTCTCTATCTAATTTATTGATAAATACGATAATTGGAATTTTTCGCATTCTGCAAACAGCTACTAATTTCTCTGTTTGTTCCTCAACCCCTTTGGCAACATCGACAACAACAATAACGCTGTCAACAGCCGTTAGGGTTCTAAAAGTGTCCTCCGCAAAATCCTTGTGTCCGGGAGTATCGAGTATGTTTATTTTTTTGTCTTTATAATTGAATGCTAAAACCGAAGTAGAAACCGAAATTCCTCTCTGACGTTCAATTTCCATGAAGTCACTGGTAGCGCCTTTTTTGATTTTGTTGTTTTTTACAGCACCTGCTTCTTGGATGGCCCCACCAAAAAGGAGGAGTTTCTCAGTAAGTGTTGTTTTACCGGCATCAGGATGTGAGATAATCCCGAAAGTTCTTCTGCGTTGTATTTCTTCTAAAAAGCCCATGTTTGTATAAATAGTTTGCAAAAGTACTATTTATAAATGCCAATTAAAAAAATAGTATACTCTTAATTGATTATATGAATTTTGAAGGTGATATTCTTTTAATTTTTAAAATCAATTATAGAATTTTGAAGCTCATTTGACCTATAAAAAAGGACTGCCTTTTCAGGCAGCCTTTAGAATATTTGTAGATTACATATTAATAGACCAAACGGAATATCCATTTGGGGGACACTGAATTTTTACCCATGTGTCTCCTTGAGTTGTAGGTATCCAAGTTGAGTTACCGGTAAAATCTTTAATCTGAGCATTAGTCCAATTGCTAGGAACCCATCTTTCTTGCCAAGTGGATGAATTATTAATGTAAACGATTAATCCCGGATTTCCATTGTAACCATTTCTTCGAGCAATATACTCATCAGTATCAGCATATAAAATTGAAGTCGTACCGGTTGCTTTATTGTTGTGAATCCAAATCAGGTTGTTCATTTTCGTTTTATTCAACCATTCTTCGTAGTCTCTGTAAAAAATAGTAGGATACCCTTCATGTGTCAGAATATAAGCATACGCTAATTCTTTTTTCCAAATTTCGTCCGTGTCATGATTGGTAACGAAAGTAACTGCTTTGTACGGATTTCTTTTCCACATCATATCATCATTCAAAAGAGTAAGGTCGTTTCCATCAAATGCGTCGTTCATTTTGTAGTAGCAGGCAAAGTCAAAAACCGAACTATTGGCATTATTTGCCCACCATTCTAACGTGTTTACATTGGAGTCCCAATATTCTCCAACAGAGAAGCCGCCTACATTAGCATTCCATTGATTTACAACCCAAGGACCAAAACCTTTTACATAATCAAATCTCCAGCCATCAAAGTGCATAGTGTTTTTATAGTATTTACCCACGCCATCAGCTCTTTTCCAAAGCCAATCCTGTACATTTGGTACAACATGGGCCAAGTCTGGGAATCCTCCAAAAGCGCCTTCGTCATTATTTGCATAGGAATTTTTATAAAAATCAGCACTGGTTCTTGGAAATTTTCCTGAAGATACACCAGTGAAATTAGTATAGGTTTGTGTTCCCGTAAAAGGGTTATTTTCTAATTGACCGCCACTATTGTGATTAATTACAATATCAGCATATACTTGCATGTTTTCCGTATGTACTTTGCTTATTAGACTTTCTAATTCTGTACGAGAACCAAATCGGGTTTCTATAGAACCATTTTGATTGTAATTTCCAAAATCAAAATAATCAGTAGGGTCGTATCCCATAGAAAATGCACCATTTTGTGCCTTGGATACCGGAGGAAGCCAGATGGATCCGATCCCTGCATTGGACCATTCGGTTATTTTGGTGTTGACTGTATTCCACCAGGTTCCTCCCGAAGGCACATCCCAATAAAAGGCTTGCATCATGACACCGCCTCCAGGATTGGCTACATATTTCGCTGTTAATGAAGTAGTCGTTTTTCCGGTACTGAATGGGTGTCCGTCATGATGAGTTACATCGATTACTTTGAATTGTAAAGCTGTTGCAGGGGAATCTGTTACTATAGCATCATTTGAACTACACGAGTAAAAGCCAACTAATAAGGCTGATAAAAGATAAATTTTGAAATTTTGGTTTTTCATAAAATGAATAATTTAGGTTAAATAATAGATTTGATTAATAGCAATTAAAAATAGAGTAGGATGTTAATTTTATAGAATATGGGTTTTACCCTTTTTTATTAGTTTACGGTTGAAGGTGAAAATTAGATTTTATCAAAATGAAAACAAATGGATTAAATAAATGTATTAAATATAATTTTATGTTATTTATTTGAATAAAATGTTATTTTTTGGCTAATTTATACAAATTCTCACATGATGTGCATAAGGGGTATTTTAATTCTTTACGAAAACGTAATAGTGTTAAAAACTTTTTGAATACTAGTCTTAAAATGAGAATTTTAGGCGTCTTTTTGAGTTTTTTCTACGTTGTCTAAAAAGTGTTTTAAGAATATTGAGCCCTATTTAAAGATTTCAAAACAAGTTCGTCTCGGAAATAAATAATTCAGAAAGGAGTAGAAGCCAAAAAAAGATAAAGGAGAGTCGATTTAAATAGTTGTATTTAAAACATTTTATTTAGTCTGTAGAGTGCGGTTTTTATAAGATTTACGAAGTAAATAAGGCGATAAATAAATGCGTTTATAATTTTTTGTTAATACTAGTGAGGAAACTTGTATTATGTAATTGAATTGTTATTTTTGTTCGTTTTAAATTTAAAGATTTGAAAGTAATTGTATTGTTAAATTCAATTCATTTCTTGATTCTTAAAGTGTATATTTGGCCAAAATTAATATACCCTTTATCATACGGATTTAAAGACAAGAAAAATAACGATACTTTACGATAAAAATAAATTAAAAAAATGCCATTAAAAAAAATACAAATGAAATTCATAAATAATAAAATTGCACTTTCTTTTTTTCTTTTGCTTTTTTCATGTGTGGTTACCAGAGCACAGGAAATTATTAAAGATAGTGCAGTTGTTACTACTACTAATAAAATACAATCCAATCAAAAACAAAAAATTGATGGTGTAATTGCTACAGTTGGAGATTACATTATATTAGACTCTGATATTGATAAATCCTATCTAGAATTGTCAAGTCAAGGAAATTCAATAAAAGACATTACAAGATGTCAAATGTTAGGGAAACTGCTTGAAGACAAATTGTATGCACATCAAGCGATACAAGATAGTCTTAAAGTAACGGATTCCGAAGTTAAAGGCATGATGGATGATCGAGTTAACTATATGACGGAACAATTAGGGTCTCTAGATAAAGTAGTGAAGTATTATAAAAAAAATTCTGAAGAAGAGTTTAGAACCTATTTCTTTGATATTCTAAAAGAACAGAAGCTTACTTCGGAAATGCAAAAAAAGATTATTGATGCAGTTGAAATAACACCTGAAGAAGTTCGTAATTTTTTCAAAACTATACCTGCGACTGATCTTCCAGTTTTTGGTGCGGAAATGGAAGTAGCACAAATCGTGATTAAGCCTAAAGTTTCCGAGGCTGAAAAACAAAAAGTGATTGACAAACTAAATAGTTTCAAAAAAGAAATTCAGGAAGGCTCCAGTTTTGCCACTAAAGCAGTTCTGTATTCGCAAGATCCAGGTTCAAGATCTAATGGAGGGTATTATAAAATGAATCGTAAAACGCCTTTTGTAAAGGAATTTAAAGATGTTGCTTTTGGACTTGCCGAAGGAGAAATATCTGTTCCATTTGAAACGGATTTTGGATATCACATTATATATGTAGAGAAAATAAAAGGACAAGAAATAGAATTGCGTCATATATTATTGACTCCAGCAGTTTCTGAAGAATCACTGAAAGAGGCGAAAGAGAAAATTGCTTTGATTAGAAAAAGAATTGAGGACAAGGAAATAACTTTTGCAGAAGCAGCAAGAACTTTATCTGACGAAAAAGAAACAAGAGCAAATGGTGGAGCATTAATCAATCCAAAAACACAGGATACTCGTTTTGAATTAACAAAAATGGATCCTAGTTTATACGGTCAGGTTTCAAATTTGAAAGAAGGAGAAATTACTGCGCCATTCATGGAAGATGAGCAAGGAAAGAAAAAATTCAAGTTGATTACTGTAACTAATAGAATAAACGAACATACGGCTGATTATGCTAAGGATTATATCAAAATTAAAGACCTAGCATTGAAAGAAAAACAAATCAAGGCAATCGGAAAATGGTTTGATGAAAAAATCAAAGAAACCTACATTAAAATTATCGGTGAATACAGAGATTGTGCTTTTACAAACAACTGGTTAAAAAAATAATTTTTATAAAATAAATAAAAAGAGTTAGCTTTATGAATTCATATCGTTAACTCTTTTTAATTTAAAATACATTCTAAAATGTCTGACGTAGCAGCAATACATAACTTAGTTCAAAAAAGAAATGAACTAAAAATCGAAATAGCTAAAATCATTGTAGGTCAGGATGCGGTGGTAGATCAAATTTTACTTTGTATTTTTTCAGGAGGTCATGCGCTTTTAGTTGGTGTTCCGGGATTGGCAAAAACATTGATGGTAAATACTTTGGCGCAAGCCTTAGGCCTTGATTTCAAAAGAATCCAGTTTACGCCTGATTTAATGCCATCGGATATTTTGGGAAGCGAAATATTAGATGAAAGTCGAAAATTCAAATTTATAAAAGGGCCTATTTTTTCGAATATTATTCTGGCAGACGAAATCAACAGAACACCACCTAAAACACAGGCAGCTTTGCTGGAAGCGATGCAGGAACGTTCCGTTACAATTGCCGGGGAGAATTATAAATTGGATTTGCCTTATTTTGTTTTGGCCACTCAAAATCCTATTGAGCAGGAAGGAACCTATCCTTTGCCTGAAGCGCAATTAGACCGATTCATGTTTGCTATAAAACTCGAATACCCTTCTTTTTCAGAAGAAGTACAAGTGGTAAAACGTACGACTTCCGATTTGAATAACACTATAAATCCGTTATTTACGGCGCAGGAAATTATTGATTTTCAACAGTTAATTCGCAGGATTCCTGTCGCTGATAATGTGATTGAGTATGCGGTAACGCTGGTATGCAAAACGCGTCCAGACAATCCTTTGTCGAATGAATTTGTGAAAAATTATTTGGATTGGGGGGCAGGACCAAGAGCTTCGCAAAATTTAATTTTGGCTGCTAAAGCCAATGCTGCTTTTAATGGAAAATTTTCACCGGATATCGAGGATGTAAAAGCAGTGGCTACCGGAATTTTGCGTCACAGAATAATCAAAAATTACAAAGCTGATGCGGAAGGAATTACCGAGGAAATGATTATTGATAAATTGATTTAAGGAGTTGTTTTTAGTCATAAATTAATAATTTCCCTTTTGACTCGTACAATATCACATATTTAGTATTATTATTTAGAAAAAAATGAAAAAATAATCATCGTAAAAAGGTGATTTTGTCTTCTAGAGTAGTAATTATACAAATAATCTTTCTGATTTTCAGAATTTTTCAATAAAACACATAATATTTATTTTATTTATAAATATTATGATTCAAATGGCATCTTTTGCTGTTTTTTTTAAATTCTCATCTTTAATTCTTAACTTTGCATCACCAATAAAAAAAACTAATATTATGGCTTTTTTATTTTGAAATAATCAAGGAAATCTGCCATACAACATTGAAAAGATATCATTATGAACACTTATAACGATTACATCAAGGAGATCGAAGAACGAAAAATTCAGGGTCTTCATCCCAAGCCAATTGATGGTGCTGAATTACTAAGCGAAATCATTGCACAAATTAAAGATTTAGCTAACGCAAATAGAGTTGATTCTCTTAAATTCTTTATTTATAATGTTGTTCCAGGAACTACTCCTGCTGCTAATGTGAAAGCTAAGTTTTTAAAGGAAATCGTTTTAGGTCGATCAGTAGTTGCTGAAATTACGCCTGCTTTTGCATTTGAGTTATTATCACACATGAAGGGTGGATCCTCAATTGAGGTATTGCTTGATATTGCCTTAGGTGATGCTGCCGCTATTGCGAAAGAAGCTGCAAAAGTTCTTAAGACACAAGTATATCTTTATGATGCGGACACAGACCGTCTTAAGGAGGCATTTGAAAGCGGTAATGAAATTGCTAGAGAAATTATTGAAAGTTACGCAAAGGCTGAGTTTTTTACAAAATTACCAGAAATAGCTGAAGAAATTAAGGTAGTTACATTCATCGCTGGTGAAGGAGATATTTCAACTGATTTACTTTCTCCGGGTAACCAAGCGCACTCAAGATCAGATCGTGAACTTCATGGTAAATGTATGATTACTCCTCAAGCACAAGAGGAAATTAAGGAGCTGCAAGCACAACATCCTGACAAAAGCGTGATGTTGATTGCTGAGAGAGGTACGATGGGTGTAGGTTCGTCAAGAATGTCAGGTGTAAACAATGTGGCCCTTTGGACTGGTAAACAAGCAAGTCCTTATGTTCCATTTGTTAATTTTGCTCCAATTGTTGCAGGAACAAACGGGATTTCTCCTATCTTCCTTACAACTGTTGATGTTACTGGAGGTATTGGTCTTGATCTTAAAAACTGGGTAAAAAAGCTTGATGCGGATGGTAATTCTATTCGCAATGAAAGTGGTGATCCAGTTCTTGAAGAAACATACTCTGTTGCTACTGGAACTGTTCTTACAATCAACACAAAGACAAAGAAACTTTATAAAGGCGATAAAGAATTGATAGATATTTCTAAGGCATTTACGCCTCAGAAAATTGAATTTATAAAAGCTGGTGGATCATACGCAATCGTGTTTGGAAAAAAATTGCAAACATTTGCATCAAAGACACTTGGTATTGCTATTGTGCCTGTATATGCTCCGTCAAAAGAAGTTTCTGTTGAAGGACAAGGTCTTACAGCTGTAGAAAAAATATTTAATAAAAATGCGGTTGGTACAACTCCAGGTAAAGTTTTACACGCTGGTTCAGATGTTCGTGTTACCGTAAATATTGTTGGTTCGCAAGATACAACTGGTTTGATGACTTCTCAAGAATTAGAGTCTATGGCTGCTACTGTGATTTCTCCAATCGTTGACGGTGCTTACCAATCAGGTTGTCACACTGCTTCGGTATGGGATAATAAATCTAAGGCAAATATTCCTAGATTAATGAAATTCATGAACGACTTCGGCTTAATTACAGCTCGTGACCCGAAAGGCGTTTATCACGCAATGACTGATGTAATTCACAAAGTACTTAATGATATTACTGTAAACGAGTGGGCTATCATCATTGGTGGTGACTCTCATACAAGAATGTCTAAAGGTGTTGCTTTTGGTGCTGACTCAGGAACAGTTGCTCTTGCACTTGCTACTGGAGAAGCTTCAATGCCAATTCCTGAATCTGTGAAAGTAACATTCAAAGGAGACATGAAAGGGTATATGGATTTCCGAGATGTAGTTCATGCTACACAATCTCAGATGCTTAAGACATTTGGTGGAGAGAATGTGTTTCAAGGAAGAATCATTGAGGTTCACCTTGGAACTCTTAATGCGGATCAAGCATTTACGTTTACGGACTGGACTGCAGAAATGAAAGCAAAAGCTTCTATCTGTATTTCTGAAGATTATACCTTGATTGAATCTCTTGAGATAGCGAAGGGCAGAATTCAGATTATGATCGACAAGGGAATGGATAACAAAAATCAAGTTCTTAAAGGATTGATTGCTATAGCTGATAAGAGAATCGCTGAGATTATATCTGGCGAGAAACCAGCACTAAGACCGGATGCAAACGCTAAGTATTACGCTGAAGTTGTTGTAGATCTTGATCAGATTGCTGAGCCAATGATTGCTGATCCTGACGTAAATAATGCTGATGTTTCTAAACGATATACTCACGATACCATTAGACCTTTATCTTTCTATGGAGGAGTTAAAAAAGTAGATCTTGGATTTATCGGTTCTTGTATGGTTCACAAGGGAGATATGAAAATCCTTGCTCAAATGCTTAAGAATATTGATGAGCAAGAAGGTAAAGTAGAGTTTAAAGCACCACTGGTTGTAGCTCCTCCTACTTATAATATTGTTGATGAATTAAAAGCAGAAGGCGACTGGGAAATTTTACAAAAATACTCTGGTTTCGAATTCGACGATAATGTTCCTAAAGCTGCGGCGCGTATTTCATATGAAAATATGTTATATCTAGAGCGCCCGGGATGTAACCTTTGCATGGGTAACCAGGAAAAAGCGGCCAAAGGGGATACTGTAATGGCAACATCTACTCGTCTTTTCCAAGGAAGAGTAGTAGAAGATACTGAAGGTAAAAAGGGAGAGTCATTACTTTCCTCTACACCAGTTGTGGTTTTATCTACAATCCTTGGTAGAACTCCAACAATAGAAGAATATAAAATTGCTGTGGAAGGTATCAATCTAACTAAGTTTGCGCCTTCTCATAAGCTATTAGTTAAATAATTCACATAATTAGTTAATTATAATTTAAAAGCCTGAGTCATGAGACTCAGGCTTTTTTTTGTACTCTATTTTTTTGTATCTTGTGATTTCTAAAATAGAATAACAAAACCAATAACATAAATCTTATGGCATTTGATATTGAAATGATTAAAAAAGTGTATGCGAACATGACTAGTCGTGTTGATGCAGCACGTGAGATAGTGGGTCGCCCGCTTACATTGACTGAGAAAATTTTATACACGCACCTTTGGGATGGAACTCCATCTAAAGCTTTTGCAAGAGGTGTTGATTATGTTGATTTTGCTCCGGACAGAGTAGCCTGTCAAGATGCAACAGCTCAAATGGCTTTATTGCAATTTATGCACGCTGGAAAGAAAACTGTTGCTGTTCCAACAACGGTTCACTGTGATCATTTGATTTTGGCTAAAAATGGAGCTGAATTTGATTTAGCTGCAGCAAATAAACAATCTAAAGAGGTTTTTGATTTTCTTTCTTCAGTATCTGATAAATACGGAATTGGTTTTTGGAAACCGGGTTCAGGAATTATTCACCAAATCGTTTTGGAGAATTATGCATTCCCTGGAGGATTGATGATTGGTACAGATTCGCATACTGTAAATGCAGGTGGATTAGGGATGTTAGCTATTGGTGTTGGTGGAGCTGATGCCGTAGATGTAATGTCAGGAATGTCATGGGAATTAAAATTTCCAAAATTAATAGGTGTAAAATTAACTGGAAAACTTTCTGGTTGGACTGCACCAAAAGATGTTATCCTTAAAGTAGCTGATATTCTTACTGTAAAAGGTGGAACGGGAGCTATTGTTGAATATTTTGGAGAAGGAGCTACTTCAATGTCTTGCACTGGAAAAGGAACTATTTGTAATATGGGTGCCGAAATTGGAGCTACCACATCTACATTTGGTTATGATGAGTCCATGAGAAGATACCTTTCTGCCACAGGTCGTCAAGATGTAGTAGATGCTGCTGATAAAGTAGCTTCTTATTTAACTGCAGACCCAGAAGTATATGCTGATCCAGCAACTTATTTTGATCAAGTTATTGAAATTAACCTTTCTGAATTAGAGCCACACATTAATGGTCCTTTTACTCCGGACAGAGGTACGCCAGTTTCTAAAATGAAAGAAGAAGCTGCTGCTAATGGATGGCCAATTAAAGTAGAATGGGGATTAATCGGTTCTTGTACGAACTCTTCTTACGAAGATATGGCTCGTGCTGCGTCTATCGTAAACCAAGCAGTTAAATTAGGAATTAGCCCAAAAGCGGAATTTGGTATCAACCCAGGTTCGGAGCAAATTAGATATACAATCGAAAGAGATGGAATCATCGCTACTTTCGAAAAAATGGGAACCAAAGTATTTACAAATGCTTGTGGACCATGTATCGGACAATGGGATAGAGCAGGAGCAGATAAAGGAGAGAAAAATACAATCGTTCACTCTTTCAACCGTAACTTCTCTAAACGTGCGGATGGTAACCCAAACACACACGCTTTTGTAACGTCCCCAGAAATGGTTGCTGCTTTAGCAATTTCAGGTCGTTTGGATTTCAATCCTATTACTGATACTTTGATCAACGATAACGGTGAAGAAGTGAAATTGAGCGCTCCTTATGGTGATGAATTGCCTAAAAAAGGATTTGCTGTAGAAGATGCAGGATTTCAAGCGCCAGCTGCTGATGGATCAGGAGTTCAAATCGTAGTTAGCGAAACTTCAGATCGTTTGCAATTATTGGCGCCATTCCAACCTTGGGACGGTAAAAATATTTCAGGAGCTAAATTATTGATCAAAGCTTTCGGAAAATGTACTACTGACCACATCTCTATGGCTGGTCCATGGTTGCGTTTCCGTGGTCACTTAGATAATATTTCTAACAATATGTTGATTGGGGCAGTTAATGCTTTCACAGATAAAACCAATTCGGTTAAAAATCAATTGACTGGTACTTATGATGCAGTTCCTGCAGTAGCACGTGCATATAAAGCGGCTGGAGTTCCATCTATTGTTGTGGGAGATCACAATTATGGAGAAGGTTCTTCTCGTGAGCATGCAGCTATGGAGCCTCGTTTCTTAGGTGTTCAAGCAGTATTGGTAAAATCATTTGCTCGTATTCACGAAACAAACCTTAAAAAACAAGGTCTTTTAGGATTGACATTTGCTAATGAAGCAGATTACGACAAAATCCAAGAAGATGATACTATCAACTTCACAGATTTAGTAGATTTTGCTCCAGGAAAATCATTAACATTAGAATTCGTTCATGCGGATGGAACCAAAGATATTATCTTGGCAAACCATACTTATAACGAAGGGCAAATTGGTTGGTTCGTTGCTGGTTCAGCATTAAACTTAATTGCTGCTGCTAGTAATGCATAAGTAAATTAAAATATTTTATATTTAAAACTCTCAAGGTAACTTGGGAGTTTTTTTGTTTCATGGGGTTTTTTAGAAGAGCGGTATGTCTCATTTTAAAACATATTAATTGTACGTTAAAATACTGATAATAAGTATTTTGAGGTTTAAAATGATTCGACTATTTTGTATCTTTAGTTACTATTAATTTTAAATCTAATTGCGATGAGAATGTTAGTTAATGTTATCTTCCCTATTGAGCCTTTCAACTCAATGGCTAGAAATGGTACAGCAGGTGAGATCATCAGTCGAGTGATTGAAGATATTAAACCAGAGAGTATTTATTTTTCTGAACAAGACGGTAATCGAGGTGCGGTTATGGTAGTTGAAGTTCCTGATGCTTCCGCTATTCCATCTATTGCTGAACCTTGGTTTTTAAATTTTGAAGCCAATTGCGAGTTTAGGATTGCAATGACTCCTGATGATTTAATGCGGGCTAACCTCAGTAAACTTGCAGAAAAATGGCACGATGTTCATGTAATGTAAAGAAAGCGAAAGAACTAAAAGCACCACTTCAAATAAAATGGGGTGGTTTTTTTTGGAGCTATTTCCTGCTGACCGCTTCAAGCTTTTTCATAGAATTGCTTTTTCCAAGATAAAAAAGGAGCTTCCGCCGGTCGCTCTTCTTTCTCAGGAAAAAATACAATTCCATTTTAAAAGGCTTTCCACTTTCATCAGGGCTAGAAATCGGGAAGACGATTTCTTTTGGATTTTACGATTTAAAAAAAAGAAGTGAATAGTGTCAGTTTAAATAAAATGTAATTTTTCATTCTTAAAAGCCCTTAAAAATGCTGAAAAACAGGCGTTTTCTTTATTTTACACGTTAAAATCAAAAAAAAATGTTGTTTTTTGAATTTTATAACTTAAATTAGCCTTTTTGTAGATAAATTTTTCAGCGAAGTTTTTTTTGATTGTAAATACAAATCATCTCTTCATTAAAATATTTATTTTCAGCGCAACAATACATTTGGATTGTACTGCGTTACAGTTTAAGTTGCTTTTGCAATTCGAACAAAAAAACCAACTAGATTTTAAAATAAAATATTATTGCCCTCTTTTTTAAAAAGAGATGCCTTTTTTTATTTTTAAAATAAAGATAGTTGGAACAAACCCTAGCGAGATTTAATAATTATATCCCGAAATTGCTAAGGAGAATAAAAATGGGGTAAGTAATTTGAAATAAATGAATATGAGTTTAAGATTAGTTGTAACATTGTTTTTATTGAATAGTATTGTACTTTTTTCTCAGGAAAGCACCAAGAAACATACCATCGTAAAAGGAGAAACCATTTCGAGTATTGCAGAGAAATATGATGTAAAACAAAGTGAAATCTATAAACTAAATCCAAAAGCCAAGAATCTATTAAAACTCAATTCAGTATTATTAATTCCTGTTACTGCACCAAAAAATACCAATACCAAATCTAAGATTGCAACAAATTATTTCGGGAAAGAACACGAAGTACTTGCCAAAGAAACACTTTACGGAATCGCAAGACAATACGGGATTACAGTAAAAGAATTAAACGAAGCCAATCCTACATTAGAAACTTCAGGATTAAGAATAAGTCAAAAAATTACAATTCCCGGTAATGCAACTTCAACCGAAATCGCAGTTGTTCCCCAAGTAAAAAAGTCTTCACAAAAAGTACCTGTAGCAATTGAACCTCAAATTGCTGAAACCGAAAGTGCTATTGCAGAACAAACTGTTATAGAGGTTTTGCCAAAAGAAACAAAGTATTCCATTACAAAAAAATACGGAATCACAATCAAGGAATTCGATAAAGCCAATCCAACATTAGGAGTTAAATCACTTAAAGTGGGGCAAAAAATTAATATTCCTGCAAACGTATCACTAAAAACTGAAATCGCAGTTGCACCTCAAGAAAATAAAATACAATCCATACAAGAGCCGGCTGCTATTATTCAACCAATAAATGATTTCTCAAAGGCAGCATTGGTAATGGTTACAAACCCAACTGAAAGTTTAAATACTTCAAATGAAAATATTGTTCGGGAAGTGTTGCCAAAAGAAACCAAGTACGGTATTGCAAAACAATACGGAATTACGGTTCAGGAACTGGAAAAGCAAAATCCTGAAATTAAAAATAAGCTCCGTGTTGGGTATAAATTAAACATTCGATACGCTAATACAACTAATGAAAGTGTAGCAGTTTCGGATACTGAAAATACAACACATGAATTTACAAATATTGGTAATGATAACGAGAAATACAAAAATGTTGAAAACAACAATTGGGAATTCAAAAGTTTTGTAAAACCGGCTTCGAATCCTAATTTTTTAGATGAATTGATTGAAACCGCTTCATCTAATATCGGAACTAGATACCAGTCAGGTGGAACTTCAAAATCAGGCTTTGATTGTTCGGGTTTAATGTGTAACACATTTGAAGCTTTTGATATCAAATTGCCAAGAACTTCTTTAGAACAATCCCGTTTAGGAGTTGTTGTCAATCCAGAAGATGCTCAAAAAGGAGATTTAATTTTCTTTAAAACTAATGGAAGAAGCCGTATTAATCATGTTGGAATGGTTGTTGAAGTTTGCGATGGTGATATAAAATTCATTCATGCCTCTGTAGGTGGAGGTGTTGTAATTTCATCTGTTAAAGAGAAATATTATGAAAAAAAATTAACCCAAATCAATCGCGTTTTACAATAATCAAATTTTAGAAAATATACGACTCTTACATATAATGGAAACTCTTCAGGAAACTGGGGAGTTTTTTGTTTTATCAAATGTGATTTCATCTTTAAACTTTTTATACCTTCCAAAAAAGACAAGGATTAACTTCTCATTATTGTTTTGAGTTTTTTTATTTCCGGGTCTTTTTATTCGCTTTATTATTCAGTTCTCTTGCCTAAATTTGGGATATAAGGATGAAGCTGTAGCTTTTAAAAGTGGTAATCTATTTTTCAACGCTGTTTACTTCAATCCAATAGCCATCTGGATCCTGAAAATAAATCTGTTTAATACCGTCAGCACGAACGTTAATTTTATGAAGCGTTCCTGGCCAGTCAGAATAAGTGATCTTTAGGTTTTCCAATACTTTTACCAGTCCATCAAAGTTGACGGCTTTAAAAGCAAGATGTACCGCTCTATTTATTGTAACGGGATCTTTAATAGTAGAAACCAAATGCAATTCTTTTCCATCTCCTAAAGAAATCCAACGGATGCCTTCTTTTCTTGTTAAGTTAGTAATTTCTTTAAGTTTCAAAACGTTTGTGTAAAAATCAACCGAACGATCCAAATCTTTTACTGATAGCGCAGTATGATCCATAGTTAAAGAAAATGAGTTTTTGTCCTGCGCCCAAATTGATACAGTGAATACAAATGAAAGAAGTAAAAAGAGTGTTTTTTTCATAGCTATTTAATTTTGGTTTTTGATAAGGAAAAAGGGTAGTACTAAATCAGTTTGCAGTAAGAATACGATTGATGATTTTAATACAATCATCCGTATTACTGTTATTGGTGTTTATCGCCACACTATTATTGTTGTAAGGCGCATACATGTTTATATTAGGACGTGAGAACAAACCAACAGTTGGGGTTAGTGAAGCACTGGCCAAATGCATAATACCGCTATCGGCACCAATAAAAATCACGGTATTTGCAATTACTGACCCAATTTCACGAACGTCTTTACTATAAAAGGTAGGTGCTTTAAATCCAATTTGTGAAATATTTTCAACAGGTAACACTTCCATAATATTGTAATTGGGGTATTCCTTCTTTAAACGGTCATAAAATTCTTCCCACCAGGATTCTGAATAGCATTTATCGTCAGTAGCATAGGTAAAAATAGCGATTGTCTTTATATCGTTTTTTACTATTTCTTTCACTATTTTTTGACCTTCAGCAATTTCTGAAGAACTTAGCTTAATGTCTAATGATGGGACGGGATTCTCGTTATTCTCAAATCCTAATTTGGTTAAAAAACTTCTAAATTCATACACCGGATATTTTGCAATATGCTCATAATCGCTATATTTTAATTGAATGTTTTCATCAACTTCGCCAAAAAACTTATATTTTGCATTAGCAAATTGCGCAGACAATCTTCCTGATGAAGAACCTTTATCTACATTTATAACAATATCATAGTGTTGTTTTTTGATTTTTATCCAAACTTGAAAATAAGCTATTAAATTTTTAAAAGGCTTTTTAGGGAGTTCTATAATGTAATTGATGTTTTCATAATTTTGAAAAACAATAGGAGCTAGCCCTCCTTTTACAAATAGATCAATTTTACACTCTGGAAAAGTGAAGATAACTTCTTGCACTAGCGGCGTAATCAACAAAAGGTTTCCTAATCTATGATTTGGCCTTGAAATTAAAACTCTTTTAATTTCGATTTTTTGAGTTAAATCAATTTTTTGATTCTTTTGTGAACTGCCAATGTTTTTAGTCAGGTTGTGTGTTATTATCCTTCTATATTCATTTACTTTTTTTAAGACACTCATGCTTTTAATGTTATAGGGTATTGAATTCTTTTCAGTTAAAATTAAAAAGGTTGTGAATATTCATGAAACAAAATATGAAATAATTAAACACAGCCCAGAAATGTACTACGTACTTGACAAATGTACAATATAGATGGAAATCATTCGGCTTATCCCATAAAATAAAAAGAGAACGAGAATTTATACTTGTGCAAAGTCCCCTTCCTAAAGAGGGGAAGTGTGGTTGTAATTGATCTGGTATCAGATTTTACTTGGTTCAGTTGACTGCTATTAATTCATAATTCACTTTTTATATTATATAGAATTAATGTAAATTAGCCTTTTACATCATAAAAAAATCGCTATTGCTGAGCTGTCAGGATATATTTTTGCAATCTTTGAACTCTAAAAAATTAAACAGCGCTATGAGTAAGACGAAACTAATAATTAATCGCAATGGATCTATAAAAATAGAGGGTGATTTCGAAATAATGGACTTCGAAGGTAAAGTTTATGGACTGGAAGGAAGAACCGCATTGGGTCTTTGTCGTTGTGGATTATCATCCAATAAACCTTTTTGTGATGGTTCACACCGCAATAATTTTGAACATGAAGCAGAAGCATTTGACTTGCCGCCAATGAAAACGAATTAAAGAATACCGTTTTTCTTTTATTGGATAAAAATAGAATAATCTAGTATAGATTGCTTTGTGTATCGTTATTTTAAGACGGAACATTGAAGTATTCCTGAAAAAAATAAAGCCGCACAATTCATGTGGCTTTATTTTTTTGGTTCTGTTTATTCTTAGAGTAATATTCCGTATGCCTCGCAAAAAGCCTTGGTTACATATTCGTTTGAACAATAAACATAACCATTGTCGCAAAAATCGGTACCCCAGCTGTTGCGAACGATAAAATAATCTTCAGTATACCCCACAATGGCTACGGCGTGACCACCATGCATACTTTCCATATCATATACTTCAAACTTGTGTTCTGAGGTTATAGCCCATTGACTATCAGTGTCTACCAAAGCAAGTACAGGACCTTGACTTGAAATCCACATGCGTAGATAATCCACATTGCAGTCATCGTTATTGATTACCCTGTAGTAGCCTTTAATCCTCATCTGCGCGGCCAAATCAGTGAATTCTGTTGTTTTGAATTTCGTACTGAATAGGTCTGTATCTAGCGGAAGGTCTTTTTCGTGAACAGCACCATATTTTCGTAATATGTCCAGTGCAGCTTTCAAGCATACCCCGGAATTAATATCTTGAGATGTTGTAGTATCATCTTGGTCAGTTTCTTTAGCAGCCATCCATGTCAGCCATGATGACAGTTGATCTTCCTTACTGATCCGGTTTTCTTTAACAAGATGCCATCTAAGTAGTCCATGTGTAGATGCCCAACCCACACATGCGGATGTTTCGAGTTGGTCCCCAATTTCCCACCAGTCTTCACGCAAATCAAAAGTCTCTGGAAAGTCAGTTATTACTAGTCCTTCAACGATTGCCTTATCGAGTGTCCAATCGTTTTCTTTATCAAAAGAGGGAACACAATTTAGTATTCTACCTGTTACTCTACCTCCTGCTGGCATAAATTTTGGTTTTAGTGTTTAGAAATTATACGTATATTCGGACACAAGATAGATGTTAAGGTTGGTTTTAGCAAGTGTGTGGATACATTGTTAAAGTACTTGTAAATAATCTACTTTTCGATTGGTCGATTATTAAAAAATGAGAAATTATAAGACATCCGAGCGAGTCTTCATAATTCATTAAAAGATAGTGTTTTATTACAAAAAATTAAAAACTTCCTATTTTTTTCAAATATTTAAAGATTTACCTATTTGAAATAGAAGTATATAACTTCTATTTTGGTTTGATGAAATTGTTTTATTAAAAAAGTTTATCCCACGGATTATCACTTCTGAAAGGAATGGCAGGAAGTCCTTCTTTGCTGATAAAATTGGATTGAGCAGCCTCGTTCCAACCAAAACGCACCGAAAGGGGATGTGGAACTTCGGGAGCAGAAACGATTATTTTATAGCCCTCTATTTCCGCTTTTGCCGGTACAAATTTCCCGTCCACACCTGCTATACTAAACCAGGTAAGAGGTCTTTTATCACGGCTTGCTAAACCACTTCCTACATTTGAAAAAGTGATTTCAATGGTATGGTGTACTATTTTCATTTTTTGATATGCAGGTCCGGAACAAACGACATTTTTTTGTCCATATGCTTTATTTGCGGCAACTAGACTTAAACGGTGACCAACTTCCCATTTGTATCCAGGATGTAAATCAGCAATGCTGTCGACTAAATCGGTAATCGCTATCATGCTTGTATTCTTTAAATGCAATGCCAGCGCCTGTGCTTCCCAAAATTCGGGAAGATTTTCAGTAGTATGTTGACGAACATCTTTGGCAGCAGAATAATTGTAGGGCGCTATTTGAACAAAATAAAAAGGTAATTTTTTATCTTTCCAATCGGTACGCCAACTTTCTATTAGTGTTTTTAACTTATAAGCATAACGGATATTTTCGTTCAGAAAACAATTTGATTCTCCCTGATACCATAGAATTCCTTTCAATGTAAAAGGAATTAGCGGTTGTATCATGCTGTCATAAAATTTACCGGGATCGCCACCATCCGCACTTAGTTTGTCTAGCGTTTTTCCGTTTTTCATTTTAGGAGCTATTTCCATTTTAGAAGCCTGAATCCAAGGTTCAATCCGGCTACCAGGCACTGCTGCAGCAATCATTCCGATAGGCACATGTAATTTGGCATATAAGTCTTTCGCAAAATAATAACCAACAGCCGAAAAATCAACCAATGGCCGCCCAATTGCCGAGTCCCAACCGAGATGTTCCGGACTTGGATCCATGTATTTTCGACGGTCGAGAAAAATGCGGATATTGGGATTATTTGCTGTGTTTAAATCATCCTCAGGAGGTCGGTTCCCCTTTACTGCTGATTGGAATTTACTATATTTTCGCATAGCATATTCCATGTTCGATTGGCCTGAACAAAGCCAGACTTCCCCGACCAATATATTTTTTAGTAGGATTGTATTTGTTCCTTTAATAGTCATTTCGCGTGGTGTAAATGATGCTTTCATCGGGCTGAGTTTCACTGACCATTTTCCAGAGCTGTCGGCAACCGTTGTTTTGCTTTGTCCAGCAAAAGCAACCGCTATTTTTTCGCCTGGACTGGCAGTTCCCCACACAGGTACTTCTTTCAGTTGTTGTAAAACCATGTTATGTCCCAGAATTTTCGGGAGTGTAACTTGACTAAAAAGGTTGAAAGTAACTAAAAGTAAAACAGTTAAAGATAAGAAAATCAATTTTTTGGAACACATATTTTTATAATTTAAAAAAGCACGGGATGATTAAAGCTCAGCCCGTGGATAAAGATTATTCAGTTTTCTGATTGTCGGTATTTTGAAGAAGTTTTTCAGAACTGATGTTGTCAATTTGGTGAAAGGGATTGCGGCAGGATGAATTACATTCCCGGCCAATATAAGACATTGAATTTGTGACCATCTGGATCTGCAAATCCAAAAGTGTATCCCTTGTCGAATTCCTGCGGTTCAGCATAAATTTTTCCGCCAGCTTTCTTGACCTTTATGAACCATTGATCAACTTCTTCTTTACTTTGTGCAGAAAGAGAAAAAATCACCTCGTTTTGTTTTTCAAGATTTGCAGCCTCACTGTTCGCAAAGCTTTCAAATCTTGTTTTCGCAAAGAAATGAATAATAAATTTATCATTGCCAAAAAAGAAACTCGACAACTCTTCCGTACGATTGCCATTTGTTTTAAAATCTAATTCTGTGTAGAATTTGGTTGTCCTGTCTAAGTCATTTGAGACAAGATTCGCCCATATCATTTTAGGTTCCATAAGGTTAAATTTTTAGATGTCTATTTGCGAAAACTAAGGTATGGATTTAATGCTTTTTATATGCAAAAAGCTATATTCAATTACGTTTATTATGCGGTTGTCAGAAAACTTACCGCTAAGGTTTCGTGTATTTTCGCAGGCGCGTAAAGAGCGGGATCTTCGAATTTTATTTTTTTTTAATTAGATATGCTTACTGCTTTTTTCAAATATTCGTTGGTTTTCAGTTGGCATAACATAAAGCCTGCAACAGCAGTCCGTGCTATTTTAAGGTTGAGTTTTTTGTATGTTCCTTCAAAACCAATTTTGTATTGATTGGTAATTTCGCCATCAGTTAATGCACTTGGTCTTACGATTGTATAATCCAAATTGCTATTTAAGATGTGTTTTTCTTGTAATTGATGGTCTTGAAATGCTTTTTTGAGCAACATTCCAAACATAATGTGTTTCCAAATAAAATTGAGGTTTCCATAACTTTCGCCCATACCGAGTGTGGTTTGACAAATCAACCTTTTAATCCCTTTTTTATTCATTGCATCAATGATGTTTTTTGTTCCCGAGGCTCTTATTTTTCCGGCTTTTCCGTCACCTAAAACACACAAAACTGCATCTTGATTTTGCAGTGCATTTTCTACTTCGCTTACATTCAAAACATCAGCTTTGCAAATAGTAAGATTGACATGATTGAGGTTCTGTATTTTTTCAGGATTGCGAACAAAGGCTGTAACATCATAGCCTTTATTTAATGCTTGTTTTACGATTTCAACGCCAACTGTTCCTGTTGCACCAAAAATTATTACTTTCATTTTATTCTATTTTTAAAATTGATGAGGCAAAATTGCGACGGATAAACCGTGTAAAATAGAATAAAAACGACAGTTCTTTTATTTATTAAAAGTTTTTGGTGTTTTGCCTGTAAAAGCCTTGAATACTTTGATGAAGTGAGATTGATCTGAGAAACCGTTTTGATATACAATATCGGTGAGTTTGGTGTAATCTTTTATGGTTAGTTGTTCCAGTGAAGCCTGAAACTGGATGATTTTAGCAAATTGTTTGGCTGAAAGTCCCGTTTCATTCAAAAATCTACGTTCAAAAGTACGTATATTGAGATTTGATTTTTCGGCAACCGCACGAATGCTTTCCTGACCTTTTGTGTGGATAATGCTTTCTATGCCTTGTCGTATTTCAAAATCAAGATTTTGCCTTTTCTTTTCAAAATACAATAAAAGCAACTTTGAGATGATTTCAATTTTATCTTTTACGGTTTTGCACGATACCAATTGCTGGTTAAGATGAGCAATATTGTCTACGGTGTCTTCCAAATAGTAGCAATTATCGTTTATACTTTGCGGAGCGATATTGAAAAATGTTCTTAAAACAAAAGGATACAATTGGAAAATCAGGATGAGGTATGTTCCCGAAATTTCCAGTTCAATGGGTTTGATTGTTTGACCGTAAAGAAAAATTTCTGGCATTATTTTGTTGTGTGGCTTTACGATTAATCCGTTATCGGTTTGCTGAAACATTAATCCGGGGAAACCATCTGCAAAAAAAGGTAAACAGGTTTTTATGTTTTTGTCCTTATTTTCAAACACCCAAATATTTTTCACAAAAAGCGAAATAGATTTATCAGGAAGGATGTTTTTAAAGTTCATTTACTCTTATTGTGAGGGTTTGTGGAATTACCGCTAACGTCAGTCTGTGAAAAAACTTCTGTTGTACTACAACCAAATATAGCAAAATACTTGTATAAAAAGAAGATTATTCTTATTTTTAAGAATGCAACACATCACCGGAATTTCCCGCCAACAAATGCGTTTTTCAAGTTTAGTAGACGCAATAAGTCTAGACAATCAAGTTCGGTTTATAGACGCTTTTGTTGAATATATAGATTTGATAAAACTTGGTTTCTCAGTTCAAACACTCAAAAAAAAGGTCGTCCGAGTTATACCAGCCAAGTATTTCTTAAGATCTATTTATACGGTTATCACAATGGTTTAAGAAGTAGTTGTAAATTAGAAAACGAATGTTTTAGAAACATTGAAATACAATGGCTCTACTTAACGGGATTGGAAAAAGTAAATGGAGAACACAGCCTGATTATGCTTGTGTATAACATTAAATGCAGTATCAATATACTCGGCGTTCCGGATTTGATTGCCAAACCCAAAAATGGAACTCGCCCTACAAGGCAAAAGCCTTGCTTTTAATAAAAAAAGATTTGTTTAAAGCTAAATACAGCTAACAATTTTTATTCAATTAAATAGCAGCCTGAAAAAAAGACTTCGTTATAAGGCTTGATTTGAATTGCAGTATCATGAAATTTGGAGGTTTTTAGAAAAAAAAAGAGGTTTTTTCACAGCCTGACGTTCTCGCGCTACAAGCAGTATGGGACTAAATTAAGCCCATTATTCGGATTTGCCTAATTTCCCAAATACAAAACCATTTTCCCATTAAGCCAATTGCTCAAATCCGTTGTAGCTGTTGTAGGCAGTGCTTTATTTTGATGCTTTAGACTTCTTAATGTTCAAAGCTTTCTGTTTTATCCATTGAATTGAAATATCAACAGGTGCTGTAATATTGCCAGAAGCTGTATTGTGTCCTAATGTTGAAAACAAGGTATATTCGAAAGGTTTGCCTTGAACTTTAAATGTATTTAATTGCTCTATACACAACTTTACTGGAATTTGGATATCTTTCTCACCAAAAAGCCAAAGTCCTGGAATAGAAAGAGTATTCAAGGAAATCTTTGGGTCAGTAGCTGTAAATTGATACCTGTCAGAATCATTATTGATATGTTCACGTGCTTCTGCTTCTGTGTGATTTTCCCAAAAATTATTATTCCCATTGGTATAAAACTGAAATCTAAGTTGTTCCAAAGTTGTAATTGTTGGGCAACTAAATAAAACCATAAATTCTATTAACGGATTTTTACTTGCAGCAATTGGGATTATCCATCCTGCTTGACTGAAACCAACAAGACCTATAGGTATATTTTTATACAGTTGATGAAGTTTGTTCACGGCAGCGCTTGCATCTTTTGCTAATAGAGTTAAATTAACTGAATCAATGTTATTTGTCCCAACTTCTGGACCAGCATAAACTCCACCAGATTCTCCAACTCCGCGTTTATCATATGTTAATACAGCTATGCCTTCTTTGGCAAGACGTTCAGCGAACTCCATTTCCCTTTTTACAGGGTCAGACCCATGAATAATTACAACTGCTGCAAATGGCTTTTTAGGATTTAAAATTGAGCCAGCAAGAGTTACTCCTTCACTTTTAAATGTTACATTCTCTATTTTTATAAAGTCTAATGATTGAGCTTTTACTTGATTTAGTGTCATCAAGTAAAGCAATAGAAAGAATATTCTGAAAAAAAAAGAGAGATTCTTTAGTTTTTTTTCTGCTTTAAGTTCAATCACGATATTTTTTTTTATCATATATTTTATCTATAATTTTTAGGTTTTTTTTGGAGCATTTCCTACAACGTTCTGGTAATCATCGGGTTTGGTGCTAAATTAAGATTTATTTTCGGATTATTACTAAACTTTTCAAGTACAAAACCATCTTTAAATTCAGCCTAAAACCCCAATCTTGCCAAACGGCTGTTGAACTAAACCTTCGGTAGCATCATTGTAGATTTTGATTATCTTACGAAGATAACTAAAATAGGATATTATGACTACAAAAAAAAGCATCCTGATGCGTTAAGAGAGAACAAAA
>NZ_JBLVPI010000016.1:0-116463 GCF_048284325.1 Flavobacterium esculini | reverse complement strand
AACGATTTCTAACTTTAAAGACATAGTGTAGTCTTTTTGGGTACGCTTAACATACCGTGTTTCTTGTGCGGATTCCATAGAATACTTTTTTGTGTATCGCTATTTCAGGACTAGACATATTAAAAAAAAGAAACCCTTTCAAAAGCATTATACGCCGCTGAATGGGTTTTGTTTTTATATAAAACTGATGAATTATATTGCGGCAACTGCTTTTATTTCGTCAATAATTCGTAGTGCCAAAGCATCTGCTTTTTCTTGAGAAGCAGCTTCAGTATAAATGCGAATGATTGGTTCTGTATTCGATTTTCTAAGATGAACCCAATTTTCAGCAAAATCAATTTTCACACCGTCAATAGTGGTAATATCTTCATTTTTATATTTCTCCGTCATGGCAACTAGAATCGCATCCACATCAATTTGTGGCGTCAATTCAATTTTGTTTTTACTCATATAATATTCAGGGTACGAAGCACGCAAAGCAGAAACTGTCATTTTTTTGTTGGCCAAATGCGTCAAAAACAGCGCCACCCCTACCAAACTATCACGTCCATAATGCAATTCCGGATAAATGATTCCACCGTTTCCTTCACCACCTATCACAGCATTATTCTTTTTCATTAATTCCACTACATTTACCTCTCCTACTGCACTGGCTTCATAGCTTCCGTTATGTAAATTGGTAACATCACGCAAGGCACGAGAAGAAGACATATTTGAAACGGTGTTTCCCGGTGTTTTACTCAATACATAATCGGCGCAAGCCACCAAAGTATATTCTTCACCAAACATTTCACCGTCTTCGCAAATGAAAGCCAAACGATCAACATCAGGATCAACAACAATCCCTAAATCAGCTTTTTCATTTACTACCAATTCTGAAATATCAGTCAAATGTTCTTTTAACGGTTCTGGATTATGAGGAAAATGTCCGTTTGGTTCACAATATAGTTCTACTACTTCAACGCCCATTAATTCCAACAATCTTGGAATTATAATTCCACCCGAAGAATTTACACCATCCACAACCACTTTAAATTTAGCTGCTTTCACTGCATCAACATCTACCAAAGGCAAATTCAATACTTCGTCTATATGTATATCCATATAAGCATCGTTAATCATAATAACGCCTAAATCATCCACATCCGAGAAATCGAAAGCTTCGGCTTCAGCAATTTCAAGAATTTTAAGTCCTTCTTCTCCATTCAGGAATTCTCCTTTTTCGTTCAATAATTTCAAGGCATTCCATTGTTTTGGATTGTGCGAAGCCGTAAGAATAATTCCACCTTCGGCTTTTTCTAACGGAACGGCAACTTCAACAGTTGGTGTTGTAGAAAGACCCAAGTCAATCACGTCAATTCCTAAACCAATTAAAGTGTTTACCACCAAATTGTGAATCATTGGTCCCGAAATACGAGCGTCACGACCTACTACAACAGTGATTTTTTCTTTTCCAATATATTTTTTCAACCAAGTTCCGTATGCTGAAGCAAATTTAACAGCATCAACCGGTGTAAGATTATCACCAACTTTACCTCCTATTGTCCCACGAATTCCCGATATTGATTTTATTAAAGTCATTGATTATTATTTTAATTTTTGAATTATAAATTTTAAATTGCTCACAAATATAATAATTGACGGTTTATAAAAGTCATTTAGAATTCAAAATTCATCATTTAAATCCCTAAATTAGGCGAATGAATTTTCTAGCACACATATACCTTTCCGGAGATAATGATTTAATAAAAATTGGCAATTTCATGGCCGATGGAATTCGGGGGAAACATTTTGAAAGTTATCCTTTAGAAATTCAAAAAGGAATCATTCTGCATCGTGCCATTGACACTTTTACCGATGCACATCCCATTTTTAGAAGTAGCACTAAAAAGTTACATGAAAAATACCATCATTACGCGGGTGTAATTGTTGATGTTTTTTATGATCATTTTTTGGCTAAAAACTGGAGTACTTATTCTGATGAAAAATTGGAAGAATATGTAGCGCGCTTTTATCAATCTTTACAAAAAAATACTGCTACTCTATCCGAAAGAACCAAGGAAATAATGCCTTATATGATTGAACACAATTGGTTAGTAAGTTATCAAACCGTTGAAGGAATTAATCGAATTTTGACGCAAATGGACCATCGTACCAAAAACGAATCTAAAATGCGATTTGCCACTAATGAACTTTCTCTATTTTATCCAGAATTTGAAAAAGAGTTTACTAATTTCTTTCAAGAATTAATCCTATTTTCGAATACTAAAATAATTACTTTATGAAAAAAATACTTTTTCTACTTGCCTTTGCCGTTTTAGGTTGCAAATCGAATGAAAAAACTGTTGAACCAACTGGTTTAGTAACTTCAAAAGCTATGGTCGTTTCAGCTCGTGAAGAAGCTTCACAAATTGGAATTGAAATCATGAAAAAAGGGGGAAACGCTTTTGATGCAATGGTTGCCACGGAACTGGCATTAGCGGTTTCACATCCACAGGCAGGAAATATTGGTGGTGGAGGTTTCATGGTTTTCAGGAAAGCCAATGGCGAAACTGGAGCAATCGATTACAGAGAAAAAGCACCTTTGGCAGCGTCTAAAGATATGTTTCTGGACGAAAAAGGAAATGTAATCGAAGGAAAAAGTAGAGAAACCGCCCTGGCTTCCGGAATTCCGGGTACCATAGCAGGAATATTTGAAGTACACAAAAAATATGGCTCTTTACCTATAAGTGAAATTCTGAAACCTGTAATTGCCTTGGCTGAAAGAGGTGTTGTTGTCACTAAATTTCAAGCTGAAAGCTTGGCCTATTATAGAGCTTCTTTCCTAAAAAGTAATGGCCCGAATAGTTTGTTTTCGAAAGAATACAAGGAAAATGATACTATAAAATATCCAGCATTGGCAGCCACATTAAAACGAATTGCCATAAACGGTCGGGACGAATTTTATAAAGGAGAAACGGCTCAAAAATTAGTTGCTTTTCTTGCTAAAAAAGGAGGAAATGCCACATTAGAAGATTTAAACAGTTATAATGCCAAATGGAGAACTCCAATTACTTTTCAGTATAAAAATTTAAAAATCACTTCCATGTCGCCTCCCAGCAGTGGCGGAATTTGTCTGAATCAAATCATGAAAATGATTGAGCCTTTCAACATTTCACAAATGGGACACAACAGCGTAAAAACGATTCAAGTAATTACAGAAGCAGAACGAAGAGCCTATGCCGACAGGAATTACTTTTTAGGTGATCCAGATTTTGTAAAACTCCCTATAAAAGAATTACTAAGTCCTTCTTATTTAGAAAAAAGAATGAGTGATTTTTCATTCGATAAAGCTTCAAAATCCTCGGATATTGCCCATGGAGTAATCAAAGGATATGAAAGCAACCAAACTACGCATTATTCTATTGTAGATTCAAAAGGAAATGCTGTTTCTGCAACGACCACTTTAAATGATAATTATGGTTCTAAAATATATTGTGATGAATTGGGTTTCTTTTTGAATAATCAAATGGACGATTTCAGTGCCAAACCAGGAGTTCCTAACTTATACGGATTGACTGGAAGCGAAGCCAACAGCATTGCTCCCCAGAAAAGAATGTTGAGTTCTATGACGCCAACGATTGTAGAGAAAGACAACAAACTTTTCATGGTTGTAGGTACGCCGGGAGGTTCCACCATTATCACATCGGTTTTACAAACGATATTGAATGTGTATGAATTTGATATGAGTATGCAAGAAGCGGTAAATGCTCCACGTTTTCATCATCAGTGGTTACCAGATGAAATTACTTTTGAACCGAATTCATTCGATAAAGAATTATTAACCAATTTGAAGAAAAAAGGATATCTAATCAATGAAAAAAATAAAGAAATCATTGGCGAAGTAGATGCTGTTTTAATTCTTCCAAATGGAAAATTGGAAGGCGGTGCAGATAAAAGAGGTGATAATAAAGCCGTCGGTTTTTAAATTTTAATATTTAAATGAAAAAAATTATTATTCTATTGAGTATCTTTTCTATTGGTTGTAAAACCCAAAACGTTATGGTTCAACCCACTGGACTTGTTGCTAATAAAGCAATGGTAGTTTCGGCTCGTGAAGAAGCTTCCAAAATAGGTATTGAAATTATGAGAAAAGGAGGGAATGCTTTTGATGCTATGGTTGCAACCGAATTGGCTTTGGCGGTAGCCTACCCGTTTGCAGGAAATCTTGGCGGTGGTGGTTTTATGGTGTATCGAAAAGCAAACGGCGAAATTGGTTCATTGGATTACCGCGAAAAAGCGCCATTAGCAGCCACGAAAGACATGTTTCATGACGAAAAAGGAAATGTTATAAAAGGAAAAAGTACAACTACAGCACTTGCTATTGGAGTTCCTGGAACGATTGCCGGTGTTTTTGCAGTTCATAAAAAATTAGGTTCACTTCCAATAGAAGAAATATTAAAACCTGTAATTGCATTGGCAGAAAGAGGTGTCATTGTTACCAAAAAACAAGAACTTCGATTTAATGATTACAAAAATGAAATATTGAAAAAAAATGGTCCAAATTCTTTGTTTTCTAATATTTTCAAAGAAAATGATACTATCAAATATACTGCGTTAGCAAATACTTTAAAAAGAATCTCAAAAAACGGAAGAGATGAATTTTACAAAGGAGAAACAGCTCAAATATTAGTGGAATATCTTCAGGAAAAGGGGGCGATAATCACCTTGGAGGATTTGGCTAAATACGAAGCCAAATGGAGAACGCCACTTACTTTTGATTACAAGGATTTAAAGGTAATTTCTATGCCTCCACCCAGCAGTGGCGGAATTTGTCTGGCTGAAATATTTAAAATGATTGCACCTTTCGACCTGGCTAAAATGGGACATAACTCAACCGAAGCCATTCAAGTTATTGTAGAAGCCGAAAGAAGGGCTTACGCAGACAGAAGTTATTATCTGGGTGATCCAGATTTTGTAAAAATCCCTTTGAAAGCCTTAATGGATGATGATTATTTGAAACAAAGAATGTCAAATTTTAGTTTTGAAAAAGCCACTTTATCATCGGATATAAAAGAAGGAAAAGTAAATTATAATGAAAGTACGGAGACTACCCATTATTCAATTGTGGATCAGTTTGGTAATGCGGTTTCATCAACTACAACATTAAACGACGGGTATGGTTCAAAATATTATTGTGATGAATTGGGCTTTTTCCTCAACAATGAAATGGATGATTTCAGTGCCAAACCAGGTGAACCGAATATGTTTGGATTAGTAGGAAATGAAGCCAATAGCATTGCACCGCAAAAAAGAATGTTGAGTTCCATGACGCCAACAATTGTTGAGAAAAACGGAAAATTATTTATGGTTGTGGGTTCTCCCGGTGGTTCTACAATTATCACATCGGTATTGCAAACGATATTAAATGTTTACGAGTATCGTTTGAGTATGCAAGAAGCGGTAAATGCACCACGTTTTCACCACCAATGGTTACCGGATTTAATCACTTTTGAACCTAATACATTCGATACAAAAACCTTTGAAACCTTGAAATCAAAAGGATATCTTATCAATGAAAAAATAACACCCGTAATAGGAAAAGTGGATGCTATTTTGGTTTTACCAAATAAAAAACTCGAAGGTGGTGCTGATTTTAGAGGAGACGATAAAGCAGTTGGATTTTAAAAAATTAGCAATTTATGAACTTTATACTTGCCTTAGAAACCGATTTTACAGCAAATAAAAATCCTGAAAATGCCTTTGCGATGGCAAAATACATGAAGAATAACTTTCCTTTTTTTGGAATAAAAACGGAAGAACGAAGACGTATTTTTAAGGAAATTTGGAAAGAAAACAAAAACGAGGTTTCAGCAAACGCAAGAGTAATAGCACTAGATTTATATTCAAAACCAGAACGGGAATTTCATTATTGTGCGATTGAAATTTTGATAAAAGAACTCAAAGGGAATTATATAAAAGATGATATTCTACTGATTGAAAAAATTTTAGTCAACAATTCTTGGTGGGATAGTGTGGATACTATTTCGAAATACATTTTGGGCGAATATTTATTGGAATTTCCATTAGAAACTAAAAATGTAATAGAACTATTTTCAGAGTCTGAGAATATGTGGTTGAATCGAAGTGCTATTTTATTTCAATTGGATTACAAACAAAAAACAAATGCTGATTTTTTATTTTCAGAATGTCTTAAACAAGCACATTCAAAAGAATTTTTTATTCAAAAAGCAATTGGCTGGGCATTACGGGAATATGCAAAAACAAATCCCGAAACAGTGAAAAATTTTGTTCTAAACAATAATTTAAAACCATTAAGTACAAAAGAAGCATTAAAAAATATTTGTTGAAATTAAAATAATAGTAGTTTTGCACCCCTTTTAAAAATTATCATGTTCAAAAAATATATTTCGAAATTAGAAACCATAATAGCTTTTGCGCAATCTATGTTGACGCCAAAACAGTTTATATTTTTATCAGCGATTTTGGTTGGTATTTCTGCCGCTTTTGCTGTAATCGTTTTAAAAACTTTTGCGCACTGGGTATTTTATTTTGCTACTTATGTTAGTGGAATTTTAAAATTGGGTTTCATCAATAGTATTTTGCCTATAATTGGTATTTTGCTTACTGTTTTTGTTGTAAAAAGAGTTTTGGGAGGAACTATCCAAAAAGGAACTTCGCAAATTTTATATGCTGTAGCCAAAAAAGCGAGTATTATTCCAAAAAAACAAATGTATGCTCAAATCGTCACAAGTTCCTTGACAGTTGGGTTAGGAGGTTCTGCAGGTTTAGAAAGCCCGATTGTAATTACCGGTGCTGCTTTTGGTTCGAATTATGCCCAAAAATATAAATTAAGCTACAAAGACCGAACGCTACTTATTGGTTGTGGTGTAGCCGCTGGAATTGCCGCTGCCTTTAATGCACCAATTGCCGGAGTTTTATTTGCTATCGAAGTGCTGTTGGTTGATGTTAGTATTGCAGCATTTACGCCAATTATGATTGCTGCTGCAACAGGTGCTTTAGTTTCAGTAATTGCATTAGATGAAGAGATTTTGCTTTCGTTCAAACAACAACAAAGTTTTGATTATCATAACATTATTTTCTATGTTCTTTTAGGTTTGTTTACCGGATTTATTTCGGTTTATTATTCCCGTAATTTTCAGAAAGTAGAACATTTTTTCGCAAGACTTAAATTATCACCTTATAAAAAAGCATTCTTTGGTGCTTCTGTTTTGGCAATTCTAATTTTTATTTTCCCGACACTGTTTGGCGAAGGGTATGAAAGTATTAAAACATTATCTGAAAATAATCCCGGAAAATTATTGGAAAACACATTGTTTAGCGGTTTCCGAGACAATAGTTGGGCTTTATTAGTATTTGTAGGCATGACCATGATGTTGAAAGTTTTTGCAACTGGAATTACTTTAGGCAGTGGTGGAAACGGTGGAAATTTTGCTCCTTCCCTATTTTTAGGATCATATGTTGGTTTCTTTTTCTCTAAATTTTTAAATCTGACAGGACTTACTAAATTACCTGTAAGTAATTTTACTTTGGTTGGAATGGCCGGGATTTTAAGTGGTTTGTTTCATGCTCCTTTGACTGCGATATTCTTAATTGCTGAAATTACAGGAGGATACAACTTGATGATTCCATTAATGATTGTTGCTTCTATCAGTTTTGCTATTTCTAAACGATTTGAAAAACATTCCATGGATGTGAAAAATTTAGCCCAAAAAGGACATGCTTTTACCAGTAATAAAGACACCAATGTACTCTCTACATTAGATACTAATGCTATTATTCAAACGGATTATTTAACAGTTTCTCCTGATGAAAATCTAGAAAAATTAGTGGATTTAATTTCACATTCCAATCAAGTTATTTTTGCTGTCGTTGATAAAGACCGAAAAATAGTAGGAATCGTTCATTTTAATACCATCAGAGAAATTATTTTTAACCCATATCGCGTAAAATATACCTTGATAAAAGAAGTTATGATTCCGCCTATAGAAATAATATCCCCAGAAGATAGTATGGAAACGGTAATGAATAAATTTGAAAAAGCGAAAGTTGTTTTTCTACCGGTAATCAAAGAGGGTAAATATTATGGTTTTATTTCCAAATCTATCGCTCTTGAGGCCTATAGAGCCAAACTAAAATCGATGACGATAGAATAAATTATAATATTTCTTTTAACATAAACTTCTAAAGTGTTCTATCGAAAGAATAAATCAAAATGGTAACTTTGCTTTTTTGCAAAAATTATGTTAGACAAAGACAATACCATTGAAGTTCAAGGCGCTCGCGTTCACAATCTTAAAAATATAGATGTTTCCATTCCTCGTGAAAAACTGGTCGTAATTACCGGGCTTTCGGGTTCCGGAAAATCCTCGTTAGCTTTCGATACTATTTATGCCGAAGGGCAACGCCGCTATGTAGAAACTTTTTCTGCTTATGCGCGTCAATTTCTGGGTGGATTAGAACGTCCCGACGTCGATAAAATTGACGGACTTTCACCAGTAATTGCCATTGAACAAAAAACAACCAGTAAAAGTCCACGTTCCACCGTGGGAACCATCACAGAGATTTATGATTTCCTACGTTTGTTGTATGCTCGTGGTGCTGATGCATACAGCTACAATACAGGCGAAAAAATGGTAAGTTATAATGATGAACAAATCAAAGATTTGATTATTCAGGATTTTACCGGAAAACGCATTAATATTTTAGCGCCAGTTATTCGCGCTCGAAAAGGACATTATGCCGAGCTTTTCCAACAAATTGCCAAGCAAGGTTTCCTTAAAGTTCGCGTAAATGATGATATTCTGGACATTACTTTAGGAATGAAATTAGACCGTTATAAAACACATGATATAGAAATTGTTGTGGATCGAATGGTGATTGATGATACTCAGGAAAATGAAAAACGTTTGACTGAAAGCATCAACACTGCGATGCATCACGGGGAGAATGTATTGATGGTTTTAGATCAAGATTCTAATGAAGTCCGGTTTTTTAGTAGAAATTTGATGTGTCCGACAACAGGAATTTCATACCAAAATCCAGAACCGAATTTATTTTCTTTCAATTCCCCAAAAGGTGCTTGTGATCATTGCAACGGTCTAGGAACCGTGAATGAAATCAATACTAAAAAGATTATTCCAAATCCGAAATTGTCTATAAAAAATGGTGGTTTTGCTCCTTTGGGAGAATACAAATCCTCTTGGATTTTTAAGCAATTGGAAATCATAGGAGAAAAATACAGTTTCAAATTGACAGATGCAGTAGAAACCATTCCGGAGGAAGCAATGGAAATGATTTTGAATGGCGGAAAAGAAAAATTCACCATCAACTCCAAAGATTTAGGCGTTGCACGAGAATACAAAATTGATTTTGAAGGGATTTCACATTTCATAAAAAACCAGCATGACGAAAGCGGTTCAACATCCATAAAACGTTGGGCAAAGGAATTCATGGACGAAATAAAATGTCCTGTTTGTGAAGGTTCCCGTTTGAAAAAAGAAGCGCTATTCTTTAAAATCAATGAAAAAAATATTACTGAATTATGTGATATGGACATTTCGGATTTGACCGCTTGGTTTTATAATTTAGACAGCCATTTATCTGATAAACAAAAACGTATCGCCACTGAAGTAATTAAAGAGATTAAGGATCGATTGAACTTTTTGATGAATGTAGGTTTGGATTATTTGGCTTTAAGCCGAAGTTCCAAATCACTTTCGGGAGGTGAAGCACAACGCATTCGATTAGCCACTCAAATTGGTTCACAACTTGTTGGTGTTTTGTATATTCTGGATGAACCAAGTATTGGTTTACACCAAAGAGACAATGACAAATTGATTCATTCTCTAGAACAATTACGGGATATTGGAAACTCCGTGATTGTGGTGGAACACGATAAAGACATGATTGAACGTGCCGATTATGTGATTGATATTGGACCAAAAGCAGGAAAATATGGTGGTGAAATCATCAGTAAAGGAACACCTGCTGAAATCCTGAAACATCACACTATTACAGCGATGTATATGAACGGCGAAATGAAAATTGAAGTTCCGACAAAACGTCGGGAGGGAAATGGAAAATTCCTAAAACTGACCGGAGCAACAGGAAACAACCTGAAAAATGTTTCTATAGAATTGCCTTTGGGCAAAATGATTTGCGTGACTGGAGTTTCGGGAAGCGGAAAATCAACTTTGATCAATGAGACGCTTTACCCTATTTTAAATGCGTATTATTTCAACGGCGTCAAAAAACCACAGCCCTATAAAAAAATTGAAGGATTGGAACATATCGATAAAGTGATTGATATTGACCAAAGTCCGATTGGCAGAACGCCAAGAAGTAATCCAGCAACCTACACCGAAGTTTTTACCGAAATCAGAAATCTGTTTACCATGACTTCCGAAAGTATGATTCGGGGATATAAAGCGGGAAGATTTAGTTTTAATGTGAAAGGTGGACGTTGCGAAACCTGCGAAGGTTCTGGTGTGAGAACGATTGAAATGAACTTTCTGCCTGATGTTTATGTGGAATGTGAAACGTGTCAAGGGAAACGTTTTAACAGAGAAACATTGGAGATTCGATTTAAAGGAAAATCCATTTCGGATGTGTTGAATATGACGGTGGATGAAGCGGTTCCGTTTTTTGAAATGATCCCGAAGATTTATGGAAAAGTAAAAACCATTCAGGATGTTGGTTTGGGTTATATTACGCTGGGTCAACAAAGCACCACTCTTTCAGGTGGTGAAGCACAACGCATCAAACTGGCAGGTGAATTATCCAAAAAAGATACCGGAAACACGTTTTATATTTTGGATGAACCGACAACGGGATTGCATTTTGAAGACATCAGAGTATTGATGGAAGTAATCAATAAACTGGTTGATAAAGGGAATACGATATTGATTATCGAGCACAATATGGACGTAATTAAACTGGCCGATTACATTATAGATATTGGTCCTGAAGGAGGAAAAGGTGGCGGACAACTTATTGCCAAAGGAACACCTGAAGAAATTATAAAAATTAAGAAGAGTTATACAGCGCAGTTTTTGAAAAAAGAGCTCGCTTAAATTCCCCTCCTCTGGAGGGGTGCCCGAAGGGCGGGGTGGTTTTTATTTACTTTCATTTTTGCTACAATTGACATTTTTCTGTAAATTCAACAAAAAATTCCTCAGCATAAATGACAACACATCCAAAGAAGTGGAATAAAAAGCTAATTGTATGGAAAACAATAGAGAAATAGCGGCTTATATAAACACACAGCCTATTTATAGAAATTTTATTGAAAACTTACCCTACAATATAAAACTAAAAGCTAGATCCCGAGCATTGCGTAAAGCAGGTGTGCTATCAGAAGTCATTTTTTGGTTGCAAGTTCATAAAGGAATGTTCTGGAAAATAGATTTTGACAGACAAAGAATTATAGGTAATTATATTGTAGATTTTTATGTAAAAACTTTAGGATTGGTAATCGAAATTGACGGTTCAAGCCATGATAACAAAGAGGAATACGATCAAAAAAGAGAAGATTATCTCATTTCATTAGGATTAAAGGTTTATAAAATTTCGGATTTAAGGGTAAAACATGATTTGAATAATGTGATGATAGAGCTAGAGAAATATATTGTTGTAGAATTTGGAAATAAAGCAATTAATCTCTGAAATTTTGACAATAAAACCACCCCGCCCTTCGGGCACCCCTCCAAAAGAGGGGAAAAGAAGACAGAATAATGGTAGCCAAAGGAACTCCGGAAGAAATTATAAAAATTAAGAAGAGTTATACGGCTCAGTTTTTGAAAAAAGAGTTACTTTAGTATTTGGGAGCCCTAGCCCTGATGGAAGCGGCATCCTTTTATGCCGGTGTTCGGCATAAAAGATAAAGCGGACAGCAGGACACGAGCGAAGCGAACTGACGAAGTAAATAGCTCCAAAAAATAAGATTTAAAATATAGCATATGAGATTAGAAGATTTTGACAATGACGAGGATAAAGTAATCCAAGATAGACTGAAAAGAAAGACTTGGAACGAAATACGAACCAATGACAGTTGGGCGATTTTTAAAATCATGGCCGAATTTGTAAATGGTTATGAAAGCATGGGACGCATTGGTCCGTGTGTGACTATTTTTGGCTCGGCAAGAACAAAACCGGAAGATAAATATTATTTGCTTGCCGAGAAAATTGCCTACAAAATCAGTAAAGCCGGTTATGGCGTCATTACTGGCGGTGGTCCGGGAATTATGGAAGCGGGAAATAAAGGCGCACATCTGGGGGGAGGAACCTCGGTGGGATTGAATATAGTATTGCCCTTTGAACAACATTATAATCCATATATTGATGGGGATAAGAACTTGAATTTCGATTATTTCTTTGTTCGAAAAGTGATGTTTGTAAAATATTCCCAAGGTTTTGTTGTGATGCCAGGAGGTTTTGGAACTATGGATGAATTATTTGAAGCAATGACTTTAATTCAGACGAAAAAAATTGCAAAATTTCCAATAATATTAGTTGGAACTTCCTTTTGGGCAGGATTGATTGACTGGATAAAAACGGTTTTAATAGAAAAAGAACATACGGTAAGTGCTGAAGACATGAATTTATTTAAAATTGTCGACACTGAAGATGAAGTAGTTGATGTCTTAGATAAATTCTATAAAAAATACGATTTAACTCCAAATTTTTAATTGAAAAGCTGTCTAACCAACAGCTTTTTTTATATTTTATCAGATTTTATTCCATTTTTATCCAATAACTAAGTATATTTATTTTTTTAATAAATTGAGCCCCAAAAGTTGAAATCATTCTATAAAATTACCTTTTATACTCTTGTTTTATTGATTTCAGTAAAACAATATGCGCAACATCATTCCAAAATGATTGTTGAGTTGAATTCAGCGGACAAAACATTGAATATTCAGCAAGAAATCTCTTTTTTCAACCAATCAAGTGACACATTGACTTCTATAGTCTTGAACGATTGGAACAATGCGTATTCTAATAAAAACACTCCTTTGGCCAAACGATTTTCGGATGAATTTTACAGAGGTTTTCATTTGGCTAAAGAAGAAGAACGTGGAAGCACAAATAATTTAACCATTATTGATGCGAATCTATTATTCGTTACATGGGGAAAAACAGAGAAAAATCCAGATTATATTGAAGTTAAATTAAGGGAGAAACTACTTCCAAATCAAAAAACTACTTTACATCTCACTTATATTACAAAAATTCCAAGTGATAAATTCACCAAATACGGATTTAATGATAAGGCCGAAATGAATCTTAAAAACTGGTTCCTTACTCCTGCCCGTTATGAAAACCATGATTTTATTCGAAATAGCAACAACAATTTAGATGATATTGCTAATGCGGTTTCTAATTTTGATATTACTTTGAAAATACCCGTAGGCTTAGAAGTTACTTCTGATTTAAATAGTAGTTTACCAAACAAAGCCGAAAATTTTTCTAACTATAAATTGTATGGAAACAACCGAACTGATTTTAGCCTTTTTGTAGAACCAAAATCCAGCTTCATCAGTTTTAAAAACAATACAACCGAAGCACTCACTAATCTCAAAGAAAATAAAATAAGTGCCATTCAAAAAGCAGTTATTGTAGATCGTGTGATGGATTATGTAAATAAGCTTGTTGGGAAATATCCACATGAAAAAATAATAGTTTCCCAAACTGATTATGAGAGAAATCCTTTTTATGGATTAAACCAATTGCCTTCTTTTTTAAGTCCGTTTTCGGATGAATTTATATTCGAGATTAAATTTTTAAAAACCTATTTGAATTCCTACTTAAAGACTAGTTTGCGTTTAGATCCTCGAAAAGACAACTGGATTTATGATGGAATTCAAGTGTATGCCATGATGAAATACATTGATGAAAATCATCCAGATGCAAAGATGTTTGGCAGTGTTTCTAAACTTCGATTATTAAAAAGCTATAACTTAACTAATTTAAGTTTTAATGAGCAATACAGCTATTTTTATATGCTGATGGCCAGAAAAAACCTGGACCAGACACTTGGAGATCCAAAAAATAGTTTGATAAAATTCAACGAACAAATTGCCAGTAAATACCGTGCCGGATTAAGTTTTATATATCTGGACGATTATCTTGAGCATGGTGAAGTAAACAATGGCATTCGTCAATTCTATGTTGAAAACAAGGAAAAACAAGTTTCAAGAACTGATTTTGAAAGGATACTAAAATTCAATACTGATAAAGATATCAACTGGTTTTTTAAAACCATAATTGGTTCTCGTGAAATCATTGATTATAAATTTATTGACGTCTCAAAAACTAAAGACAGTATTACTTTTTCAGTAAAAAACAAAACCAATGTCTCGGTTCCTGTTCCGGTTTATGGAGTAAAAAAAGGGGAAATAGTTTTTAAAAAATGGCTTGACGCCAATGAAACAGACAGCACTTTTACCATTGAAAGAAAAAATGCAGATAAAATCGTTTTAAATTACAATAATGAAGTTCCGGAATACAATTTAAGAAATAACTGGAAAAAATTAGAAGGTTTTTTTCCGAATAATCGTCCTGTAAAATTTGTCTTTATGAAGGATTTAGAAGATCCGTATTATAATCAAGTCCTTTATGTTCCAACGCTAACCTACAATTATTATGATGGACTGAGTCCAGGATTAAGGCTTCATAACAAAACTATTTTAGACAAGCCTTTTATATTTGATATCAATCCCGCTTATTCCACAAAAACAGATAATCTCTCTGGTTCCGCAGCTTTTTCCGTAAATCAAAATTACAGAAACAGCACGCTTTATAACATGAGGTATTCTGTATCTGGGTCCTATTTTCATTATGCGCCGGATGCAGCTTATCTTAGAATAAATCCTATGGTTCAATTACGAATCCGGGAAGAAAACTTTAGAGACAATAGAAAACAACTTATAATGATTCGTCAAGTATTGGTGAATAGAGAAAAAAGTGCTTTAGTTGTTGATAATTCAACTGAAAATTATTCGGTTTTTGATGCTAAATACTTTAATACCAGAACTGAGGTTACCAATCATTTTAGTTTCATGTCTGATATACAACTATCCGGTAAATTTGGTAAAATTGCGAGTGAAATAGAATACAGAAAATTATTTGAAAACAACCTTCAGATTAATTTAAGATTGTATGCCGGTAGCTTTTTATACAACACAACCGCTTCAGATTTTTTTAGTTTTGCCTTAGACCGCCCAACTGATTATTTATTTGATTATAACTATTACGGCAGGTCTGAAAGTAAGGGTTTTTATAGCCAACAATTTATATTAGCCGAAGGTGGTTTTAAATCAAAACTGAATATCCCTTTTGCCAATCAATGGATTACGACCTTAAACGGAAGTTTTAATATTTGGAATTGGATGGAAGTATATGGAGACATTGGTCTTATTAAAAATAGAACCCAAAATGCGAGATTCGTTTATGATAGTGGAATCCGTCTGAACCTGGTAACGGACTATTTCGAATTGTATTTTCCAATTTATTCCAACAATGGATGGGAAATTGCCCAAAATAACTACAACGAAAAAATACGGTTTGTGGTAACATTCTCTCCAAAAACATTAATCAATCTTTTTAATCGAAAATGGTTCTAATCTAAGATAAAAACCAACAACAATTGCATTATTCTCTAAAAAACAACTATTTACGTACGCATAATAAAATAATACATCTACGAAATACGAATTAACTACTAATAATTAAATTATATTTCTTTTAAGGAATTATGAAAATAGCTAGTTTTTAATTAAATTTGCATCACAAAGTTATACTTTCAATTATGATAAAAGAAAAAATCAATACTACCCTGACATTTGAAGATTTCAAAACTGAAGTATTAGGTGACTATAAAATAGCCACAATTAGCAGGGAATGTAGCCTGTTAGGACGCAAAGAAGTATTGACTGGAAAGGCTAAATTTGGAATATTTGGCGACGGTAAAGAAGTGCCACAGTTAGCTATGGCAAAAGCCTTCAAAAATGGAGATTTCCGTTCCGGCTATTATCGTGATCAAACTTTTATGATGGCCATTGGGGAATTAACCATACAACAGTTTTTTGCGGGTTTATACGGACATACTGATATTGAACAAGAACCAATGTCAGCAGGAAGACAAATGGGTGGGCATTTTGCTACACATAGTTTGAACGAAGATGGGTCTTGGAAAGATTTAACCAAACAAAAAAATTCAAGTGCTGACATCTCTCCTACCGCGGCACAAATGCCTCGATTATTAGGATTAGCGCAAGCATCAAAAATATACCGCCAAGTTTCAGGAATTACCAATGCCGCAAATTTTTCTGTAGATGGTAATGAAATCGCTTGGGGAACAATAGGAAATGCAAGTACCTCTGAAGGATTATTCTTTGAGACTATAAATGCTGCCGGGGTTTTACAAGTACCTATGGTTATGAGTGTTTGGGATGATGAATATGGAATTTCTGTTCATGCAAGACATCAAACAACCAAAGAAAGTATTTCTGAAATTTTAAAAGGATACCAACGAGAAAATAATACCAACGGCTTTGAAATACTAAAAGTAAAAGGTTGGGATTATGCCGACTTAGTTGCTACTTATGAAAAAGCGGCTTCTATTGCTCGTGAAAAGCACATACCGGTTTTAATTCATGTCAACGAATTGACTCAGCCACAAGGACATTCCAGTTCAGGATCTCATGAGCGCTATAAAGATTCGAATCGATTGGCGTGGGAAAAAGATTTTGATTGTCTCCGTCAAATGAAACTATGGATGATTGCTATCAATGTTGCTTCTCCAGAAGAAATTGAAGCAATTGATTTACAAGCGAAGAAAGATGTTTTTGAAGCTAAAAAAGCGGCATGGAACGCTTTCATTGAACCTATAGTTGAAGAGCAAAAAGAATTGGTTTCTTTATTACAAAAAATAGCCGTAAAAAGTAACAATAAAGAAAGAATATTAAAACTGATTACTGATTTAAACAGTATAAAATCACCTTTGAAAAAGGAAATTCTTGTAACTGCTCGAAAAGTACTGCGTTTAATAATCAACGAAACGGGCAAAGAGGAATTGTCTCTTTGGATCACTTCATATACTACTAAAACCCAACAAAAATTTAGCAGCAACTTATTTTCGGAAACAGATTTGAACGTGTTCTCAGTAGAAAAGGTTTTACCTGAATATTCAGAAAATGCAAAAGAAGATACAGACGGACGCATGATTTTGCGTGACAATTTTGATGCTATTTTTACAAAACACCCTGAAACACTAATTTTTGGTGAAGATGCCGGGAACATTGGTGATGTAAACCAAGGCTTAGAAGGGATGCAAGAAAAATATGGAGAACTTCGCGTTGCCGATGTTGGGATTCGTGAAGCAACCATAATTGGTCAAGGTATTGGAATGGCTTTAAGAGGTTTGCGCCCTATTGCCGAAATTCAATATTTGGATTATTTATTGTACGCTATCCAAATCATGAGTGATGATTTAGCAACATTGAGATACCGTACCGTAGGCAAGCAAAAAGCACCACTTATAATAAGAACACGTGGTCATCGATTGGAAGGAATCTGGCATTCTGGTTCCCCTATGGGAATGATTATAAATGCGATAAGAGGAATTCACGTTTTGGTTCCTAGAAACATGACACAGGCAGCTGGTTTTTATAACAGCTTATTAGAATGTGATGAGCCTGCTCTAGTAATCGAATGCTTGAATGGATACCGTTTAAAAGAAAAAATGCCGTTGAATTATGGCGAATTTAAAACACCAATTGGAGTTGTGGAAACGTTGAAAGAAGGCACAGATATTACACTTGTTTCTTATGGTTCCACTTTAAGATTAATACAACAAGCAGCCAAAGAATTACTCGAAGTAGGTATTGATTGCGAGATTATAGATTTACAATCATTATTGCCTTTTGATGTCAAACAAGATGTTGTAAAAAGTATTGCCAAAACAAATCGTCTTTTAGTAATAGACGAAGATGTTCCCGGTGGTGCTTCAGCCTATATTTTACAACAAATTATAGAACAACAAGATGCTTATAATTATTTAGACAGCAAACCGCAAACATTAACTGCAAAAGCGCACCGACCGGCTTATGGAACGGATGGAGACTATTTCTCTAAACCATCTTCAGAAGATATTTTTGAAAAAGTATATGGAATGATGAATGAAGTAAATCCAGTTAAATATCCAAGTTTGTATTAAAACTTAATTATTTATAAATTGAAATCCCAATCTTTAGGTTTGGATTTTTTTTGAATTCAAATTAATAGTTTGTTTTTAACAATTAAAATACTAAATTGGTAATCAATTAATTAGTCAATAACTATAATAAAAATAATATGAAAAAAATAATATTGGTTTTAGGAGTACTTTCAATGATAACAATTGTTTCCTGCAAGAAAAAAGATGATAATCCTATTGCTCCGCAAGTGGAAACATCAAACCCAACAACAACTTCAACTTCGGAAGGTTCTGGAGAAGTAAAAGATAGTACCTCTATAAAAGTTGGTACTGATGGTCTAAATGTTACAACTAAAGATGGAGCTACTAAAACTAGTGTAAATGTTTCTGGTGGAGAGGCCAAAATTGAGATTAAAAAGTAACATTCAATTATTCTCTTAATTAAAAGTTATAATGCCAATGTAAATTTTTTATGTTGGCATTTTTTAATTTATTTTAATGTTTATTAAAAAACAATAGAAAATGAACGCTTTGGAAACCATTTTAAAAAGCCTACAAAATGTCAAAGTGATTGACTATTCCATTGATTATAAAAGTTATATCCCTTTGGATTTATCCACTCTCAATATTGAATTATTAAAACTTGATGTTAGCAATTCGATAGATTTCGAAAAATATATTGAGAATTATTTAACAACAAGCAAGGCAAAAGTAGCCTTTGGAGGATATAATGAAGAACGCAATTTATACAAAAGAAGTGCTGTCTTTAATGATCCATCAGCAAAAGAGAGGAATATTCATATAGGATTAGATCTATGGGTAAAATCTGGGACTCCAGTATTAGCAGCACTTGATGGAACTATTCATAGTTTTAATTACAATACTGGCTTAGGAGATTATGGTCCGACCTTAATTTTAGAACACAAAATAGAAAATCAGATTTTTTATACTTTATATGGCCATCTCTCGCTAGAAAGTATTACTGAAATTGAAATTGGGGAGGTTGTTAAAAAAGGGAAACAAATAGCAACTTTAGGCAATTCAGTAATTAATGGAGACTATTCTCCACATTTACATTTTCAAATTATAAAAAACATAGGAGATAATTTTGGAGATTATCCGGGAGTTTGCAGTAAAAGTGATTTGGATTATTATTTAGAAAACTGTCCAGATCCAAATTTATTATTAAAAATTACATAAATTATGAAAAAGATAATTCTCATTCTAAGCATCATTTTACTCATTGGTTGTAAATCTAAAAACGTTGTTGCTCCTGTACCTGAAGAGGCTAAGATAATCAAACTAACATTTTCTGAAGTCAGTGCATCTCAAAAAGATAAAGCGTATGAATTAGGAAAAAGAGTTTTAATGACGTGTAACACTTCCAAGTTTAAACCTTTTAACCAAAGTGAAGCAACAACTTCGGTAATTAAAAATACAACTGAGGACCGTTTGACAAAAACGTGTACCAAATTTCGACAATATTACGGTACATTCAAAGATCTGCAATTAGTTGAAATTTACAAAAACAATACTGATCAAACTACTATTTTTCGTTATAAAGCATTGTATACAAAGAAAGTAGCCAACAAAGAACTACGCGTTTCAATCAATCAAGAAAACAAAGTTTCGGCTATTAAATCATTGGATTGGATAGATACATTTCAAAACAAATAACTTCAAGTAATCGAACTGAATTCATGAATCAAAAAGTCCTGCTTTTTTTATTATTTATCGCAACCATTTCTGCAACAAGTCAGGAAGTATTGAGTTTTAAAGGATCTAAACCTTATCGAGCAACGAATTCTTGGAATTTTATTTGTGAAAACTATGCTTTAACAGGAGCAGCAACTATTCAAATTGCAAAGACAGAAAAAGGAGGAATCCTGAAATTAACCGTCGCAACTACAAACCCTACATTCAATATTGCAGGAATCGTTTATGTTTATTTGACTGATTATAGCATCATTACATGTTCGGATAAAGAAATTAGGGAAAATAACGGAAATCAAATTGTATCGTATTACTCCTTTTCCCCTTTAGAAATGAATAAAATAAAAACTACAGATATTCAATCTATTCGTTTTAATATAAAAGGGAATGCCAATAAATTTAATAGTCAAACAGGCAATTTCACCGCTGTTAATCGAAAATCATACTTTGCGACAGCAGCAGATAAAACAAAAAAAAATTATACTACAGCGGCAGAAATAACAGCTTTATACCAATAGCAATTTAAACCTAAACTAATTGTCTAAATAATTCATCAGCTCTTTTCTTCCTAAATAATTCTGGTGAACCTTGGGTGTCAATCTCATTGGGAATAGATCAAGAAAAAGACTGTTTCACAACAGGGTATTACTTTTATTAAATACTCAAATACTCTTTCTCACAGTTTATTCGTAAATTTAAAAAAATAAAAATAGCAACTCAGTGTATTTGTAAAAAAAATAGTCCTCCTTTTAATTACTCTTTTTTTCGAACGCACATTATTAAAGATAGATTAAAATTAACAATGTGTGAATTATGCAACTTTTTTTAAAAGTTATATAAGTCTTTCTGATGCAATTTATCCGATTTTTACATAATCTGTTAAAAACAAATAATTTGAAACTATACATCAAATACATGGTCAGTAATCGCTGTAAAATGGCGGTAAAAGAGGAATTAAAAAAACTTGGACTACACTTCATCGTTGTTGACTTGGGCGAAGTAGAAATAATGGAAAACATTTCCATGGAGCAACGGGGAAAGCTTAAATTGTCACTATTGGATTCAGGGCTTGAATTAATGGATGATAAGAAAGCAATGCTTATTGAGAAAATAAAAAATGTGATTATTGAAATGGTTCACCATTCCACTGAAAACATAAAAGTAAATTTTTCTGATTATCTCAGTGAAAAACTAAATCATGATTATACGTACTTATCCAACTTATTTTCGGAAGTGCAAGGAACGACAATTGAGCAATTTATCATTTCACATAAAACGGAACGAATAAAAGAATTAATTATCTACGGCGAATTGAACATTACTGAAATCGCATGGAAAATGAATTATAGTAGTGTTGCTCACCTCTCCAGTCAGTTTAAAAAAGTTACGGGACTCTCCCCTTCTCATTTTAAGCAATTGAAAGATAAAAGACGAAATCCAATTGAAGAAATTGGAAATATAACTGAATAAATTGTAAGATACCCGTATGAATAAACTCAATATAACAGAAATTTAATTGAAACCCATTTGGGTCATTTTGTAACTATTAGTTCTGAAGGAGTAATTACTGATGTTAATGAGGTGTAAATAAAAATTACTGGAGTTTCACGAGAAGTAAAACACAAGGCAGTGGGAATGAATGATTATCTTTTAAAACCAGTCGATGAAAGGCTATTGTATAGTAGGATCGTTGGTATTTTAAAGAAACCAAAATTCGCAAAACTTAATGAGAAATTAGAAGAAAAAGGCAATACAAAGAAAAAAACAAGATGTATTGATTTGGTCAATTTAAATCAGAGGACAAAATCTAATCCAGCTTTAATGATGGAAATAATTTTGCTATCCCATCTTTAATAAATACATCAAACAAAGTTTAACAGATTAAAACTGGTCTCTATTAGGTGCCGAAGCACATAAAATGATTCCTTCTTTTTCAATAATGAGAATTAGTTCTAAGTTTGAAAAACATAACAAAAAAATACAGGAATTTGCAAAATTAGAAGGAATACACGACATAGTTCTCCAACTTGAAGAAGTTTGTTTACAAGCCTACAACGAATTAGAAGAAGAAATTAATATAATTAAAAACACATAATGATAAAAAACGAAACAAAAATAAAAATTTTCCTTGTAGATGATGATGCCTTATTTTTAAAATCTTTAGAAATTGAATTCATGGAAAATGGGGATTTTGAAATCGAAACCTATCCAACTGGGGAACTCTGTATTGAAAATTTATCTCACAATCCAGATGTAGTAATATTAGACTATCAACTTGATGGTATTGTAGAAAATGCCATGAATGGTCTTGAAACTTTAGACAAAATAAAAGAATTCAATTCACAAATTCCAGTTGTTATGCTATCTTCGCAGGATAAAATTGAAGTAGCCGTAAATTGCATGCATCATAAGGCATTTGATTATGTCGTAAAAAGTGAAACTGCATTTGTCCGCCTTCAAAAAATAATTACTACCATTTTTAAATACCAAAAAATGGAAAAAGAATTAAGTTGGTATATGGATCGTATGTAATACATTCACACAATAGCGTTCTTTAAATTTCAATAGGTCCTATTAATCACTCCTGATTTGGTCAAAATTAAAACCAAATTTATTATAAAAAATGCGGTATAACGACACATCAGATCTAGAAATTTCATTGTTATTGGAAGCTATCTATCGGAAATACGGCTATGATTTCAGAGAGTATTCCCATGCCCACATCAGACGCAGGATTATAAATAGAATGGTGTTGTCAGGATTTGAAGACGTTTCTCAAATGCAATCAAAGGTTCTGAATGATGAACCATTTACTTCCGAACTTTTACAAGATTTATCAATAACAGTAACCGAAATGTTTCGTGACCCTGTCTTTTATAAGTCATTACGCGAAAAGGTTATCCCTATTTTAAAAACCTATCCTTTTATAAAAATATGGCATGCTGGCTGTGCAACGGGGGAAGAAGCCTATTCTATGGCTATCCTTTTGCAAGAAGAAGGCTTGTATGACAGAACCACCATTTATGCTACTGATTTTAACCAAATTGCTCTGAATCGTGCAAAAGATGGAATTTTCTCGTACAAAATGATAAAAGAATACACTACAAATTATCAATTGTCAGGAGGAAAAGAATCTTTTTCTAGTTATTATACTTCCAATTATGATAACGTTATTATGAATCAATCATTGAAAAAGAATATTGTTTGGGCCAATCATAATTTGGTGACCGATAGTGTATTTGCTGAAGTACATTTAATATTGTGCCGAAATGTGCTGATTTATTTTGATAAAAATTTACAAAACAAAGTCCAAACACTTTTTTACAATAGCCTCATTAATGGAGGCGTTTTATGTTTGGGATCCAAAGAAAGTTTACAGTTTACCGATTTGCATAAGGAATATATTGAGTTGGACACAAAACAACGAATATTTAAAAAGAAATATTAAAATGTATTATGAAGCAATAGTAATAGGAGTCTCCTCTGGTGGTATGAACGCTTTGAAAATTATATTCTCAGCCTTGCCAGTAGATTTCAATATACCTATTATCATAGTGCAGCATGTAGGGGCGCATTCCGATAGCCAATGGATAAAACTTTTAAATAAAAAAAGTCATCTTGAAATAAAAGAAGCGGATGAAAAAGAGAAAATTGAAAAAGGCAAAGTTTATATTGCTCCGCCTAATTATCATTTGCTAATTGAAAAGGACAAAACCTTTTCCCTTACCATAGACGAACGTGTAAATTTTGCAAGACCATCAATTGATGTACTGTTTGAATCAGCGGCCGAAGCCTTTAATACTAAATTAATTGGAATTGTGCTTACAGGATCTAATCATGACGGGACAAAAGGCATAAAACGAATAAAAGAATGTGGGGGTGTAGCAATTATTCAGGATCCGAAAACTGCAGAATCTGCATATATGCCAAAGTCAGCAATTGCTGCTATTATACCTGATTATATTTTATCATTGGAGGATATAGTTGCGTTGCTAATAAAAATGTATCAACAAAAAAGATGATCGGAATGAACTTGACAAATAATAAAATAAAAATGACACTTGACAAAAAAATAGTATTAGGATTTATTGCTTGTGCCTTTGTTCTTTTAGGAGTTGCAGTTTTCTCTTTTAAAAACAGTGAAAAATTTGTCGCTTCAAATGCCTTGGTGAATAATTCCAATAAGGTATTATATCAATTTGAACAGATACTGATGTCTTCCGTTGATGCAGAAACAGGCGTACGAGGCTATATCATTACAGGTGATGAGGCTTTTTTGAAACCTTTTACATCTGCTATAAAAGTAATCGAGCAGCTTGATAGATTAAAGGAATTAACCCAAGACAATCCCAATCAGCAAAACAACATTGAGGAACTTGCGAAACAGCTCAAATTGCGTTTTGATAATTTAAACAAATGCATTGCCCTTCGAAAAAAGGATTTTGAAAAAGCCAGAGAATTTGTTGCATCAGGAGAAGGTAAAGAATTACAAGACGATATAAGAAAAACAATTGCTAAAGCAAAGGAATCAGAACAAACCTTACTTGCTGAAAGAATACAAATAAGTGAAGACGATGCCAGCATGTTCAATATTGTCTTCGCTATTTTATTGTTAATTATTGTTATGATTCTTATCGTTGTATATACTATAGTTGCAGAAAATTTAAAAGCTCTTAAAAATTCCGAGAAAGAAAATGCCAATAAAAACTGGTTGCTTACGGGCAACTCAAAACTTAATGAAAAATTAATAGGAGACCAAAGTATCATACAGTTGGCAAATAATACTATTAGTTTTTTATGTACTTACCTGAAAGCAAACATAGGAGCTGTTTACCTATTTAATGACAAAGAAAACACCCTGATGCTCAGCGGTAAATTTGCCTTTCCATCTGTTAAAGGGATTATGGGAAATTTCAAATTAAATGAAGGATTAATTGGTCAGGCCGCTTGGGGACAAAAACAAATTTCTTTAACCGATATATCCGAAGATCAAATACGCATCACTTCTTCCGTTTTAGATGCAAAACCAAAAAATTTGCTCATTACTCCTTTTTTGCTTGAAGGCAAAACCATAGGTGTAATAGAAATCGGTAAGCTTACTGATTTCAATGAAACAGAGAAGGAATTCATTAGTGTTTCCATGAATAGTATAGCAATCAGCGTTAATACGGTTCAACAAGCTGAAGAGAAAGAAAAAAGAGCCGCAGAGTTAGTCATTGCTAACAAAGAACTTGCCTATCAAAATGATGAAAAAGAAAAAAGAGCCGCAGAGTTAGGAATTGCTAACAAAGAACTAGCCTATCAAAATGAAGAAAAAGAAAAAAGGGCTGCAGAGTTAGGAATTGCTAACAAAGAACTAGCCTATCAAAATGAAGAAAAAGAAAAAAGAGCAGCAGAATTAGGGATTGCTAATAGAGAACTTGCTTATCAAAATGATGAGAAAGAAAAAAGAGCAACAGAATTAGGAATTGCGAACAAAGAACTGGCTTATCAAAATGATGAGAAAGAAAAAAGAGCAGCAGAATTAGGAATTGCGAATAAAGAACTTGCCTATCAAAATGATGAGAAAGAAAAAAGAGCAACAGAATTAGGAATTGCCAACAAAGAACTGGCATATCAAAATGACGAGAAAGAAAAAAGAGCAGCAGAATTAGGAATTGCCAACAAAGAACTGGCATATCAAAATGACGAGAAAGAAAAAAGAGCTGTAGAGTTAAGTTTTGCAAACCAAGAACTTTCGAATCAAGCAGAAGAACTTCAAATACAGCAGGAAGAGCTTAGACAACTGAATGAAGAATTAGAACAACAGGCGCAAAATCTCAAACAACAGCAGGAAGAGTTGCAAATGACTAATGAAGAATTAGAAGAGCAAACCCAATCACTAGAAGAGAAAAACAAAGAAGTTGAAGCTTCAAAAAATGATATTGAACAAAAAACAAAACAACTTGAAATTAGCAGCAAATATAAATCGGAATTCCTTGCAAATATGTCGCATGAGTTAAGAACACCGCTTAATAGTTTGCTTATCTTATCAAAAGATTTATCAGAAAACAGAAAGAAAAACCTGGATGACGTTCAGGTTGAAAGTGCAGAAATAATTTATAAAAGCGGTCATGACCTTCTTGTGTTAATTAATGAAGTGTTAGACCTTTCTAAAATTGAAGCAGGAAAAATGTCCATAAATGTTGAAAAAGTATCTCTGAAATTCTTTACAGATAATCTCCTTCGCGATTTTAAACATCAGACACAACAAAAAGGATTGAAACTTATTTGCAAATTGGCTCCAACTTTACCCGAATTCATTTATACCGATTCACAACGCTTGAATCAGATATTGAAAAATCTAATATCAAATGCTGTAAAATTTACCGAAAAAGGAAGTGTAACCATAAGCATTGACCCAAATACGGAAACCACTTTAAATATTTCTGTGACTGACACAGGTATTGGGATATCAGAAGATAAACAAACAGCCATATTTGAAGCTTTTCAGCAAGCCGAGGGTGGTACTTCCAGAAAGTATGGCGGTACGGGATTAGGGCTTTCTATTTCACGGGAACTATCAAAATTATTAAAAGCAGAAATTAAATTAAAGAGTAAACTAAATCAAGGATCAACTTTTTCACTTATTATTCCGTTGGAAATACATGTTGAACAGGAGCCTGTCAATACAATTCCATTGAAGCCTGTTTTGTATACACCACGTTCCAATAATCAGACTAATTATTTAAATTATCCCACCATAGAAGATGATAGAGATTCGATAAGCACGGATGATAAAATAGTACTCATTATTGAAGACGATCGAAATTTTGCTTCTATACTGTTAAAACAAGCCAATAAAAAAGGATTCAAATGTTTATCGGCAGCAACTGGAGAAGACGGACTATTGCTTGCTTCAAAATACAAGCCCCAAGCAATCATTCTCGACATGGGTTTGCCAGGAATAAAAGGAAAACAAGTGTTGCATGAATTAAAATCAAATCCTTCCGTAAGGCATATACCAATTCATATTATTTCAGCAAATGACCGTTCGCTGGAACCTATTAGAGAAGGTGCGGTAGAATACCTGATGAAACCGATATCAAAAGATGGTCTGGAAGAAGCTTTTAACCGAATTGAAAATTTTGTTAATAGAAAAATAAAAAATCTGCTTATTATAGAAGACAATGAAAATTCCAGAAAAGCAATAAAAATTCTTATTGGCAATGGCGATGTAAAATGTTTAGAAGCAGCAACTGGTAAAGAAGCATTAGAATTGTATGAACAGAATCACATTGATTGTATCATATTGGACATTGGATTGCCTGACGTAAGCGGTTTTGACCTTATCCATAAACTGGAGGATATAAAAGACCATAACATGCCCCCTATTATCATTTACACTGGTAAAGAACTTACAAAAGAAGAGAATAATCTGCTTCATAAATATGCAGAAAGTATTATCATAAAAGGGATAAAATCCGAAGAACGATTACTGGATGAAACAGCTCTTTTCCTTCACCGAACTATAAGTAATTTACCGAAATCGAAACAAATGATTATTAATAGTTTGCATGACAAAGAAGCTATATTTCATTCGAAAAAAATATTATTAGTAGATGATGATATGCGCAATGTTTTTGCATTATCTAAAATACTGCAAGAGCGCGGAATGGAAGTTATAAAATCCGAAAACGGGAAGAATGCATTGGATATGCTTGATAAACATGCTGATATTGATCTGGTATTAATGGATATTATGATGCCCGAAATGGATGGTTATGAAGCGATGAAACGAATACGATCGCAGATTAAATTTAGAGACTTACCTATAATCGCCCTTACAGCAAAAGCTATGAAAGACGATAAACAAAAATGTATTGATGCAGGCGCTAATGATTATATCACTAAACCTATTGATGTGGAACGCCTGTTGTCATTGATGCGTGTATGGTTGAGTAAATAATAAAACATTATTGCGAAGGCGGTATATCCAATGTCTTTACAGTTATTTTTTTGCTATTGCAACATTCGTTATTAAAAATTGAATATTCAACATTCAAACTTCTATTTTACAATTGAAAATGAAAATAAATAACCCTGTTAAAATTTTATTGGTCGATGATTTACCCGAAAATTTGTTTGCATTAGAAGTGATTCTTTCCAACGAAAATTATTTATGTGTAAAAGCAAATTCCGGTAATGAAGCCTTAAAAATTCTTCTGCATCAACAAGATTTTGCCATCATATTAATAGATGTGCAAATGCCGATGATGGATGGATTTGAAACAGTAGAACTAATTCGTCAAATCGAAAAACTAAAACATGTTCCGATTATTTTTTTAACGGCCAGTATGGATAATTCTCAACAAATTTTCAAAGGCTATCAGGCTGGTGCAGTTGATTACATGATTAAACCCCTTTCGCCTGAAATATTAAAAGCAAAAGTGGCTGTTTTTGTAGATTTACATAAGAAAAATCAAGAATTGTTAATTCAAGCAGAACAACTAAAAAAACTTAACACTGATCTTACAGCCCAAAAATTACTTTCTGAATATTCACTTAGTCTTATTGAAGCAAGTCATGATCCTTTATTTGCTATTAGCCCCGAAGGGAAAATAACAGATATGAATAACGCATCGGTAAAAGTAACCGGTGTAACACGAAAAAAATTAATTGGAACCGATTTTTTTGATTATTTCACTGAACCACAAAAGGCTCGTGAAGTGTATCAAAAAGTATTTGAGAAAGGATCTGTTTCTGATTCTCCACTAATACTTCGACATAAAAAAGGCAAGTTGATTGATGTATTATTTAATGGATCGGTATATAAAGATGATAAAGAAAATGTACTAGGAGTTGTAATTGTTGCCAGAGATGTTACGGAGCAAAAAAGAATTGCCACTGAATTAATTGAGGCTAAAATTTTTGCTGAATTAGCTACAGAAATTGCACAAGAAGCAAAAATAAATGCAGAAAATGCCGTAAAAACAAAACAGCAATTCTTATCAAATATGAGTCACGAAATTCGTACACCGATGAATGCGATCATCGGATTTACAAAAGTGGTTCTGAGAACAGATTTGACCAATAAACAAAAAGAATATTTAAACGCAATAAAAATAAGTGGAGATGCATTAATTGTGCTCATTAATGATATCCTCGATTTAGCAAAAGTAGATTCCGGTAAAATGACATTTGAGAAAACACCTTTCAAAATGAAGTCTTCTATTTCAGCCATGCTTCATTTATTCGAAACAAAAATTCAGGAAAAAAACTTAAAATTAGTTAAGGAATACGATAGTAAAATCCCTAATATACTTGTGGGTGATGCTGTTCGTTTACACCAAATCATTTTAAATCTGGTAAGTAATGCCGTAAAATTTACTTCAAAAGGAAAAATTACGGTGAGCGTTGATTTATTGCATGAAGATGATGATACAGTAATTCTCAAATTTGCTGTAACTGATACCGGAATTGGTATCTCGAATGAAAAAATTGGAACGATATTTGAAAATTTTCAACAAGCCTCCAGTGAAACTTCAAGATTGTACGGAGGAACTGGACTAGGCCTCGCTATTGCAAAACAATTAATAGAACCACAAGGAGGTAGTATTCGTGTAAAAAGTACTATTAACGAGGGTTCCACCTTTAGTTTCACATTACCTTTTCAAAAAACAAATACCGATACAGAATTGGAAAAAGAATTAATAGAATTAGAATCCGAAATAAAGAACATTAAAGTATTAGTGGTTGAAGATATTGCCCTTAATCAACTATTAATGAAAACACTTTTAGATGATTTTGGATTTTCCCGTGACATTGCCGAAAATGGTAAAATAGCTATCGAAAAACTTAAAGAAAAAGACTATGATGTAATTCTCATGGATTTGCAAATGCCGGAAATGAATGGATTTGAAGCCACAGAATATATTAGAAAAACTCTAAATTCCACAATTCCTATTATTGCATTAACGGCTGACGTAACTACTGTTGACTTAGCAAAATGCAAAGCAGTGGGAATGAATGATTACCTTGCTAAACCAATTGACGAAAGACTATTATATAGTAAAATAATTGGTGTCTTAAACAAACCTAAACTTACAAAAATCACTGAAATTTTGGAAGAAGAAGTACATGCAAATAAAAAAACTAGATGTATTGATCTAGCGTATTTAAATCAAAGGACAAAATCAAATCCAGCTTTAATGATGGAAATGATTTCGCTCTATTTAGCACAAACCCCTCCTTTAATAGATACAATTAAACGAAGTTTAGAGGAGCAAAATTGGTCTTTATTAGCGGCAGCAGCGCATAAAATGATTCCGTCTTTTTCAATAATGGGAATCAGTACCGATTTTGAGAATTTAGCAAAAAAAATTCAGGAATTTGCAACTGCAAAAGAAAAAAATGAAGAGATACACGACTTAGTACAACAACTTGAAGAAGTTTGTTTGCAGGCATGTACTGAATTAGAAGAAGAATTTCAATTAATTAAAAATTCATAAAACATATTTTCTTACTTTTAAACAAATATTTATAATACATTTCTAACTATTAGGTGTCATGAAATGATGGATGTATTAAAAATTATAGTCAATCCTTTAACTATAAATTAAAAATACCCATTTAATATATTATGAAATCAGCTAAAAAATCCACTCCGAATAAATTAACTCCAGAAAAAGAAGAAAAAGAAAACGCTTTTACTGTGGTGGCCATCGGTGCATCAGCCGGAGGACTCGAAGCATTTAGCCTTTTATTAAAAAAATTACCATCCGATACTGGTATGGCATTTATTTATGTTCAACACCTAAGCCCTGACCATAAAAGTTTACTGACTTCCATTCTTTCTAAAATTACAAAAATGAAAGTTCAGGAAATTGATAATATGGAAAAAATGGTACCCAATACTGTTTATGTGATTCCTCCAAATAAAGTAATTGAAGTAATTAACGGACACATTCAACTACTTCCCCGCATTAAAAACAACATTCCTAATCTAACCATTGACCTTCTTTTTTCTTCACTTGCCGAAACCCATAAAAAAAATGTCATTGGTGTAGTTCTTTCAGGTTATGCCAGCGATGGAATGACTGGACTTAAAGCAATTAAGGATGCTGGTGGAATAACCTTTGCACAAGATGATACTGCTCAAGCGAGTAGTATGCCAAATTCAGCTATTTCTTCGGGTGTAGTTGATTTTATTTTATCTCCAGAGGAAATTGCTGCCCAATTAGTACATCTCAGTAAAAATGGAGTTCCTTTAAATAATAATAAAGATAAGGAGCATACAAAAGAAATTACTGTTGCTCATAATAACTATGATATAAACACCATTTTTGAACTATTACTCAAAGAAACTGGTGTGGATTTTAGCCATTATAAAATCCCAACCATAAAAAGGAGAATAAATCATAAAATGCAGCAATATGGAATAAAAACAATCCAAGAATATGTAACGCTTTTACTCAAAAAAAACAATGAAATTGAAATTCTCTACACTGACTTATTAATTAATGTGACTAGTTTTTTTAGAGAAACAGAGACTTTTCAGTTTCTAAAGACCGATCTCCTAACTAAGCTTCTAAAAAGTAAATCCGCTGAAGAAACCCTAAGAATTTGGGTTCCAGCTTGTTCTACAGGGCAGGAAGCTTATTCTATTGCAATGATTATTGCTGAATTACAGGATAACAAAACGGATAAAATACCAGTGCAGATTTTTGCAACGGACCTAAGCGAGGAAGCAATCAGAGAAGCTCGCAACGGAGAATATACTCAAAGTGATGTAGAATCAATTCCAAAAAAGTATTTATCTCGTTTTTTTACAAAAACAGGGGAGAATTATCGTATCGTGAAAGAACTTCGGGAGATGTGCATATTTGCACCTCACAATATTTTACGTGATCCTCCTTTTTCAAGAATGGATTTTGTCAGTTGCTGTAATCTTCTTATTTATTTTGATTCAGCCGCCCAGAAAAAAGTCTTTGCATCCCTACATTTTGCTTTGAATGATGGAGGCTACTTAATGCTTGGTAAAGCAGAGAGTATTGGGACATCATCACAGCTTTTCACGCTAATCAATAATAAATTTAAAATCTATTCCCGGAAAAATAATTTGGGAGTGAGAAAGATACTTCAATTAACACCTCGTTTTACACGTACAACTATGTCCAGTAAAAAAATAAATGTGCCTTCAAAAAGCATCAGTGTAAATCAAGAAAGTATAGAAAATGCAATTGATTCCACACTTCTTTCCAGTTATATGCCGGCATGTGCAGTAGTCAACAAAGACATGGAAATCCTCCAGTTTAGAGGTCCGGTTTCCTCCTACCTTGAGCATGCATCAGGTAAAGCCAGCCTTAATATTTTGAAAATGGCACGCCCAGAATTTGCTTTTGAACTGCGTAATGCGATTAATAAAGCAATCGATACAAAGCAATGCGTACAAAAATCGGGTATTGAAATAAAAATTGAATCTGTTTTACGATTAATGTCTTTTGAAGTCCGTCCACTTAAAATTGAATGGGACGAACCCCTTATGCTTATCGTTTTTAAACCACAGGAACAGGCAGATAAATTTATTGAATCAGATTTTACCAATAAAAACAATACAACACTCAAAGATTTAAAAATAAAAAAACTGACTGAGGAACTGAATACTACACGCGCCGAAATGATTGCTATCATTGAAACGCAGGAAAATATTTATGAGGAATTACAGGCAGCAAATGAGGAAATTGTTTCCTCAAATGAAGAATTCCAGACCTTAAATGAAGAACTGGAGACCTCAAAAGAAGAAATAGAAGCCACTAATGAAGAGCTTATTTCTACTAACCAGGAATTACAAATGCGCCATGATTTATTAATAGAATCACATGAGTATTCAGAAGCTATTATTGCTACAATTCATGAGCCAATGCTTATTCTGAATAAAAATTTTCATGTAATATCAGCCAATAAATCTTTTTATAAAAAATTCCTGGTAGATAAAGAGGAAACCGAAGGGAAATTATTATTTGATTTAGGCAATAAACAATGGAATATTACAAAACTCCGTGAAGTTCTAAATAACATCCTTTCCAAAAATACCAGTTTTGAAAATTTTGAAGTGACGCACACTTTTTCTGGAATTGGAGAAAGAATAATGTTGCTTAACGCACATTTGATTATTCAAAAAACAAATAGTGAACCGCTAATTCTTCTTGCTATTGAAGACATAACGGATCGTTCTCGTTATTTTCTCAAAGAAAAATATTCCCTTAGCCTTATTGAAGCAAGCCTTGATCCCTTAACAACGATAAATAATGAAGGTAAGATTACAGATATGAATCAGGCAGCTGTAATTATAACAGGGATGTCACGTGAAAAATTAAAAGGTAGTGATTTCTTTGGATATTTTACTGAACCAGATAAAGCCCGTGCTATTTATAAAGAGGTATTTGCCAAAGGTTTTATCACAAATTTTCCACTAAAACTAAGACATAAAAGCGGAAAAATCACTGATGTGCTATTAAACGGATCGGTTTATAAAGATGATAAAGGAACTATTCTGGGTGTGGTGGTTGTAGCCCGAGATGTAACGGATCAGAAAAGAATTGAATCAGAATTAATTGAAGCAAAAGTATTTGCAGAGTTGGCTACTTTAATAGCGGAAGAAGCAAAAAATAAAGCCGAAGAAGCTACAAAAAATGCGGAAGATGCGATGAAAGCAAAGCAACAATTTTTGTCCAATATGAGTCATGAAATCCGAACTCCTATGAATGCAATTATTGGATTTACCAGAGTGATATTAAAAACTGATTTGTCCGATAAACAAAAAGAATATTTAAACGCAATTAAATTGAGTGGTGATACCTTAATTGCATTAATCAATGACATACTTGATTTAGCAAAAGTGGATGCCGGTAAAATGATTTTTGAAAAAAAACCATTCAAAATGGCTGTTTCCGTAACTTCAATACTTCAATTATTTGAAACAAAAATTCAAGAAAAAAATTTAAAATTAGTCACAAATTATGATAAAAAAATACCTGATGTCCTTTTAGGAGATACCATTAGATTACACCAAATTATTTTGAATCTAGTAAGTAACGCAGTAAAATTTACTTCGGAAGGAAAAATCGCGGTTAATATTAATTTATTATTTGAAGATGACGATAAAGTAATTATCGAATTTGAAGTTACAGATAGCGGAATTGGTATTCCAGAAGACAATATCGATTTAATATTTGAAAACTTTCAACAGGCTGCTAACGGGGCTTCCAGTCTTTATGGAGGAACAGGTTTAGGACTGACTATTGTTAAGCAGCTAGTAATATCACAAGGAGGAAGTATCCGTGTTAAAAGTAAAATTAATGAAGGATCTACTTTTAGTTTTACTTTGCCTTTTCAGAAAACAAAAAAAGCTGCTGAATTAGAAACTAATTCAAACGAATTACACATGTCCCAAAAGGACATAAAAGTATTAGTTGTAGAAGATATGGCGCTTAATCAATTATTAATGAAAACAATTCTAGATGATTTTGGGTTTCAACGTGACATTGCTGAAAATGGAAAAATTGCCATCGAAATGCTACAAACCAAATCCTATGATATCATTTTAATGGATCTGCAAATGCCTGTAATGAATGGATTTGAAGCTACAAAATACATTCGTAACACTTTGAATTTAGACATACCGATTATTGCTTTGACAGCTGATGTTACAACAGTTGATTTGGAAAAATGTAAAGCTGTCGAGATGAATGATTATATTGCTAAACCCATTGATGAAAAATTATTATTGAGCAAAATTATTGAGTTAACTAAAAAAGTATAACTAAAACCGTGTCTGAGGTATCTAACTCTCGGGAATTTATAAAAATTACAGCCATATAAATCTTTAAATCAACAGCCTGTAAATACTACTTTCGATTATAGATAATAGATTTCTTTTAAACAAAAGGTTAATGCTATAACATATGTCAGTAATCTTATAACATATTTAAAGATCAAGAGTCCATCTTTGTTTAGTGATAAATAAGTCACTATTTAAACAAACAAAGTTATGAAATTTAAAAATGCATTACCTACACTAGCCTTACTACTTGTAGTTTTTATGTCTGGTTGCAATAACGATACGGACGAGGATTTAACTGCTAATAGCGCTGCAGTTGGAAAATCAGATAGTTCACCTTCCCATATAAATGCCCTTAATGAAACGTATATTATAGAGCCAAAAATTGGTTCATTGAATGGAGTAAATCTTGGTATTGCAGGAGATTTTGCAATTCTGTCAAAAACAGGAATTACAGATGTATATAAATCAACTATCACAGGTGATATTGGTTCAAGCCCAATAACTGGTGCTGCCATATTAGTTAGATGTACAGAAGTAGTAGGAACAATATACACAGTTGATGCAGCAGGCCCTCTTCCTTGCAGTGTAACTAATGCTACACGATTAACAACAGCTATTGGTGATATGCAAACCGCATATACTGATGCAGCTGGGAGAACTAATCCTGATTTTCTAAATTTAGGTGCTGGAAATATTGGTGGAAAAACACTTACACCTGGTTTATATAAATGGACAAGTGCCCTTAATATCCCAACTGATATAACTATTTCTGGTAATCCAACTGATGTTTTTATTTTTCAAGTAGCCGGAACTCTTAAATTGAGTTCTGCTGTTAGAATGACATTAACAGGAGGAGTACAATCCAAAAATATTTTCTGGGTAGTTTCAGATGCTGTTACCTGTGGAACCACTAGTCATTTTGAAGGAAACATATTAGGAATGACCGGTATTAATTTACAGACTGAAGCAACAATAAACGGAAGGTTATTAGCACAAACAGCAGTAACGCTACAAATGAATGCCGTTACACAACCACAATAGATTAAAAAAATTAATTTATAAGAGGCTGCCCAATGAACTGCCCCCAAATAGTGTTTGAACTTTTTGGGGGCATTTTTATTAGGACAGCTTCTTTTTTTATCCTAATAAATCATTAAAAATGACAATGTGTGAATAATGTAAGTCTTTTACAAAATCATGTAACTTCTACAATTCACAATCACCTTACATTTGATTAAGCAATAAATCGCTTTATACCTGCGCTTTAGTTTCTCAATTTCAGTTCTTTAAAAAAACACTTGTTGAAATTATCAACGTGTATTTAGAGTAAATGACCTTCAAAAACTATATGTAAACAAAAAAATCTAACATTAAACTTAATAAACTTCTAAAACTAAAAATTATGAATCTAAAAAGAATCTTTGGGGCATTACTTACTGCTCTTGGAATAGGTGGTCTTATTTACACAGCTGTATTATTTTCTGGTACATCAGGTGAAATGAGAGATGTTAAATCGCTAATTATTTACGGTGTACTTGGTATTATTTTCTTCGTTTCTGGAATTAGTTTAGTTCGTACAACAAAAGACGAATCATAAATTTCTACCTAATATTATTCTATTAATGCAAAAACGCATTTGAGTAGACCTTCATAAAAATTTCCAAATGTAATTTTAAGAAGAATTCCTCCATAACTCATGTAAAGCAGTATGCTTCTATTTTTATGGGCTTTGTGTTAAATAAATCTCTCTGATTTTTTTTAAATTCAGAGAGAAATTATTAAATATTTGATTCTTTGTCAAATTCGATTACTAAAACTTCATTTATTCCTCCCTTCTATTTATTAAAGTTTTACTAAAAAACATCAATACAAAAAAAGTAAATCATATAACTCTTTATAACAATTATATAATACATTTTACAAAAATTATCATCAACTTAGTACACTGAATATTAAGCAAATGAAAAAAACAATCAACATTCCCAAAGTAAACTTAGTTCTCCTTAAAAAGAAAACAAAAAATAGTTTTACGGGATATCCTGTTTATCTTCCCTCAGAAAACATTCATAATAAAATCCAAAATAAATTGATATTGATGCAGCTCATGTTCCAAAATAGGAAAACCAATTGGTAACACTAAAAGGACTAAATATAAAATGACACTATGAAAATTGCAGTATTCAGTACTAAACCCTATGATCGCGAATATCTTGATAAATTTAATAATGAAAGTAAGCACGAACTCATCTATTTTGAAGCTCCTTTAAATGCTGAAACTACAAATTTGGCAATAGGATTTGAAGGCGTTTGTATATTTGTAAATGATAAAATTGATAAAAAAACAATCAATCAATTGTCTCATATTGGAATTAAACTTATTGATTTACGTTGCGCGGGTTTTAACAATGTAGACGTTGAGGCCGCTGCAAAAGAGAATATTAAAATACTGAGAGTTCCTGCTTATTCTCCACAAGCCGTTGCAGAACATGCAGTAGCATTAATTTTGACTTTGAACAGAAAAACACATAAAGTCTACAATAGAGTTAGAGAGAGTAATTTTTCTTTGGAAAATCTTACCGGATTTAATCTTTATGGAAAAACGGTAGGTGTAATTGGAACAGGAAAAATAGGTGCCGCTTTTTGCCAAATAATACTAGGTTTTGGATGCAAAGTAATCGCTTATGATGTTACGGAATCCGAGGAGTTAATAGTAAAAGGGGTTCAATATAAAACATTAGATGAACTATTTGAAAATTCCGACATTATCTCGCTCCATTGCCCTCTTAACGCAAATACAAAACATCTTTTTAACCGTACAACATTTTCTAAAATAAAAAAAGGCGCTATGCTTATCAATACCAGTAGAGGAGCATTAATTAAAACATCAGATGCAATTGAAGCATTGAAAAATGAACAATTAGGCTATTTAGGAATAGATGTTTATGAACAAGAAGAAAATTTGTTTTTTAAAGATTTATCTGAAAGTATTATTAAAGACGATTTAATAGAACGATTAATGGCTTTTCATAATGTTTTAATTACACCACATCAGGGCTTTTTCACAAATGAAGCGTTAGACCAAATTGCTCTAACGACTTTGAAAAACTTTACCGATTTTGAAAATGGATTACCATTAGAAAATGAGGTGAAACTATAATTTACGACTAATTATTAAAATCTCAACATGACTATTGTTGAGAAAAGATAGAATCCTCTTTAATTTAAAAGAGGTTGTTCAAAAAGGAATTTGATAACTAAATAATAATGTAATGGAAAAGTTTATTCCTGTTTTTTTTATAAAATTAGCAGAGAATAAACTTTACGAATGACAGCGATTTATTTAGGATAAATAATCAAATTCCTTTTTTTACAACCTTTTTTATGTAAACATGTGAAAGTTATAAGTCATACTTGAAATTATGTAAGAGATTAAAAAGTATTAAACCTCAACTTTACATTATTAAATATATTCAACAATTAAATATAAACTGATGAAAAGTACAGCCACCAAAACTAATAAAAGAATAAAGTTGCAAGAAGGTAAAGGAAATTCAGAAATTACTATATCAGAAACAAAACAAGATTGTCGCAATATTTTTGTAGAAGAACTAAAAGAAATTTACTTTTCTGAAAAAGCACTGATGATTTCCATCCCCATAATGATTAAAAATGCAGCTACAGATGAATTAGTAGATGCTCTCAAAGTACATCTGCAATTTACACAAGAACATATACAACGCTTAGAATTTTTCTTTACTTCGATTGGCGAAGCTGATATTATGCTAAAATACGAAGCGATGTATGGGTCAATCACGTCAGGAAAATAAAATAAATCGAAAATAAATTATTCTAAATAATAAAAACATTCCCTCTGAAACATATATAACTGGAATGGTTTGGAATCAATAATCACTAAATTTTGTTAGATAACATCTTTTTTCTGATTTGCCAGATTGGCGAAACGGCATCAAGAACATAGGGGTTTTCCAATCTTCCGCCTATGACCAACGAATTGGTACACGAGCTTGATAACCGTTAATCAGAGCATAAAAAAAATGTTATCTAACTTAATTTTTTGAGAAAATTTTATTATTGAATGCTTAAGGATCTCGCTTAAAATAATTTTGTTGACCAGAGGTATGCTGAGGCTCCAAAGAAGGCTTATTTAAACTGCAATATGCTTATTTAATGGATAATATAACATTTTCGAAAGTTTTTTAAACACGTAAGTCGTTAAATATAATTATCTTTATAATAGCAATTTAAGAACAACAAACATGAAAACATACGAACTATTTATACCTAAAAAAGTTGGTTCATTAACATTGAAAAATAGAATTGTTATGGCCCCCATGACAAGATGCAGGGCGATTGACAATATTCCTAATGAGCTGATGTCCGAATATTATAATCAACGTTCCACTGCTGGATTAATCATAACTGAAGGTACCTCACCCTCGCCTAATGGTCTTGGGTATGCCCGAATTCCTGGTATATTTAGTGAACTTCAAGTAGCAGGCTGGAAAAAAACAACAACGGCTGTTCATAAAAATGGAGGAAGAATATTTGTCCAGTTAATGCACTCCGGAAGAATTAGTCATCCCCTTAATATGCATAAAGATGCGCATATCCTTGCTCCTTCCCAGATAAAAGCAGCTGGACAAATGTGGACTGACTTGAAAGGATTACAGGATTTTATTGTTCCAAAAGAAATGACACTACAAGAAATTCTTCATGCCAGAACTGAATATGCTGCTGCCTCAGAAAATGCTTTATTTGCAGGATTTGATGGTGTGGAATTGCATTCTGCTAATGGTTATTTATTAGAAGAATTCCTTTCGCCAGTAAGCAACATCCGAACCGATAATTATGGTGGAAGTATTGAAAACCGATGCCGTTTTGTGATTGAAGTAGTGGCTGCTGTTGCAAATGCCATTGGAAAAGAAAAAACGGGTATTCGTCTATCACCATACGGAGTAGCCAGTGACATGCCTCATTACCCAGAAATAGAAGCCACTTACGATTACTTATCTAAAGAACTCAATAAACTGGACATAGCCTATATTCACCTAGTGGATCATTCTGCTATGGGAGCGCCTCCAGTTCCTTTGGAAATTAAAAAATTGATACGCCATAATTTCAAAAACACCTTGATTCTTTGTGGTGGTTATGACAAGGAAAGTGCTGAAGCGGAAATTGAAAGCGGACTTACGGACCTCATCGCTTTTGGTCGTCCATTTATTAACAATCCTGATTTGGTGGAACGATTTAAAAACAATTGGCCTTTATCTCAAGATCTTAATATGGATTTATTTTATACAGCTGATGGGAAAGGATATATTGATTATCCAGTTTATAAAGGGTAATTAAAATAGATTTGTCTATTAAAATGATGTTTTTTTAGAAAATTAAATCAAAAGTTAAAATGAAAGATATATCCCTATTGTTAGCTTTATTAGGTGATGAAAAAGACTCCTTGTTGGATCATGTCTGTAAAACTATTTCGAAAGATCAAATTCATTTGCCTACTCCATCACATATAGATCGTGTTTTTTTGCAAAGCAATCGAAATGGACAAACGATTCGAAGTTTGACACAACTGTATCATAATGGCCGACTTGGCGGCACGGGTTATATTTCTATTTTACCAGTAGATCAAGGAATTGAACATACTGCAGGAAGTTCCTTTTCTCCAAATCCCATTTATTTTGACCCGGAAAATATCGTAAAATTAGCATTGGAATCGGGTTGCAATGCAGTCGCTTCTACTATGGGCGGCCTTGCAATGTTATCCAGAAAATATGCGCATAAAATTCCGTTTGTGGTAAAACTGAATCACAACGAACTGATGACCTATCCCAACAAATACGACCAAATTATGTTTGGGAGTGTTCGAGATGCCTGGAATATGGGAGCAATTGCTGTAGGGGCAACAGTTTACTTTGGCTCAGCCGAATCGGACAGGCAAATCATAGAAATCGCAAAGGCTTTTGAAGAAGCGCATAATCTGGGAATGGCTACAATTCTTTGGTGCTATTCCAGAAATGATGGGTTTATAAAAGACGGAATCGATTATAATACGGCAGCTGATATTACCGGTCAAGCCAATTACTTAGGGGTTTCAATTCAGGCGGACATTATCAAACAAAAATTACCAACAAATAATGGTGGTTTTACCTCGATAAAATTTGCCAAAACAAATCCGGACATGTACACCAAATTAGCCAGCGACCATCCAATCGATTTATGTCGCTATCAAATATTGAATTGTTACTCAGGACGCATTAGTATGATTAATTCAGGTGGAGAATCAAAAGGCGCAACTGATTTGGCGGAAGCCATAAAAACGGCCGTCATAAACAAACGTGCCGGTGGAGCCGGAATGATAATGGGGAGAAAAGCTTTCCAGCGTCCCTTTAGTGAAGGCGTAAACCTCATCAATGCGGTGCAGGAAATTTATCTGGCAAAAGAAGTTTCCATAGCTTAATGTCTTTTTCTTGCTACATTCCTAATTTACATCCTTTCGATTAGTTTCAGCATTATAAAGTATGGCCATAATCCAGGCTGACTATTTTAAAAATATCCCTATTTAAAGATAAAAAAATTGTGAAATACAAATTAAAAAAAAATATTAAACAATTAACTATCAATGTAATACATATTAAAAAGTGTAAATAATGTAACTTATTTTTGTAATTTTATAATACTTTTCGGAAGAAATAAAATGAACTTTGTAAAATAAAATTCTTTTTAATTGTCCCCTACTGCTTTGATAATTAAAAAACAATGAGTTTGAATTGAAATCATTAAAAAAGTACACTAATTTAAATAAAATTAAAAAACATGAAACCACAAATTGGAATTACAGAAGAGCATTTAAAAAAAAGTATTACGATTCTTTCTTCAATATTAGCAAATGAAATGACTCTATATATTAAATTAAGAAAATTTCATTGGAACGTATCAGGTGAAAGTTTCATGGAGCTTCATAAATTGTTCGAAGGCCAATACAGACAATTAGAGGAATCAATTGATGAAATTGCGGAACGTATCAGCAAACTAGGCGGAAAAACTATTGGAACGATGAAAGAGTTTTCAGATTTAACGATCCTCAAAGAATCACCCCATCAGTATCCTGCTCAAAAGGATATGCTGAAAGAATTATTAACCGATCATGAAACGGTTATTGTTCATTTACGAAAAGATATAGACCTGAGTGCCCAAGAAAATAAAGATGCCGGAACTGCTGATTTCCTAACAGGTTTAATGGAATTACATGAAACTATGTCCTGGACTTTAAGAAGATATTTAGACTAATTTAAACTAAAAAATTAACCCAGAATAAAATGGAACAATCAGAAAACGAAGTTTACCTAGGCTCTAATAGTTATTGTAAAGTTGGTAAAATTACTCCAAAAAAATCTTTTGAAGAAGATAAATCAATAACAGAAACCGACTTTGATAAATTTGACGAAAACGTATCTTGCGTAATGCTTTAGTCGTTTAGCGAATTCAAATTCTAATTTTTTTTATCATATAAATTAGAACTATTAAAAAACCTTTTTTAACCTCTATCCCAGAGCGGTTAATAAAAGTTAGTTTTTTAATAGTTCTTTTTTTTAGAAATAATTACACAATAATAAAAATGTGGGAATGATGCAACTTATTCATAAAGTTCTATAACATTAAACGATTCCATCGTACCCACCTTTGTATTAATTAATAAAACAATAAATTAAAATGAAAAAAATCCTACTACTTTGTACTTGCTTAGCATTTACAATAGCCTCAAAAGCACAGACTGAAGACAAGAAATGGAACATCGGTCTTCATAGTGGTATCACACAATATCAAGGGGATCTTGGTAATAATTTTTACAAAACGGATAAAGCATATTATGGTTTTGGAGGTTTGTCAGTATCGAGATATTTAGGTCGTTATTTTGATTTAAATTTTCTGGCTTCAAAAGGAACAATCGGTTACAATAGTCCTTCAGGAAGTTTCAAGAGTGATTTCAATTCGGTAGCATTAAATTTAAGATTTAACATGACTGGGCCAGAATCTATAGTTAGACCTTATGCATTTGTAGGGGTTGGTGCTATGTTGTTTGACAAAGATTTAAACTTTGACCAAGACAGAATTGATTACGCTTTACCTACTGCAGGGGGTGGATTGAATTTCAGGTTGACTCCTGGAATCATGCTTAACTTACAAGAAACTTTCAGTTTTTCAAATAAAGACAGAAGAGATGGTGTTATCGCAGGTAAAAAAGATGCTTACTTATCACACATGGCTGGTTTGACTTTCAATTTAGGAGACAAAAAAGATGCTGATAATGATGGTGTTTCGGATCGTAATGATACTTGTCCTGGAACTCCAGCAGGTGTTTCAGTTGATGCAAATGGATGCCCTTTAGACAAAGACAAAGATGGTGTTGCTGATTATTTAGATAGCTGTCCAGATGTTGCAGGAACGGTTGCATTAAACGGTTGTCCTGATGGTGATAATGATGGTGTAGCTGATATTAATGACAAATGTCCAGATACTAAAATGGGAACCAAAGTTGATGCAACGGGTTGTCCAATGGATAATGATAGAGATGGAGTAACAAATGATTTAGACCGTTGTCCTGAGGTTGCAGGTCCATTGAGTTTAAATGGCTGTCCTGATTCTGATGGTGATGGTGTAGCTGATATGGATGACCGTTGTCCTACTGTAAAAGGAACTATGGAAAATAAAGGGTGTCCTGAAATTACAAAACAAGATGTTCAAAGAATCACCTATTTAGGAAGTAAAATTTTCTTCGAAAATAATAGTGAAAAATTAAAAGTTGCTTCTCTAGTTCAATTGGACGAATTAGTAACCTTAATTAATAAATATCAAGCTTCTAACTTGGTTATCGAAGGACATGCAGACAGTAATGGTAGTGATGCGTTCAATTTAGAATTATCTCAAAAACGTACGGAAACCGTTAAAAATTATTTAATGGAAAAAGGTATTACTGCCTCTAGATTGACAGCCATAGGTTATGGCGAAAGCAAACCAATTGCAAGCAACAAAACTGCTTTAGGTCGTGCAAAAAATAGAAGAGTAGAGTTGAAAATGAACTACTAAAGACAATAAGATTAGGTTGGGTTTTTTTTGGTTAGTTAAGGGCTGTTGTCACCAACAGCCCTTTTTTCATGGCCAATAATTAAAAATCTGGTTTGGATAAAAAATAAGTGCTTAAAAATGTGAATAGTATAACAAATTTAAAAATTTATATAACAAATTTATCCTATAAAAAACCGACCTTTATATTCATTTTGAACAATATGTTTTAATCAAAATATTTTTTTATTAAATAAGTATTAATCCGTTGGGTGCAATTATTCAAAACCAGTTCGAGGTAGATTTTTTGGTAGATTTTTTTTTACAAAAAAGCAAGATAAAATGACGTATTATTCTTGAATGCGCCGAAAATGAGCATGTAGGCTATCAATCAGAAATAAAGAACTAATGCTAAACATTATAAATAATGATTAATAAAATCATCGTTAAACGCCAAAATATCCAATCTGTAAGTATTCCAAAAAAAACTTATGTGAATGAGCTATTACTTCCAGACAAAAAAAATGTGTTGCCTGAAATCTTATTTATTACTACTTATCCACCGAAAGAATGTGGTATTGCAACGTATTCCCAAGATTTGATTAAAGCACTGGATAATAAATTCAAGAATTCTTTTAAAATAAAAATTTGTTCTTTGGAATCCAATAATGAGCAACATGCTTATACTAATGCTATAAAATACATTCTCAATACAGATCATTCGGATGGTTTTATCAATTTGGCCAATAAAATTAATACTGATGTTAATTTACAGTTGGTGTTGATTCAACATGAATTTGGACTATTTAGAAATAATGAAGCCGACTTTAGACAGTTTCTGAAAATACTTCAAAAACCTGTTATCATAGTTTTTCATACTGTATTGCCCGGACCAAATCCGTCTTTGGAAGCAAATGTTCAAGAAATAGCAAGAGAAGCACATTCCATTATAGTAATGACAAATTCTGCCGCAGAGCTATTGGTTAAAGACTATGGTATTGCAATAGATAAAATCACAATAATTCAACACGGAACCCATTTAGTTCCTCATTCTGACAAAGAGGAATTAAAAATTAAATACAAATTAAGCGGAAAAAAAATACTTTCGACTTTTGGATTATTAAGCTCTGGAAAAAGCATAGAAACTACTTTAGAAGCATTGCCTGAAATAGTAAAAAAGAATAAAGACGTGCTGTTTTTAATTATTGGAAAAACTCATCCGTCTGTGGTAAAAGAAGAAGGCGAAAAATATCGTTTGATGCTTCAAGCTAAGATTGAAGACTTACAACTTCAGGAACATGTTCTTTTTATAAATCAATTTTCGCCTTTACCCGATCTTTTAGAATATTTACAACTCACTGATATTTATCTTTTTACTTCCAAAGATCCAAATCAAGCAGTAAGCGGAACCTTTTCGTATGCTATTAGTTGTGGTTGCCCAATTATTTCAACTCCTATTCCCCATGCCTGTGAAGTATTGAAGAATGATGTCGGAATTATTATTGATTTTGACAATCCGAAACAATTGGCTGAAAAAACAAATAAGCTATTGCTTGATGCGCACTTGAGAAAAAATATGGGTTTAAACGGATTGCATAGAATTGCTCCTACCGCTTGGGAAAATGCAGCAATTGGGCATGCCCTGTTATTCGAATCAATTGCTGAAGAAAACTTCCGCTTGCATTATAAACTTCCAAAAGTCAATCTTGATCATATAAAAAAACTAACCACTTCTTTTGGAATGATTCAATTTTCAAAGATTAATCAACCGGATATTGATTCGGGATATACTTTAGATGACAATGCCAGAGCCATGGTAGCCCTATGCCAACAGTATGAATTAACAAAGGACAAAGAAGATTTAAAATACATCCGCATCTATTTCGATTTTATAAAATATTGTTTGCAACCGGACGGCTACTTTCTGAATTATGTAGATGAGGAGCACCATTTTACGACACAAAATAATACTACAAATCTCGAAGATTCAAATGGAAGAGCAATTTGGGCTTTAGGTTATTTAAATTCAATTGGCGCCATTCTACCTGATGAGTTAGCAAAAGATGCTGATGCTATAATGCAAAATGCCTTATTGACTGTGCTTGAAATTCATTCCACGCGAGCTATGGCATTCATAATCAAAGGGACATATTACTACAATACAAAAAGAGTCTCAGAACAAAATATTTCTATAATTGAGAAACTAGCCAACAGGTTAGTACAAATGTATAAGCATGAAGCAGAAAAAGAATGGACCTGGTTTGAAAGTTATCTTACTTATGGTAACAGTATTTTACCTGAAGCGATGCTTTGCGCCTGGTTAGCGACGGGGAAATTAATTTATAAAGAAATTGCAAAAATATCTTTTGACTTTCTTCTTTCTAAAATTTTCATAGAAAACAGGATTCAGGTAATTTCCAATAAAGGATGGCTTGACAAAGAAAATAAATTGGATCCGTGTCCTATAGGCGGCGAACAACCTATTGATGTGGCGTATACTATTCTTGCTTTAAGCAAATTTAGTACTGTTTTTGAAAATGAGCAATACTTCGAAAAAATGGAAACTGCATTTAATTGGTTTTTAGGAAACAACCGGTTACATCAGATTATTTACAATCCTTGTACCGGTGGATGTTATGATGGATTAGAAGAAGATTATATAAATCTAAATCAAGGTGCTGAGTCAACAGTGAGTTATTTGATGGCACGATTAACATTAGAAAAATCTTTAAAAACAGAAGAGAAAAAAACAACAAAATATGCAATTCAAAATAAAAGATTTGAGTCAAATATTCAAACATTCTTTTAATGCATCGATTGACAAAGACCCTTTCAGGTTAAGCGCTGTTATTGCCTATTATGCAATCTTCAGTATACCGGGATTGTTAGTTCTCATTATCGCTATTACTAGATATTTTTTTGAAAAAAAAACGTAAACCAAGAGATTATTGCACAAATTTAATTGACTATGGGTACTGAACCAACAGTCAAATCAATAAAATATTACAAAAATCCGGAACGTCTAAATCTACGATTTGGGGATCAATCGTTAGCATTATAATTTAGCTTGTTCGTGCAGCAGGTGTATTTGTAGAATTACAAAAGACATTAAACTTAATTTGGCATGTAAAAGTAAAACCACAAGAAGGAATTTTTTCTATTCTCAAAGTAAGACTGTTTTTCTTTGGATTAATTTTGGTAATCGCATTTTCACTGATGGTTTCCTTAGTGGTTTCAACGGCGATTACTGCCTTTAGTGAGTGGATTATTGCTTATACGTCAAACTTTATAACATTGCTTTTTTATATCATAAATTTTATTTTTTAGTTAACAATTTTGTCTACTCTTTATGAATTAGACAATATATTTCTAATTTAGAAACATGTAAATTATATAATTTTTACCTAAATTTATATAACTCTTTTAGCATTTAGATAGACGAACTTTAGATTACCACACCAACTATAACTAGTTGATAACCAAATTATATAGATCCATAAAAAGCAACTATGAAAGCATCAAAAAAATTAGGTATTTGGATGGATCATTCTATTGCGTATATTATAGAATTTACAACCATGCATTTTGAAATAAAAACTATTGAATCAAATTTTACAAATGAAGTGAAAAATCAAAGTTTAATCAAAAATGAAAATCTAACCCAAAATAAAGAGAAAGGGCTACTGTTAGAGTATTACAAAAAAATAAGTGAAGTTATTAAAGATTATAAACGAATAATTCTGTTTGGTCCTACTGATGCAAAAATAGAACTGTTTGACCTTTTGAGCGAAGATGAGCGCTTTTTAAAAGTTAAAATCGAAATTAAAAACACCGATAAAATGACCGAAAAGCAACAACATACTTTTGTAAATGAATATTTTTCTAAAGCTTAATTTCATCTTTACAAAATCACTTTAAATAATGAAAAAATGAAAACAAAAACCATAGGAATCGGATTGATTATAATAGGGATAATTTTGTTGCTCTATAACAGCTTTAATTACGTAACAACTGAGAAAGTAGTTGACATAGGTCCAATCCAAATAAACAAGGAAGTAAACCATCCTGTACAATGGTCTCCAATCATAGGTATAGTAATCGCTGTAGGAGGTGTTGTTTTGATTGTTATGAGTAAAAAAAATGCTTAATACCTTACAGGATTACTTCTCGTACAATTACTTTTAAATAAAAAACTAAAATTAAATTTAGATGTTAATTCTCACTGAAGGCAACAGTTTTTTAGCAAATAATAGTTTTTAAAATTATCCTATAGGATGACGTTTTTCTCATTAAAAAATAATAGTTGTAGTTTTTCTATAGTAGACTGAAATATTTTAGGTTCTTCCTTGGTTGTATCAATTCCTTTAAACAATAATCATAATGAGTATTAAATATCCACTGAAAGATCCCTATACTTTTACTATTGACGAAATAGTAGATTTATTTCAAACTGACATGATAAAAGGAATCAGTAAATCCGAAGCAGAAAAACGTTCTAATGAATTTGGACTTAATGTGTATCAAGTCAAAAAACAAAAAAGTATTTGGATTATATTATTACAACAATTCAAAAGCCCAATTGTTTATTTATTAATCTTTGGAGCAACAGTTTCATTATATTTTCAAGATTATTTAGAGGCTATTGCTATTACAATAGTTATTCTTATCAATGCTTTAATAGGTTTTTTAATGGAATTACAAGCTCGTAATTCTATGAAAGCATTGCTAGAAATGGATATTATACTTTCTAAAGTCATTCGAGATGGAAAAACAGAGGAAATTCCTTCTGAAAATTTAGTTCCTGGGGATCTTGTGATTCTAGAAGCTGGGGATGTGATTCCCGGAGACGGCCGTATTGTGGAACTAAATCAGTTACAATGTGATGAATCTTCACTGACGGGTGAGTCGCTTCCAACTGATAAAAACACAGAAAAACTTCCAAAAAATACTGTTATTGGGGACCAATTTAATATGGTCTTTAAAGGGGCTTCTGTGATTAATGGAAATGGGAAAGCTATAATTATAGGTATTTCAGAAAACACCCAGTTGGGAATTATTACATCATTAGTGGATAGTACAAGCGAAACCGTAACTCCTTTAGACAAGAAGCTGAATAGCTTGGGCACTAAACTTATTTGGTTAACTTTAAGTTTAACATTTGTATTTGCCATCACCGGAATACTGCAAGGTAAAGAATGGATGTTGATTATTAAAACCGCAATCGCTCTGGCCGTTGCTGCATTCCCGGAAGGTTTACCTATTGTATCAACGGTTGCATTGGCATATGGAATGTTGCTTATGGCAAAGCGCAATGCTATTGTAAAGAAACTTTCTTCGGTAGAAACATTAGGAAGCACTAATGTAATTTTGACTGATAAAACAGGAACCTTAACTGAAAATAAAATTTATGTAGATACTTTTAGTTTTCCTGAAGAAATAATCAAGGTCAATATTGAAAAGAATGAATTGCATTTCACTAATGGCCAAATTGAAAAAAGTATAGAGAATTTTGAAAAATTAAAATTAGTAGGTTCTTTATGCAATAATGCCATCGAAAAAATTACCAAAGGAAAAAAGAAATTCATAGGAGATCCTATTGAAATTGCGTTAGTTAATTTAACAACTGCATCTGGAGAAAATGTTGAAAAATTAAAAAAGCAATATGCAAGGATAGCAGAAGCAGCCTTTAATTCTGAAACTAAAATAATGGGAACTTTGCATAAAAACAAAAAAGGCTATTTTGTTGCAGCAAAGGGTTCTGTAGAACATTTATTAAAAAAATGTAATGAAATCCAATTTGGAGCAACCCAAAAAAAATTAACTCAAAAGGAAAGAAATGCCGTATTGGCAACATCCGAAAAAATGGCCGCAGAAGGACTTCGCGTATTGGCTTTTGCCTATCGGGAAGAAGCTAAAATTAATAAAGAAGACTACCTCAATGATTTGGTGTTTTTAGGAACAATTGGGTTTCTGGATCCTCCAAGATTAGACATTAAACCTGCTATTGAATCGTGCAGAGAAGCAGGAATTAAAGTTGTGATGATTACCGGTGATCATCCGCTGACTGCATTAAATATAGCCAAGAAGACAGGATTAATAGATGATGAAGAACAAACCGTAATAACAGGTAAAGAATTATCTAATATGCATTCCCTGACTAAAGTTTGGAAAAAGAAAATTCTATCTACCGCTATCTTTGCAAGAACTACACCTAAACAAAAATTAGAAATTGCAGCTATTTTTCAAAAAGAGGGCAATATCGTGGCCATGACAGGAGATGGTGTAAACGATGCTCCTGCATTAAAACAAGCAGATATTGGCATCGCAATGGGAATAAGAGGAACACAGGTAGCTAAAGAGGCGGCAAGTATTATACTTAAAGATGATTCATTTAAATCTATAACTGCAGCTGTATCTCAAGGCAGGGCTATTTTCCAGAATATACAGCGATTTGTAATTTACCTCGTTTCTTGTAATCTGAGTGAAATATTTATTGTGACCGTTTTAGGTATTTTTGCTCCGGCATCCACTTTACTCCCACTACAAATATTGTTCTTAAATATGATAACCGATGTATTTCCTGCATTGGCACTTGGTCTAGGCAAAGGAGACAACATGGTAATGAAAAACCCACCCCGAGACCCAAAGGAGAGTATTATTTCAAATAAAAACTGGTTAATTATCGCTTTATATTCTTCTGCTATAACGCTAGCCGTTTTTGTGGCCGTTTGGTACTGTAGATATGCGATTACCACTGATGAAAAAATAGTAAATAATATCGCATTTATTACGCTCGCATTTGCACAACTATTTCATGTCTTCAACATGTCTTCAGTTCACTCAAAATTATTTATAAATGAAATCACTACAAACAAATTCGTGTGGATGGCACTATTTATTTGTACTGGGCTCCTACTATTTGTTTATGTTGTACCTCAACTGCGTTTGGTTTTGAACTTGACATTGATTACCGGAGAAATTTGGATGGTAGCAATATTAGCCAGTATATTACCAGTCCTGACAGTTCATATTTATAAAAGCATCCGTAAATTAACAATTCAAAATTAGACAGCCAATTGCTTTGTAAATAAACCCATATCTTAACTTTTTTATTAATCATTCCACTCATATCCAATTAAATATGTGTGAAAATTGAAAGTTATTATAAAAGTTATGTAACATTTTTTATTTTCTATCTTTTTACCTTTACTATGTCTTAATTAGAATGAATAAAATTGATAATCACCAATTTAAAATTAAAAAAAAATCAATTGAAAATTCAATTAATAAAAAAACAGGGAAATTTCAAAAGAAGCAACTAAAATTAATGCTTTTCTTAAGTTTTGGATTAATCTAAAGGATGTATTTATTTGCAAAGTGTTAAGAATATATTTAATTCTTTTAGTCTAATGAGTATAAAACTAAGCAGTGAATTAACTTGAAAACATAAATTTTAAACAAAATAAAATGTTAAGGAAGCAATAACCTTTTAATCCTTTTAGCTATTAAATTAGCTACTCTCACAACACATAAAATTCATTAATTTCTTTAAAACACACTATTTTGATTATTTATTTAAAAAATATATTTAACGATATTGGCAAAGCAACGCTGTTTGCCTTACAGTTTTTCCGGGAAGTTTTCAAACCTCCGTATGAAATGAGAGAGTTTATTAAGCAATGTTATATTATTGGATATAAATCGTTACCATTAGTTGCAATTACAGGCTTTATAATGGGATTAGTATTGACACTTCAATCGAGGCCAACATTAGCAAAATTTGGTGCTGAATCTTGGTTGCCTGGTATGGTTGCACTTTCTCTAATACGAGAGATTGCTCCAGTAATTACAGCTTTAATTTGCGCAGGAAAAGTTTCCTCAGGCATTGGAGCAGAATTAGGTTCAATGAAAGTTACTGAACAAATTGATGCTATGGAAGTAGCGGCTATCAATCCTTTTAAATACCTAGTAGTCACAAGAATTTTAGCCACTACACTTATGGTTCCTGTTCTAGTGATATTTGCAGATGCTATTGGGATGTTAGGAGGATATATTGGCGTGAATATGCATAGTGAGATTAACCTAACCCGCTATACTTCTCAAGTTTTTGAATCGTTAGCGTTTTTAGATATTGTACCAGCAACAATTAAAACATTTTTCTTTGGTTTTTTTATTGGAATGATAGGCTGCTATAAAGGATTTACTGCTGCTAATGGTACTGAAAGTGTTGGTTTAGCAGCAAACTCTGCAGTAGTAACTGCATCACTTACTATATTTATTATAGACATGCTTGCGGTACAAATAACTGATTTATTCTTCTAGAAATGATACAAGAAATAATAAATAGAGATGCTGAAAAAGCCAGTACTAAAAATGCTCCAATTATTGAAATAAAGGATTTACATAAAGCCTTTGGGAATAACGAAGTATTAAAAGGAGTTAATCTGTCTGTGAATAGAGGGGAGAATTTAGTAGTGTTAGGCAAGTCCGGATCAGGCAAATCAATAACCATAAAATGCATCGTGGGATTAATACGTGCTGATAAGGGTGAAATAAACGTCTTTGATACTGATATAACCCAAATAGATACTATTGAGCTCAATGAAATCAGGATAAGAATTGGATTTCTTTTTCAAAATGCAGCTTTATATGATTCGATGAGTGTTCGTGAAAATCTAGGCTTTACTCTAAGACGACATGAAAAAGATTTATCAAAAGAAGAATTAGAAGCCCAAATTGTTGAAGTATTGGAAAGCGTTGGTTTAGCTGAAGCCATTGATAAAATGCCTTCAGAATTGTCTGGTGGTATGCGAAAAAGAGTTGGACTTGCAAGAACGCTTATTTTAAAACCTGAAATAATATTATATGATGAACCTACTACTGGTTTAGACACTATTACTTCCAGAGAAATAAGCGAATTGATAGTGGACCTCCAAAAAAAGAACAAAACAAGTTCTATTATTATTACTCATGATATGGCTTGCGCAAAACATACCGGAGACCGAGTAGTAATTTTAAAAGAGGGTGTAATTCATGCTGAAGGCAGTTATGAAACATTAGAAAAAAGTGACGACGAATGGGTGCGTTCTTTTTTTATTTAAAAAGAAAATCAAAAAAATAAATCAAAAATTATGAATAAAGAATCTGGGTTCCAATGGAAATTGGGAATGTTTGTTATGATCGGATTAGTGCTTTTTGTCGCTACAATATACTTCGTAGGAAAACAGAAAAATTTATTTGGGTCAACATTTAATTTAAAATCTAATTTCAAAAGCGTAAGTGGCCTTGAAATAGGAAATAATGTACGCTTCGCAGGAATTAATATTGGTACAGTAAGTGACATTCAATTAAAAACTGATTCATCTGTGGTAGTAGTTTTTTTGATAAAAGATGAAGTACGAAAGTTTCTTAAAACAGACGCAACTGCAAGTATTGGTTCAGATGGATTAATGGGAGATAAAGTATTAACCATCTCTCCCGGAATTGCCTCTAATAAAATTGTTGAAGACAATGATGTAATTGCTTCCAAAATACCGATAGACATGGAAGATGTGATGAGTAGCGTTAAAAAAAGTGTAGATAACGCCAGTATTATTACTGCACAACTTGCTCAATTTACATACAACATGAACAATGGAAATGGAACTTTATCAAAATTAATGACTGATAAAGAAATGGCCAACAGTATAAAAAAATCACTCTTAAACCTTGAAACCAGTTCCAATGAATTTTCTTCATTCACCGCTAAAATGAATAATGGAAATGGAGCTTTATCAAAATTAGTTACAGATAAAAAAATGGGTAAAATGGTAGACTCTACAATGAAAAACATTCAAGAAACTACCAAAGGATTTACCGAAATTACGGAAGCTGCAAAACATAATTTTTTATTGAGAGGTTATTTTAAGAAAAAGGAAAAAGCCGAAGATAAAAAACAGGAAGAATTAGACAATCAAGATGAAGCAGAAATAAAAAAAGCTATGAAGATGGCTGAAGATAGTGCTGCTGCAGTCAAAAAATAAATTTATTCGGCAAAAGAGTTTTACTGAATTTAGCATTAAAACTGATTCATAAGAAATGACTTATACAGATTATTATTAAAGTGTGAATCCTATAACTTAATCCTAAAGTTATGTAATAGATTAATTATAAACACAAAGTATCTTTACTTAATACTATAAGAGTATTTATTAACCATTAAAAAAAATGAAAATGAAAAAAATGAAAACTATTTTATCTTTTATCGTACTTGGAATTATTATGACTTCATGTAATAATAATGATGAAACAGCCTCAAGTTATCCTTATGCTGTGAGAATGACTGATGCTCCAGGCCCATATCAAAAAGTAAATATTGACTTAATTGGTGTAGAAGTAACTGGAGATGCTGGACAAACGGTAACGTTGAATGTAAAGAAAGGAATTTATAACCTACTTGATTTTTCTAACGGTGTAAGTACACTTATTGCGACTGATACATTACAAATTTCTAAAGTAGCACAAATTAGACTTATACTAGGAACGAACAATACAGTCGTTGTAGATAATGTAACCTATCCTTTGAGTACTCCAAGTGCTGAACAATCAGGATTAAAACTCCAAGTACATCAAACGCTTGAACAAGGCATATTGTATAGTGTTTTACTTGATTTTGATGCAAACAAATCTATTGTGAATACAGGAAATGGAACATACAAATTGAAACCTGTAGTTAGAACAATAGAAGCCGCCATAAGTGGTAATATAAAAGGTAAAATTACTCCCGCTGGTAGTTTAGCTGTAGTTACGGCAGTTGATGCTCTTACAAATTTATCTTATTCCACAAACGTAAATACAAGTGGAGAATTTTTAGTTATGGGGCTTCCTTCAGGGACATATAACGTAACTATTACTCCTGTGTTGCCTCTAGCCCCAGTTACCAAAAGCACTATTGTAGTGACAACGGGCAACACAACTGATTTAGGAACTGTAATCCTTCTATAAAAGATTTCAGTTTTGTGGAACTCTCGGTTTTCTAATGAAAATTAAGTAGTTTATTAGAAAATCATAAAAATTAAACTATTAGAAGCATCCTTTATTTGAGTGACACTTCTTCTAGTTTAATTTTTTTTGTATTCAAACAAATAATTAAATCAACTAAAAACATCATGGAAACCGAAGAAGAGCTTAACGATACAATCCTAAAAATGACTTTGAAAATACGAAATGAATATCCGGAACTATCAAAATATTTAGCAGAAATGCCAGCAACAATTCCGGACACAAATAATCCTGAAATTAATATTAAAATATTAAATGATTATTACGAATCATTAAATTCAATATTAAAGGAATACGCTCCTAATCACACCACAACATAAAATAAATAATATTGATTTATCAAAAGTACTTTTAATCCCTTTAAATTCTTATTTTTAATAAATGAACTTAAAATAATTTCTTCATGACAAAGATATATAGCAATTTAGAGCAACTTTTTGAAAAACTTGCCTCAACTGCAACAGCCATACTCGGTAATCCCATTACGTTTATTGTTGCTTTGTGTTTGGTGCTTTGGTGGTGGATCAACAATCTATTTACAACCCGGGACGTACATCAAATCATTGGAGATATCATTTTTGGTATTACTTTTTTAAGTTTATTTATTATTCAAAAATCATTTAACCGATTCTCGGCTTCACTGCATTTAAAGGTGAATGAGTTAGTTTCATCCCATGAGACAGCCAGCAACGCAGTACTAAACGCCGATATAAAAACGGAAAGAGAAATTACTGAACTTTCAAAAGAATACAATGAATTGGCTGAAAAAATAAAAGAATTAGACGATGAAGCGTAATCCGTTAGCTTTTTGCTTATTTTAAAATTATTGCCCTAAACCAATCAGTGAATAATGTAAATCTTCACTAAAATTCTGTAAGTCATTTTGACGCTAATTCTCTCAACTTTGTAAAGTAATGAATATTTTTTCATTACTTAAATACTATAGCAATGAATGGTAATGGACCAGAAGGAAATTGGGAAGAGCAAAAAAGGAAATTAAAAGAAAAATTTGCTGCTTTGACTGAAAATGATTTGTTTTTCACAAAAGGCAAAAAAGAAGAAATTATTGAAAAGCTTCAAATAAAATTAGGTAAAACCAAAGAGGAATTACTTAAAATTATTGCACTATAATGTAATCCATTTTATTTACAAAATTGATTACTAGCTTACTATCGCAACTAAAACGCGCTAACGCAACTAAATTGTTTTAGCTTGAATTACAGAAAAGCCTTTTTATCCCTTCAAAATCAAATCAGAATAACACAAAATGAAAAAAACAATTTATACACTTGCTCTAACAACGTTTGTGGCAGGAACAGTATTGGTAGGATGTCAGACTTCTACTAAAAAAGAAGAAATCGCTCAAGATAAAGTAGCTGCAGCTCGAGAAGATGTTAAAGATGCAAAAGAGGAATTGACAGACGCCAGAAAAGAAGCAACTGCGGAAGAGTGGAAAGCATTCAAAGACCAAACAAATACAACAGTCAACGAAAACGAAATGCGTATCGTTGATTTGAAAGCTAAAATAAAAAAAACCGGAAACTCAATTGATGCGATGTATGTAAAAAAAGTGGAGGAGCTGGAACAAAAAAATAAGGATCTCAAAGTTAAAGTTGAAACCTATAAAAATGACAGAAATAGTGATTGGGAGTCTTTTAAACGCGAATACACCCATGACATTAACGAATTGGGAGACGCTTTAAGAGACGTTACGATTGACAATAAAAAGTAATACTAAAGTATAATATTTTAAAAAGACGAGTTTTTTAACTCGTCTTTTTTTGTTAAAATTTTTTTTCTTATGTACAAACCTCTTGATAAAAAACACATTATGACAGAAAGGTGTGAATAATATAAGTTTTAGAAAAAGTATTGTAACACTTTTCTTCTGTATCATTCTCACCTTTGTAAAGTATAAAATCTACAATAAATTAAATCTAATAAATAAATAATGAAAAAATCAAAAACACTAATTTACGCTTCTTTAGTTTTGACTTTTATAGCTTTTAATAGCTCTAAAGCACAGGAAGACGGAACAAAATTTGGTATAAAAGGTGGTGTAAACTTCTCTAACTTATACACTGACAATGTGGATGACAATAATGTGCTAACTGGATTTAACGTGGGTCTTTATGCTAAAGTACCTCTTGCAGATAATATCTCTTTTCAACCTGAAATTTCATATACTGGAAAAGGAGCGGAACTAGTTTATAATAACGCACTAGTAAGTGGAACTGCACAATTTAAATTAGATTATATTGAAGTGCCACTTTTATTTGTGGTAAATGTTACAAAGAATTTCAATATTCATGCTGGTCCTTATGCCGCATATTTAATTAGCGGTAAAACTACCAACAAATCAGATAGTGGAAGTTATAACTTCGAAGACAATATTAACACTGATGATTTCAACAGATTTGATGCTGGTCTTGCCGGAGGTGTTGGTCTGGATTTTGATCCTATTAGTTTTGGAGTACGTTATAATTATGGATTAACTAAAATTGGAAAAGATAATAATTCAGCAAATAACTTTACTTCTCCAGATGCAAAAAATAGTGTCTTGAGTTTTTATGCTGCTTTTTCATTATAATCAATTGTAAAAAACAACAGAACAGTTTTTATATAAAGTTAAAAAAAAACGCTTAACACATCATAATTAACTATAAAACAGTATTTTATGATTTATTTTATTTTTAACTTTACTGAAACAATTTTAAATAACTAATCATTAAAAATAAAAATCATGAGCAATCTACTTTACACCATCGCAGTAATTTTAATCATTTTTTGGGCAATCGGATTCTTCGCATTCAGTGTAGGATCAATAATACATATACTTCTTGTTATAGCAGTTATAGCTATATTATTGAGACTTATTCAAGGAAGAAGATTATAAAAACAATAAGCATTTAAACATTAAAAGAATAATTATGAAAACAGATAAAGTAATATTAGGAGTTTTAGGTGGTCTTGCAGCTGGTGCAATATTAGGAATTATGTTAGCTCCAGATAAAGGCGATAAAACAAGAAAAAAAATTATGGATAAAAGTAATGACTATGCTGATGAGTTGAAAGACAAATTGGATACATTATTAGGCACCATAAATAAAAAATACGAAAAAATTTGGAGTGAAGGTGAAAACATAATTGCGGAAGGGAAATCAAAATTTTATGATACTAAAAAGGAAGGCGAAAATTTAATCGCTGAAGGAAAATCAAAATTTTATGATGCTAAAAATGAAATTAAAAATTCAAGCATCTAAAAAGACACTTGAATATTAAAATTTTAATTACGCTTAAAAAATTAAATTATGGACAACTTTACAGCATCAATAGAAACGCTTTTTGAAAGAGCTGAAGACTATACAAGAACAAGCGCCGAATTGGTTAAGCTAAATGCAATAGACAAATCAGCGGATGTATTATCTTCCTTACTTTCCAGATTAACCGTAGCTATTGTTGCTGTTATGTTTGTTCTATTAATAAACATTGGACTCTCCTTATGGTTAGGAGAAATAATAGGAAAACCCTATTGGGGATTTTTTATAGTAGCCAGTGTTTATTTAGTAGTGTCAATTATACTATATATTTTTAAAGATCAATGGATTAAAACTCCTATCAGTAACTTCATTATAACTAAACTGCTTAAAAAAAAGTATGAAAAAGATAAACCAAACAGATTTACTTAATGAAACTATAATCCGTTTAGAGAACAGACAGACTTTAGAATTATATGCTTTGAAGGAACAATTTGAGTTAACTTATGAAAGTATAAAGCCTTTAAATCTTATCAAAAGCGCTTTTATCGAAATGACTACCTCTCCTACTTTAAAAGGGAACATAATCAATAATATTTTAGGAATGGCAACGGGTTATTTAACGAAAAAAGTTTTAGTAGGATCAACCCATAATCCATTCAAAAAAATATTAGGCACACTATTGCAATTTGTAATAACAAATGTTGCCACTAAACATTCCGAGACTTTAAAATCTTAAAATCCATCTTTTTAACTAGAAATTAAATTCTGATACTGAATAATTTAGTTTTAATAATCAGACTGAAAACTATTAACTACTTTGAATCCCAAAGCAATTAATAGACTTTCACAGTTAGGGTTATTTGTGCTTTTAAAGATTTAATATGATTTTTTTCTTAACACTTTGAATCGAAAGTAAATGAATACGAAAGTAAAACAGGAAGCGCTAATAATTACAAATAAGGAACTTGTTTTTCAAAACGAAGAGAAAGAAAAACGAGCTGCTGAACTGATTATTGCCAATACTGAACTTGCCTTTCAAAACAAAGAAAAAGAAGAACGTGCAGCCGAACTAATTATTGCAAACACAGAACTTCTTTTCCAAAATACAGAAAAAGAAAAACGAGCCGCTGAACTAATTATAGCCAATAAAGAACTTGCTTTTCAAAATAAAGAGAAAGAAAAACGTGCTGCTGAATTAATTATTGCAAACAAAGAACTCGCTTTTCAAAACAAAGAAAAAGAAAAGCGTGCTGCCGAATTAATTATTGCAAATAAGGAACTTGCCTTTCAGAATGACGAAAAAGAGAAACGTGCTGCTGAATTAATTATCGCCAATAATGAGCTTGCTTTTCAAAATAATGAAAAGGAAAAAAGAGCATCTGAATTGATTATTGCTAATCGAGAACTTGCTTTTCAAAACGAAGAAAAAGAAAAACGTGCCGCCGAATTGCTAATAGCTAACAGTGAGCTTATATTTCAAAACAAGGAGAAAGAAAAACATGCTGCTGAGTTAATAAAGGCGAACTTAGAACTTAAAAAGGCCGAGGAATATCAAAACGAATATATAAATGGTTTAGAAGAAATTATGTTTATGACGTCACATAAAGTAAGACAACCCATTTCCAATATTTTAGGACTATCTTACCTCATAAACAATCAACTTGAAAATTCAAAAGAGGAACTCAAAGAATCCTTAGATTACATCAAAGAATCTGCTTTGATGCTCGATATATTTACTAAAGAGTTAACCGTATTTATTTTTAACTTGAAACAAAAAGGAAAAAATAATAAATGTGTTTAATCAAAATCATTTTTTGCGCATTTAGCTTAAAAAAAATAATATATAAATCGAGAATCAGATATCTCGATTTTTTTTGTCATAATCCTAAAAATTGATTTTATTTTAATCGCTTAGCTATCATTTTGAATACCAAGTTTTAAAATTATCGTTGTATCGAAGGTATTTTTCCTATAATACATTTCGCTTTTCCCTTTTTAATAAATTTTCTGCCTTTTTAAGAAAATAAATTAAGCATTATAACATTCTGTTAACATTTACAAAATCACAAATAATTAATAATCAATATTTTATACAAAACACAACGTTTTATACAAGTGAATTTCACAACTTCAATTTTTAATTGTGTAACACTTTTTGGGGATAACTAAACAATCTTTGCTGTATAAAATACTTAATCCCCTAAAATCAACAAAATGAAAACTAAAAATTTACTATTAACCTTTGCAATACTGTTTATTGCATTAATTTCCGGCTGTGCAAAAGACGATTTTGAAGAGACCGTTGGTATTTGTCCAGTTGTGTTATCAACAGTTCCGCTTAATGGCGCCTTAGGAATTCCTTTCACACAGGTAATCTCTGCAACATTCAATGAAGAGATGAATGCATCAACTATTAACGCAGCTACTTTTATTGTTACTGACCCAGCAGGTTTAGCTATAACAGGTACTGTCGCTTATAGCGGAACAACTGCAACGTTGACTCCAGCAAGTCCGCTTTCTCCTAATACTACGTATACAGGAAGAATTACAACAGGTGCTAAAGATGTAATGGGTAATGCGCTGCAAGCTGATTATATATGGACATTTAAAACAGGAATTGCCCCAACAGTAACTTTGACAGATCCTATTAATAATGCGATAGGAATTAATTTAAATAAAATTGTTACTGCTAATTTTAGTATTGCAATGGATCCTCTGACTATTAATGCAACTACTTTTACTTTAAAACAAGGTACAACAGTAATTCCTGGTCTAATTACTTATTCTGGTATTACTGCTTCATTTAGCCCGGTAATTCCACTGAATTCAGGACTTGTTTATACCGCTACCATTACAACCGGTGCTAAAAATTCAACTGGTATTCCATTAGCGAATAACTATGTTTGGAATTTCACAACTGTAAATGCTGCGATTGTTACTCCTGTTCCCGGTGCTGCCAGTGGTTTATTTTTTGGAGTTTTTGGAGGAAATGCAGGAATTACTAATCAAGGTTTAAATACGGTAATTAATGGACGCATCGGAACTACTGCTGCTTCTACTTTAGTAACGGGATTCCATGATGGTCTTTCAGGTGATGTCTATACAGAAACGCCTTTAAATAAAGGTGTTGTAACTGGTGGAATATATACGGCTCCGCCCGCTCCAGGAAATGCAACATCAGAGGCAATCGCAACTCAAGGATTAATTGATGCAAACGCAGCTTATATTAGTATTTCTCCAGCCGCAAAACCAGGAGGAATTGATCCAGGCGCTGGTGAACTGGGAAATTTAGTATTAGCCCCAGGTATTTATAAATCAGCAAGTGGAACTTTTAAAATATCAAATGGTGATTTAACTTTAGATGCCAAAGGAGATCCTAATGCCGTTTGGATTTTTCAAACAGCAGCTAGTTTAACAGTAGGAATTGCAGGACCAACAGGCGCTAAAAGTGTTAAATTGGTCAATGGTGCTTTAGCTAAAAATGTATATTGGTACGTAGGTAGTCAAGCAGTCATTAATGGTGCTGGTGGTGGTGTGATGACAGGAACGATTATAGCATCTGCCGGAGTTACTTTCTCCACAGCTGGAAATGCAGCACAAACTGTATTGAATGGTAGAGCTATTTCTCTAGTTGCTTCAGTTACCATGGTAAATACAACTATTAACGTACCTGCTAACTAGGTATTAGATTCAATAAACTTACATCTAAACAATTTATCCCGTCATAAGACGGGATAATAAAAAAGAACAATCAAAATAAAAAAATATGAACATTCAAACTAATTTAAAAAAGGGATTACGCCTAGCTTGGTCCCCTAATAACTTGCCTATCAAAGGTCTCTTGTTAGTCTCTTTGACATGGTTAAGTTTTCAAACTCCAGTTCAAGCACAGCAAACTATAGCAGTTAAATACACAAAACCTTCATGGTACTTTGGTGTTGCAGGTGGAGCTAATTTTAATTTTTACAGAGGTTCTACTAATCAGTTGAATGCCACTTTTACTCCTCCGGCCACTTTTCATGATGGTGATGGTGTTGGGCTATTCATTGCGCCTCTTTTAGAATATCGTCCTGCTGATTCAAGATGGGGTGTAATGCTTCAAGCTGGATATGATAATCGTAAAGGTACTTTTGACCAAGTAAAAACAGCATGCGATTGTCCAGCAGATTTAACGACTAATATTAGTTATATCACTGTAGAACCAAGCTTACGTTTTGCTCCTTTCAAATCTAATTTTTATCTGTATGGTGGTCCACGTTTGGCTTTCAACATGGATAAATCATTTACGTATCAATTAGGTATTAATCCAGCCTATCCGGATCAGGCCCCTACTCCTGCTGTAACAGGTGATTTAAGCGATGTCAAAAAAACTATTCTTTCTATGCAAATTGGAGCAGGATATGATATTCCGCTTTCTTCAGATAGTAATAAAATACAATTTGTACTGTCTCCTTTTGTTGCTTTTCAACCTTATTTTGGCCAAAATCCACGTTCAACAGAAACATGGAACATCACCACTCTTAGAGCTGGTGTTACACTTAAAATGGGACAAGGGCACAACATTCAGGAATCTACAGATATGTTAGCAGATCGCGAAGTTCAGTTTTCTGTAAATTCTCCTAGCAATGTTCCTGGAGAAAGAAGAATTACTGAAATATTCCCACTTAGAAACTATGTGTTTTTTAATGTTGGATCAACTGAAATCCCAAGTCGTTATGTTTTATTGACGAAAAATCAAGTGAAAGACTTCAAGGAAGATCAATTAGAAGTATTTGCTCCAAAAAACCTGTCCGATCGTTCTAAAAGACAAATGATTGTTTACTATAATGTTTTAAACATCCTTGGAGATCGTATGCAAAAAAATCCTTCGTCAACTATTACTTTGGTAGGGTCATCAGAGAAAGGTCCTGAAGACGGTCTTGTAATGGCCGAATCAATCAAAACCTATTTGGTAAATGTATTTGCAATAAATCCTTCCAGAATTACGACTAAAGGTCAAAACAAACCGAATATCCCATCAGAGCAACCGGGCGCAACACTTGAATTAGAATTGTTACGTGAAGGGGATCGCAGAGTTTCTATCGAAAGTACTTCCCCAGATTTATTAATGGAATTTCAAAGTGGTCCTGACGCTCAATTGAAACCCGTACAAATTGTTCCTCTACAAGAAGCACCTGCTGAAAGTTATGTAACCTTCAACAATAAAGGAGCGAATGAAGCTTTATCTACTTGGTCATTACAAATAACGGATGAACAAGGAAAAATGCAGGCTTTTGGACCTTATACACAAGAAGAAGTAAGTATTCCCGGAAAATCAATATTAGGTACCAGACTTGAAGGTGATTATAAAGTAAAAATGATTGGCCAAACTAAAAGCGGTAAAATTGTAGAGAAGGAAACTCCGGTACACATGGTCCTCTGGACACCTGCAAAAATAGAAGAAGGGATGCGATACAGCATTATCTATGAATTTAATAAATCGAAAGCGATAGCTATCTATGAAAAATACCTTATGGAAGTAGTAACATCAAAAATTCCTGTTGGCGCAACAGTTATTATTCATGGTCACACAGATATTATTGGTGAAGAAGTTCACAACCAAGATTTATCTCTAGCTCGTGCAAACGATGTGAAAAATATTCTTGAAAGTGGGTTATCTAAAGCTGGTAGAAATGACGTGAAATTTGAAGTACTGGGATTTGGTGAGAATGAAAACAAATCTCCTTTTGAAAATAAAACTCCTGAGGAACGTTTTTACAATCGTACTGTAGTAATAGATATTATTCCTGCCGCTAAATAAATCAAAACAATAAAGAAAAGACTTTTTATAAAAAACAAAAGAGGATAGAAACTTAAAAGTCTATCCTCTTTTTTTGTTTTAAATTTAAAGTGATTATAAATCAATGAATTACAACTTGTTTTTCAAATTAGAAATAAATCACATTTATTTTTTTGATATTACTATTTAAAATCTGAATTTTAACAAAAAAAATATTATTTTTACTATTCATTTTCTAGAAATATGACCCCCAACGAGAAAACCCTTATCAAATTCTACACTGCTTTTGCAAATGCTGATGCTTCAGCAATGTGTGAATGTTATCATCCAAACATTAAGTTTCGTGATCCTATATTTGACTTATTAAAAGGAAATGATGTTTGTCAAATGTGGGAAATGCTAATCGAAAGAAGTAAAGGAAATACAAAAATAGAATTCTCAGATGTAAAAGCTAATGAATATATTGGTTCAGCCAGATGGATTGCTACCTACAACTTTAGTAAAACCAATAGAATAGTTGTAAATAAAATTCGGGCACAATTTCAGTTTAAAGATGGGTTGATCATCAAACATACAGATGATTTTGACATCTGGAAATGGTCCAAGCAAGCATTTGGAATTAAAGGATATTTATTTGGATGGACTGGGTATTTCCAAAAAAAAATTCACCAAAAAGCCATATTGTCAGTGAAGAAGTATAAAGAAACTAAACATGCTAATTGAAACTTTAAAATTACTATTCAACAGGGATTTAAATCAGCTTAAAACAGAAATAGAGCTATATCAAAATGAAAATCAAATTTGGCACATTCAAAAAGGCATAGCTAATTCAGCCGGGAATCTTTGTTTGCATTTGGTTGGAAATCTTAATACGTATATTGGAGCTGAATTTGGTAAAACTGGCTACATTAGAAACAGAGCGCTTGAATTTTCGCAAAAGGATATTCCGAGAGCAGAATTAATAATCAAAATCGAACAAACCATTATTGTCGTTAACAATGCGCTAAACAACATCCCAGAAGAAGAATTAAAAATGGAATTTCCACTTTTAGTTTTTGAAATCAAGACTTCAACTGCGTTTATGCTCACACATTTGACCATTCACCTAGCCTATCATTTAGGGCAAATAAATTACCACAGGCGATTATTGGACTGTTAAAAATTAAAATAATAAACAATTTTCACTAATACTATTCGTTTTAATTAGTATTATAATCACAATTAATATTTAGAATAAAAGTTAAAGAAGGGCAAGAAATAACAGTTATAATACAAGTTTGTATGATACAATCTTCTAAAACACCCGTCCCATTTCAATCCAGCAGAAAGTATTCTGTTTTAGAAATTCTTCAATTTATAGTATTGTCCTGTTTGATTCTGTATTTTGGTAAAACACTTTTTATTCCGCTAAGCTTTTCATTACTCATTAGCTTTATTCTGTATCCCATTTGTAAATGGATGGAAACAAAAAGTATTAACAAAGGTATTGCTATTGTTATTTGCATTTTAGGAGTAACACTTCTCCTTGGATCCGTTATTTATTTATTGTTTGCACAATTCTCAGAGTTCCTGAACGAATGGCAATCATTACGGGCAAAACTAACCGATACCATAAATCAATTGAGTGTTTTTCTTTTTGAAAGACTTGACATCAGTGTCGAAAAACAATCAGAATTTATCAAAAATACGCTCGATAATTCTGGTTCACAAGCATTTTCGATATTACGCAACACCGCCTATTCCCTATCAGAATCATTATTTATTCTATTAATGATTCCTGTTTTTTCTGCTCTTATACTCTATCATCGCCAAATGTTATCGAATGCGCTCTATGAACTTTTTCCTCTAGGTAAAAAAAGCACCATTCATGAAATCCTCGTTGAAACCATTCATGCCTACTACAATTTCATAAAAGGTATGTTGATGGTATATTTAATAGTTGGGCTATTAAACAGCGTCGGACTATTAATTATTGGAGTGCCACACCCATTTTTGTTTGGTTTTATAGCCTCAATTCTAACATTCATTCCTTATGTTGGAATAATGATATCGTCGCTTTTGCCCATTGCAGTTTCCTGGATAACGTATAATTCAATTTGGTATCCGTTAGGCGTCATTCTAGTATTTTCTATTGTTCAAGCATTGGAAGCGTATATTATATTTCCTTTTGCAGTGGGAAGCCGATTGAAAATAAACACACTTGTCATCATCATCGTGGTAATTGTAGGAGGCATTTTATGGGGCGCCGCAGGAATGATATTGTTCATTCCGTTCATTAGCATCGTAAAACTGATTGCGGACCGCACACCAAGTTTAAAGACGTTATCTGTTTTATTGGGAGATGGCGAACAAAAGAAATCTTCGAAATAATCTATTTCAAAAGATCAAAATCAAATGCCCAATCTAACTCCTTTTTATACCACAATTGCCCTTGTGAAACTTCCAGCGGACAGTCAAAATTATTCGTATATAATGCTCCGGTTCCTAATCCCTGCGGCATGGAATTGTACTGTAAAAAGGTCCATTGTGCAATCGCATTTAGCCCAATATTACTCTCTAATGCTGAGGTAATCCACCACCCAATTTTATGCTTTTCAGCCAATAAAATCCATTCTTGTGTACCTCGAAAACCACCTACAAAACTAGGCTTCAAAATAATGTATTGCGGTTTGATTTTCTCCAACAATTGTTCTTTTTCTGCCAACGCAAACACACCAATCAGCTCTTCATCTAAAGCAATAGGAAAAGGAGTGACTTTACACAGCTCTGCCATCCTGTCAGTATAATTTTTTTGTATCGGCTGCTCAATACTATGTAATTTAAATTCAGACAGTTGAATTAATTTATTTAAAGCTATATTTTCATCAAAAGCACCATTCGCATCAACACGAATTTCGACTTGTTCCGGAGTGAAATGCTCTCGAATAAACCGTAACAATTGTAGTTCTTTATCGAAATCTATCGCGCCAATTTTAAGTTTAATGCATCGAAAACCCTGAACTAATTTTTCCTCGATTTGTTGCTTCATAAACAACTCCTCGCCCATCCAAACTAAACCGTTTATCAGTATCGATTTTGTACCATTTGTAAAGTCCGAAGGAAAGAGTAAAAAAGGAGTTTCACTCACTAAAGATTGGAACGCCATTTCTACTCCAAATTGAATGGATGGAAAGGCTAATAACGCTTCCCAAAGTTGGTCTTTACCAAGATGAATATTGTCGCAAGTCCATTGTATTTTTTCTTCATAATCCGGCCGATCATCAATACTCAATCCGCGAAGAATTCCACATTCCCCTATTCCCTTTTTACCATCCTGTTCCAAGACGATAAACCAAGTTTCTTTTTCGGTCATGACGCCACGGGAAGTTCCTGAAGGACGTTTGAAATTAAGAATGTATTTGTGGCAAGTTGCTTTCAAGAAATTATGAATTATGAGTTATTTAAATCTGACAAACTTGTAATGTTTTTTTTTGAGACTTAAATGTCCTTACATTTCTTATATGGTAAAAAAATATTTCCTTAAACCATATAAGAAATTTAAGCAAACATAAGTTTTAAAATTTCAAGCTATTTATCAATCAATTTCAAAACTCTTTCAAAATCATCATTTTTAATACCTACTTTTTTGAAAGTTTCAAAATCAAGTTTTATTTTTTGTATCCAACTCAAACTATCAGTTACGTTTTGAGATTGGTATTCTTTATAAATAACTTTCGCTGATGAGTAATTATTATTCAATAAATACGCATGCGCTAAATTCAGCTTTATCAATAACTCCGTATTGTCAAGTTTTTCACCTTCTTTCAAGAATTTAATCGCTTTGCCGTATTGTTTTGTCAATACATAACTATTCCCTATGGCATTGTAATCCAAAGCAGTTGCTTTTCCATCATTAATAACTGTCGTCAGTTTCTGAATAGCTTCACCTTGCTTTCCTTGTTTTGCCAAAACAGCAGCTTGCTTGCGCAAATCGTTATAAATATTTTTTGAAAGACTAGTTTCCCCAAAACAACTGTTACCAAAATCTTTAAACGCTTTAGTACGCTCTACAGCCAATAATTTCTGAAATTCCTTGTACTTGTACTTGGATTGTATTTTATCGAGAATACATACGCAAAAATCATCTGAATTGGTCATTTTCTGAGCCAAATTAGATGTTTTGCATTGATCGATAATTGCTTTTCTATTTTCTAGCGTCCAGCCACGACTCAATTTATTATCGACCCACGGCACGACTTCGAGTATGATCTTTTGATTCATAATCCAGTTTTTACTTTCGAAACCAAACCATAAATTTCCCGAATTGAATTTCATACAAGCCGATTTCTCTGTAGAAAGTCGTTTGGCATCTTTACTGACCGGCGTATCCTGAACCAGACAAGCGTCATCAGTTTTTCCGTTTTCTTTGTATTTTGCAGCCAAATCACCGCTTGAAAAAACGGCATATTTACATTTATCATCTCCCGATATTTTAGATAAGATAAAAACTGCTCCTGCAGAACCTTGACTGATTCCTGTTGGGTCTGGAATGGCTTTTAAAACCGAAACCAAACTACCCGCCATTTGCTGATTTTTATCCAAAAGTGTTATTCTGTACACTATTTCCGTGGTGCCTTCAGGGAAATCTTGGGTTTTTATAATGATTCTGTCTCTAGCGGAAACCGTAATTTCTTCGGTTGTAGCGCGAGCTTTGTCCCAATAACCGTCTTTTTGAGAAAAAATGGTATTTGTTGTAATTAGAAATAAAATTAAAACAATGAAATTCTTTTTTTGCATGATTGATTTAAAATTTAAACACGAAGTCCACAAAGTGTTTCGCAAGGCTCACAAAGTGTTATGTCAACAATAACCCTAGCCCAGATAGAAGTGAAAATCCTTTTACCACTCTGTCAGGGTTTAGAACCCTGACAGAGTGGTAAAAGATTGCAACGAATAGCTGGAGATTGCTTCGAAAAACTCGCAATGACATTATAATTCGATAAAACCCCCTATTTCCAGTAGCATCAAATCTTTTCCTTTATCAAAGAATTTGCGAATGGCGGCTTCATGATCAATTTCGATATAACCAAAAGTATCGTAATGATACCCTAGAATTTTATCACAATCCAAGAAATCAGAAGCAACAATAGCATCTTCGATATCCATGGTGAAATTATCTCCTATTGGCAGAATCGCTAAATCTAATTTAGTGCGCATAGGAATGAGTTTCATATCCATAGTAAGCGCTGTATCGCCAGCAATGTAGATATTTTTATGTTCGCCTTCAATGACAAAACCGCCTGGATTTCCTCCATAACTGCCATCAGGAAAAGAACTGGAATGAATCGCATTTACATATTTCAATTTACCAAAGTCAAAATTCCAGCTGCCACCGTGATTCATGGGATGCGCTTGAAAGCCTTTTGTTGCATAATGACCTGCAATTTCAGCGTTAGAAACGATTACCGCATTGGTTCTTTTGGCAATTGCTTCCACATCCAGAATGTGATCTCCGTGTGCATGTGTTATTAAAATATAATCGGCTTTTAAAGTGTCAATGTCAATATGAGACGCCTTTGGATTAGCCGAAATAAAAGGATCTACAATAATGTGTTTGCCACCAACTTCTATCCCCAATGAGGCGTGACCGTAAAATGTTATTTTCATTTGAATTAAATTTTAAAATAGACTAATTTGAGTTTAATAATTATTCACAATCAAATCCGAAAAGAAGAAAATCATGCACAAAGCCAGCAACACCGAAAGCGCAAAAGTACTTAGCGCCAGTTTTTTTAATTCGGGATCTAATTCCTTAGGGTTGTTATTTTTATAAACGGTAATCAAATGTTTAGTTAAAGGGATATACGCCAATAAAAACAGGTATTGATCAAAGTGAAAATGGTCTACAATTGCAAAAACCAGTACCAAAACCATCGCCGTTACAATCAGAATGTAATGGTATATTTTAGCTTTGGCTCCGCCAATTTTTACGACAATCGTGTTTTTATTTGATTTTCTATCCGAAGCTTCATCACGCATATTATTCAGATTTAAAACACCAACGCTCAATAATCCAATAGCTATTGCAGGTAAAACCAATTCAAAATCCAGTTGTTTTGAATATAAAAAATTCACCCCTAAAGTACTTACCAAACCAAAAAACACAAAGACAAAAACATCACCAAATCCTCGGTAGCCATAAGCCGTATTACCAACTGTATAGCGAATTGCAGACACAATTGAAAGAATTCCTAACACTAAATAAAACAAGGAATACCACAAATTAGTATCTTTAAATGCATAATAAATCAACAGCATCGCTGAAAGTAACGTCAGTGCAGATGTGATGATAATAGCACGCTTCATGGCTTCCGGGGTAATCACACCGCTTTGTATGGCGCGTTTTGGACCTACTCTGTCTTCATTATCTGTTCCTTTTATCCCATCACCATAATCATTGGCAAAATTTGAGAGTATTTGCAACCCAAGTGTAGTCAATATGGCAAAGCCAAAAAGCCGCCAATTAAAAACTTCCGTTGGGGTTAATATAGTGTCCGTTGGGTGTGCCAAAGCATACATGCTTCCAACAATTATTCCCGATACAGATAATGGTAATGTTCTTAAACGTGCGGCTTCAATCCAGTGTTTCATATTTTTTGCTTAATCGTTGATTTGGTTACTTGTTGATTTGGTTAAACGAATCAACAATCTAACTCCTTAATTACATCCAATTACTATCGGACGTTTCTATTTCGTACAACCAAAGGTTGACATATTGTTTAATTTTCATATAATCTCCCAACTGAAAAGCGATATTTCCTCCAGCGGTGTGTAACGTTATGGATCCTATATTCAAGTTTTTATGCCAAAAAAGTTGCGATGTTGTAACCGCTTGAATTTTACTTGGCGCTATAATTTCATTACTAATATCCCACGCACCGCTTTGTTTAATAATAAAATGATCATTGATAAAAAGTCGGTTATTTCTATATTTAAAAAACTGAATAACCCCGACAAACACAACATAAAAAGCAACCAAAATATCCAAAGAAGGAAATTGTGAAACTACCTCATCCCGTAAAAAATAAAACACAAGCAAAGGTAGTCCAATTGTAAGAAATATAGAAAATCCAAGCTGTCGGAAATTAGGCTTTAATACCAATCCTTTTTCAGGGATATCATTAAATAGTAATTTCAAAATTTCATTCTGTTCGAATGCATTACAACCTGGAATTTCAATTGCAGCTTTCCGTTCATCTTTCTCTCCGCTTGCCTGCTTGATTTTCATTTCAAGTATATTCATTTTCTTTTGAAAATAATTACTGGAAACAGCTACGATTTGAACTTTTTCTGGCTTGATGATTGTACTTTTTGTATTCAACAAACCAAAGGAAAGCAACAATGAACCCGTTTGTTTTGTGATTCTAAAATCAAAATACCTAAAAACCATTCTAAAGACATTCATAACCAGAATCACACAAAAAAGAAGAAGAATCAATATTGGAACCATTTCTAACATTACATTTTCCTTAAAATACGAATCAATTTTAGATTCATCGATGGTCGATTCGCCAAAAATTCTTTTTACATTATCATAAAACGTAATAGAGAAAGCCAGCAAAATAAAAAAACTCTTCACATAATTAGAGGAAATTCCAACTTTCAACAAACTCAAAAAACTGATTTTTATAAAAGGCAATTCTTCAATCTGCACCGAATCCGTTTCTATTTTTGCATCAATTTTATCCGAAACCACTATTGTATTGTTCGTTTCATTTTCTAGCAAATGCGCTTTCAACTCTAAAGCTAAATCATGCGAAATGGCTTTGACTGCCACTTCCGTTTTATTAGCCCCAGCAGTATCCACATCAAGTGTATGTACTCCGATAATTTTTTGAATAAAGGACTGTTTAATCGTTACTTGCTGGATTTTATTGAGTTGAATCGTTGTTTTTGTCTTATTTAAAATGCCTTCAGTAATAACAAACTCCTGATTTTTTTCATCCAGAAAAAAAGTGAAATTCAAATATTTAAGATAGGCCATGATTCCAAAAACCAACAAAACACCCAGTATACCCAATATCAAATACAACGGATTGAGTTCTTTGAATTTAAAAATCCAAACGACAAGTATCGGCCAAAGCGCTTTACCAAAATGACGAATAGTATCAAAAAAAAGCACTAAAACACCAACAATAGACTGTCTTTGCGGTTGACTAAAATCGGCCCGCATTACAGTTGTTTTTGTATTTTACCCATCAAGAGTTGTTTGATGTTTTCGGCCTGTCCTTTCTCAATTCCCGGAATTTCTATATCACTGGAACTACCTCCTGCAGTGAAAATTTCAATTTTAGCTAATCCGAAGTAACGTGAAACCATTCCTTCATGCAATGCTACGTGTTGTATTCTATTATAAGGAATTACAATTGTATTTGTAGCAATAATTCCATATCTAAAAAGTACATCGTGTTCTCTGAAAGCAAAGCCTTTTTTCTTGAAACTTAGGTACGAAAAGAAAACAAAAATCAGGATAAAGAATCCAAAAGCACTACCAATTTCCAATTGATATGCCACTAATTCCTCAATCTTTACCAGCGCAAATCCCAAACCAATTGCCAGCAACAGAAACGCGACAAACGAATTAATCAAAATCACTTTCCAATACGATTTTTTCAAACTTAAAAAGGGTACTTCCTCAAATTTAGGAAGCTGCGTGATATCTATTATTTCGTTGCTGAAGTTTTCCATTTATAAAATTTATTTTTAAGTTTAAGTTTTAAAAAGTTTAAAGTTATTGGTAAAAACAACTTTAAACTTAAGCATCAAACTTTTTTTTATGGTAACCATTTCTTTTCAAAATTCGGTTTTCTTTTTTCCAAGAATGCATTTCTGCCTTCTTTGGCTTCTTCAGTCATATATGCCAAACGTGTGGCTTCACCGGCAAAAACCTGTTGCCCCACCATTCCGTCATCTGTTAGATTCATAGCGAATTTTAGCATTTTTATAGCCATTGGCGATTTACCTAATATTTCCTGCGCCCATTCGTAAGCAGTATCCTCTAATTCGTCATGCGGAATCACGGCATTAACCATTCCCATATCCATTGCATCCTGAGCCGAATAATTGCGTCCCAAGAAGAAAATCTCACGCGCTTTCTTCTGCCCTACCATTTTGGCCAAATACGCAGAACCGTATCCACCATCAAAACTAGTTACATCAGCATCGGTTTGTTTGAAGATTGCATGTTCTTTACTCGCCAAAGTCAAATCACAAACTACATGCAAACTGTGTCCACCACCTACGGCCCAACCAGGAACTACGGCAATAACAACTTTTGGCATGAATCGGATTAAACGTTGTACTTCTAAAATGTTCAAACGATGTTGTCCATCCTCTCCCACATAGCCTTGATGACCACGTGCGTTTTGATCGCCACCGCTACAAAAAGAATAGACTCCATCTTTAGAGGAAGGTCCTTCAGCAGACAGTAAAACGACACCAATCGAAGTATCTTCCTGCGCATCATAAAATGCACTATACAATTCCGAAGTTGTTTTTGGTCGGAAAGCATTGCGCACATCCGGTCTGTTGAAAGCTATTCTGGCAACGCCATTGCATTTCTTATAGGTTATATCCTCGTATTCTTTGACAGTGATCCAATCCATTACAATTGATTTAAATTATTTCAGTGTAAAATTAAATCATTTTTTACATTTTATCTATTCTATTTTAGAGAAGCTTGTGGTAATCTTTCTCTGATTAAACAATCGAAAATGTTAAAAAAATAAAAAAAAACAAAATATTAACAGTTGCTCATCAAAATAATCCCTAATTTTAAATATTGCTAATCAGGAGAATGTGACTTGATTAGTTTGATTACTTCACTGATTTATTAACCTAAAAAATGTTTTTTTGAATACAATTAAAAACTTTGTCGCTCCTTTTTCGATGGTAATAAATGATACTATTTTTTCTGAAACCAAGATAAGTGAGTCAATGAGAAGGCCATTTGCCCCAATAGTAAAAATAAAGAGTAACACCTACGGTTTAAAATAAAGATTCACATTCCCACTCAATAAATAAGTTGAGTCTAACAATACAGTTATTTCAGGAAGATAATCTTTCAATATATATACAAAACCAATGGCTTTTAATGTGAAATTAATTCTTAACTACCAAGCAAGTGTTTGGACATTTTAAAGACAAACCCATTTTAAAAAGTAATTTACGCTTAAGTTAATGTTTTTAAAGTAGTATTAAGGATGCTATTAATTATAAAAGTGAATAAATATACTTTTGAATGAATTAGATTTTTTATTGCTGATAGAATTTAATATTCTAAAACAGCATTAAAAAGAGAAAGACTAACCGTTTCGATTAGTCTTTCTTTTTTTATTCCTTAACCAAGTAAATTCCATCTTCCTTGATCTCGATTAATTTCTCCCTGTATAAAGAACCAATGGCTTTCTTGAAGGTTTTCTTACTCATTTTCAAAACCGTTTTAATGTCTTCCGGATGTGAATTATCCGTCAAGCGCAAGAAACCTCTACTGGCTCTTAATTCGTCAAGAATTTTATCAGCATTTGGTTCGATACTTTGATATCCTTGAACTTGTAATGCAACATCAATTTTATTATCAGGACGAATCGTTTTGATATAGCCTCTCATGCGGTCTCCCGTGCGAATCGCATCATCATACACTTCATCTTTATACAACAACCCTTTGTGCTTTTCGTTGATGATAACATTAATTCCTAATTCAGTGATATGGGAAACGATTAAATCAACCTCTTCCCCTTTTTCAACCGTTAGGTGGTCATTTTTTAAAAACTGATTCAATTTACTGGAAGCAACCAAACGATTGGTTTTTTCATCCATATAAAGGTACACCAAGTAGCGTTTTCCTTTTTCCATAGGACGCGCTTGTTCTTTGAACGGAACCAAAATATCCTTTTCCATTCCCCAATCCATAAAAGCACCAATCTGATTGGTATAATTCACACGCAAAAGTGCAAATTCATTCAATAAAATATAAGGCTCTAATGTTGTGGCAACGGGTCTTTCTTCGTGGTCCAAATACACAAAAACAATCAGCTCCTCGCCTATTTCAAATTCGTTTGGAACGTATTTGTTAGGCAAAAGAATATCATGTATTCCTTCAGGATCTTTTTCTGGATTTCCCAGAAACAAACCTACTTTGGTATCGCGTAAAATGGTTAGCGTATTGTATTTTCCTATTTCAATCATTTTCTTTCAATTTCTAAAGCGCAAAGGTACGAAGTTTGAAAATGGTAAAACGAAAAATCACTTCATAAAAAAAGCGCCAATAAAGCGCTTTTCATTTTTATAGCTATTATTAATTGTAAACACTCTCTTTTCCAAAATGAACAGCCAATAAATAATATACTACAACTCGGTATTTATTTTTATTGGAACGGCCATATTTTTCCATTACGGCATCAATTCCCGCATCTAAATTTGCGCCATCCGCAAGTCCTAATTTCTTGATTAGAAAATTATTTTTCACCATGTTCAATTCAGATTGTTGAGTTCCGGCAACTGTAGCAGAATCCGCATTATAAATTGACGGACCACAACCAACAGTAACTTTTGTCAATAAATCCATATCAGGATTAACGCCGCATTTGTCTTTCAAATCAGCTGTATACTTTACAATTAATTCATCTCTTGCACTCATAAATAAAGTTTAATATTTGATTAATAGATTTTAACTCTCTCAAATTTAAACATTTAGTTATGTCTTTTAACGTCCGTCTAAAAATAATTAGATCAATTCTTTAAAATACTGCAACAAAATTCTATCGTTATCTAATGTTGGTGTGAAAACTTCCAGAATACTTGGCTTTTCGTTTTGACTATAAAAAACATCCAGTTCCCTTACTAAACTCATTTCATCATTGGCAACACTATACTCAAAACCATACATTTTAGCCAAATGTTCTGCAGTAAGACCATGTGATGTTTCAAAGAAAGTATTAAAAACAGGCGTTTCTTCATGTCCTGGCAAAATTCTAAATATCCCGCCGCCGCCGTTATTTATCAAAATTATTTTGAAATTTTTCGGGATGTAATTATTCCACAAAGCATTGCTATCATATAAAAATCCAATGTCACCCGTTATGAAAATCGTTTGTTTTTTATTGGCGACAGCCGCACCAATAGCTGTGGAAGTACTACCGTCGATTCCGCTGGTACCGCGATTGCAATACACTTCAATCGAAGGATCGATCGCTATTAATTGTGCATAACGAATCGCTGAACTGTTACTGATTTGTAATTGACTATTCTTTGGCAACCTTTGAATTACTTTTTCGAAAACTTTAAAATCTGAAAATTGAATTTTGGCCAAATAGCTTTCATGTTTTTGCTTTCGCAAAAGTTTGACCCCTTCTAATTTCTCAAAATAATCGCTTTCTACCACTTCCGTTAAAGGCAAAAAAGCTTCAAAAAAAGTATTGGGATTCACTTCAAAATGTTTCGTCAATGCATTGAAAGTATCATACGCTCTTAATGTGTCAATATGCCAATGGTGTTTTGGCTTGTATTTCCTCAAAAAAGCCTTAATTCTTTTAGAAACTATCATTCCACCAAAAGTCACCAATATTTCTGGTCGAAAATCCTCAAAATCATCATTGGTAAAAGGGGTAATTACAGTGTCGATATTGTTTATATATGAAGGATGATTCACGTTAGATGTCGTTTCTGTCATAACAACAACCGACTCATCTTGAGCCAAGAAATCGATTGTTTTTTCGCTAATCAAATTTGGTTCATTTACGCCAACTAAAATCATTTTTTTAGTTGAATTGTTCCAAATAGTCGCAAACTCCGAAATGTTTTCTATGCTGCTTAAAGCATTCAAATTCGCAAAACCATTAACCATGACATCCACTGAAAGTTCTGAAACGGTTTCGTATAAAGGCTCTTCAAATGGTGCATTGATATGAACTGGTCCTTTTTTATGCAAGGCAAAATCTATCGCTTCATTTATTTTAAAATCATTTGCTTTTGAAACAACTTCATTTAAATTGGCATTGTATAAAGAATGGTTTATAAACACATTTTCCTGTCGGATGGTTTGTCCGTCACCAATATCGATTTTGCTTTGAGGTCTGTCCGCAGAGATTACTATTAAAGGAATCTGACTGTAAAATGCTTCCGCAAAAGCTGGATAATAATTCAATAAAGCGGAACCCGATGTACAGACTAAAGCAACTGGCTGTTTCGTTTGCTGTGCAATTCCAAGTGCAAAAAAAGCGGCGGAACGTTCATCAGCAATACTGTAACATTGAAAGGCAGGATTGCTCACAAAACCAATCGTTAGCGGCGCATTTCGAGAACCTGGGGAAATTATTATGGTAGTGATTCCTTTGGCCAAACAAATTTGAATAATACTTTGGGCTAAAGGTATTTTGGGGTAAATCATTGTTTTCGTTTCAAAAAAACAAAGATACAAAGATGCAAAGGTTTTTCTTTAATCTTAAATAGTTTTCTTAAATTTGAATGAAAATACTTTTTAATGGAAATCAAGATAAGACCAGCAGTTTTTGCCGATATTGACACAATACTAGAAATCGTTAATCACGAAATACTTCATAGTACTTCTAATTATGATTATGAGCCACATGATTTTGAAACCCAAAAATTATGGTTTGAAGATAAATTGGAAAAAAATTTACCGGTAATTGTAGCCGAATTTGAAAACGGGGCAATTGGATTCGCAAGCTATGGTCCATTTAGACAAAAAGTAGGCTATCAATTCACAGTAGAACATTCCGTTTATGTTGCCCAGGAATTTATAGGAAAAGGTGTTGGAAAACTACTATTGGCTGAACTCATTCGATTGGCAAAAGAGCAAGAATACCATGTTATGATTGGCGCTATTGATGCTGATAATTCAGGAAGTATCGCTTTTCATGAAAAATTTGGTTTCAAAGTGGTGGGTACCATTCGTGAAGTAGGGTACAAATTTGATCATTGGCTCGATTTGGTTTTTATGCAATTGATTCTAAAATAAATAAGTCCTTTTCATTAAACAAAAAAACATAATTGCTCCAGAAAAAACCTAACTGTGTAAAGAATGGTATATTTGCACAACTAAAAATTTCATGGACTACACCTTACTCTCATCACCCTTACAAGGATTTACCGACTTTCGTTTTAGAAATGCTTTAAACAAATATTTTGGAGGGATTGATACCTATTATTCCCCTTATATCCGTTTAAACGGAAAACTTGTCATTAAACCGTCTTACGAAAGAGATCTATTGCCTGAAAACAATATTGGTTTAGAGGTGATTCCACAAGTGATAACAAACGATGCCGATGAGTTTTTATTTGTTGCCAAATATGTTCGCGAATTAGGATATAAGGAATTAAACTGGAATTTAGGATGTCCGTATCCCATGGTTACAAAATCTGGTATGGGTTCAGGTCTCATCAGTAATCCCGAGAAAATTAATAATATCCTTCACAGAGCACATTCTGAATCTGACATTATTGTGTCTATGAAGATGCGTTTGGGTTATGATAATAGTGAAGAAATTCTTGATGTTTTGCCCATTTTAGATACGTATCCAATTAAAAATATTGCCATACATGCGCGCATTGGCAAGCAACTGTATAAAGGTGGCGTACATCTGGATGCGTTTCAACAATGCATCGACAACACGATTCACAAGCTCTATTACAATGGTGATATTACTTCGGTGGCTAAATTTCATGAAATGCAAGAGCGTTTTCCTTCTATAGACCACTGGATGATAGGGCGAGGATTAATTTCCGATCCTTTTTTACCAAGTATGATAAAAAGCAATACTATGGAATATCCTGCAAACAAAATGGAATTATTCAGTGCTTTTCACGACACTTTATATGCTATATACAGTGAGTCGCTATCTGGCTCTACACATATTTTGTTGAAAATGTATCATTTATGGGAGTACTTTTCTGCTACATTTTCAAATCCACATAAAGTATTGAAACAAATAAAAAAAGCGCAGAGTATTAGAAATTATGAAGCAGCTGTTGCAGCAATTTTTAAAAATGAGAAAATTTAATTTTCAACTGTTTCTAAAATAAAAAAAGCGATTTTCAGTTTCCCGAAAATCGCTTTTTTTATTCTGTTTTTATAACTATGCTTTAATCCAATCAACGATTGAAGCATCTGTTGGTAATATTTTTGGATCAACAACTTTTTCAAGTTCTCCTTTTTCGTTGATTAGGTATTTCTGGAAATTCCATTTCACTTCTGAATCTTGCAAACCATTTTTTGATTTTTGAGTCAAAAACTGATACATTGCACACATATCATCTCCTTTTACTGAAACTTTGTCCATCATAGGAAAAGTCACACCATAATTCAATTGGCAAAAACTAGCAATTTCTTCATTAGTTCCCGGTTCTTGTGAAGCAAAATTATTGGCTGGAAAGCCTACAATAATAAAACCTTTATCCTTGTATTCTTTATAGATAGCCTCAAGATCTTTGTATTGGGGAGTCAAACCACATTTTGAAGCGGTATTTACAATCATTACTTTTTTACCTTTCAAGGATGCAAAATCAAAAATATTCCCTGATAAATCCTCGACTTTAAATTGATAAATGGTTTCTTTGGCCATAGCAGTATTACTTTTATTTAATTTTGTCTTTTTAGTTTGTGCCTGATTTTGACAACTAAAAAGAAATAGGATAGCACATGTTAAGAATAAGACGTTTTTCATAAGTTGATAATATTTGATTTTTATTTGTTTTTTATTTTAATATGGAATTTGCATATCAATATCGGTATTTTTTACCGTATTTTCGTTATGCTCATTTCATAATTATATTTTTTATAAAATTATAACAATTAATTGTTGGTTAAAAATTTATTTTGGTTAAACACAAGTTAAAAAAGAAGCCTGATATCAAACAAAATACCAGGCTTCCAAACAAAACAAACTAATCTTCATTTTAAAAAGCTAAAATGTATAGGTAATTTTCCCCTTCATAAAGAAAGGTGTTCCTGGTGTAAAATGTATTTCTTCTACACTCGTTGGCTCATTTTTTAATCTTGATTCAGTAGCAAACTGGGTTTCATTCCATTTGGTGTTAAACAAATTATCAATTGCTATTGCGAAAGAAATATTTTTAAGTTTGTAATTGATGTTGAAATCAGAAACAAAATAACCTTTGGCAACTATCGAATTATCTTCGTTTGCTGGACGGCTTTTTAAATAGCGATAATGAATTCCTCCCGAAAAACCATTTAGATTCTGAAAACTTAAACCTCCGGTAGATGTAAAATCTGGAGCCAGCGGAATGTAATCTTGCCCTTTTAGTTCATCAATACTTCTGACGTAGGTATAATTGGCATCAGTATCCAAATAAAACCAATCATTTAGTTGATACCGCAATCCTAAATCAAATCCCATACGTTTTGATTTTCCGCTTGGCTCAATAATTCCTGCATCACCCACATAAACAAACTCTTGTTCCAGATACAAATACCATAAAGCCGAATTAACAATTAGCTTTGGAAATGGCTTCCAAATCGTACCAACATCGGTTCCAATCGCTGTGGGTAAAATTTGTTTGCCACTATTTTGAACCACAACGCGAGTGTCATTCGAATGAAAACCCATTCCTGATTTTACATAAAACTGTAAATTGTTATTTTGTGAATAAATAAAATTCAGTTTTGGCGAAATTTTGGCCTTACTTTCCGTTTGTGTTTCATAATCATTGATCAATTTATCTTGGTAATTAAATTTGAAATAATCCAATCGAACCGCAGGATTAATCATTAATTTTCCAAAACTGAATTCTGAATTCACATACGAGAATAAATTAGACTCATCAATATCCCCTAATTTAATTTGCTGCAAAGTAGTAGTCCTATTTAATGTATGTGAAAGCTCCGTATCCTTTGTAGCATCCGCACGAAAACCTATTCCATACTGCACCAATACATTTACATCATTAAGTTTCGTTTTCTTATTCAATTCAGCATTCATTCCATAAATCGTTCTATTTTCTTTCTGTCTAATTTGATCACCATTAATAGGGTCTTCAAGGAAAAAAGTAAAATTAGAGTACAATTCGAAATCATATTTTGAATAAAAAGCATTGGCTTTTACGAATGTATTTTCATCAATTGGTTTACTCAAAGAAGCATTTACATTTGTTCTTGATGTGCTCCCTCCTTCCGTATCATCCACTGAACCAAATCGAGAAATTGTTCCGTTATCAACCAATCGTTGTGGTATTTGACCGGAAGCATCCCAACGACTAGAAAAACGGGAGGCTGAAACGGAAAACTTACTGTTATCACCTAAAATGGCTGAATATTTACCTAACAGATTGATCCTATTAAAATTTTGAGGGGAATCGAATGGACCATCTGTCAGGATATACTCCGTTGCAATATAAGCGCTTTGTGTTTTTTGGTTTCCCAAAAGATTAAATAATCCTACAGTTCGCAGCGTATTGAATTGCCCTACTTCGAGACCAATACTACTTTTTTCAATTTTATCTTTAGTTTGGAAAGTAACGTATCCTGCCGTAGCAAAATCCCCTTTGTTAGCATAATACGTTCCTTTTCCAAAATCTATTTTTTCCACCGTTTCCGGAATTACAAAATGCAAATCGGCATAGCCTTGACCGTGCGCATGAGAAACCATATTTACAGGCATTCCATCCACTGAGATGGCAATATCAGTTCCATGATCAATATCAAAACCTCTCAAGAATAATTGCTCTGCTTTACCTCCTCCGGCATGTTGCCCGATGAATAATCCAGGTACTTTTCGTAAAATTTCCTGAGAAGAATTTACGGGAGTTGTTTGCAAATCAATTTTCGAAATCACATTCATCGCAGAAAGTTTTGCTTGAATTACAATCTCATTTAATCTAAAAACATCATCTTCTAAAATAATTCTAAGTTCAGAACCAGAAAATGTATAATTCATTTTTTTAAACCCAAGCGCATTTACTTTCAAAACATTCCCTACAACCGTTTTATCAATACTAAACATCCCAAATTCATTAGTATGTGAATGACTTTCGGAGCTTGCATTATTGATGTAGGCATTTTCTACCGGATTTCCATCACTATCGACTACTATTCCTTTTTGAATCTGGGCATAGGTAGTGCAACCCAAAAGAGTTATCAGGATTATAACAAAATTCTTCATTTGGAAATTTATAATTGATTTACCTTTTTCTCCAAATTTGGTCCTAATTCATACAAACTGGAAAGTAATTCTTCTTTAATAGGTTGTACTTTTTCTACTTGTTTATTAGACTTATAAATCATGGCCAAATGGTATTGCACTTTCGGTTCAAATGATTTTCCAATGACATGTTTTTGAGCAATTTCCAATGCTTTTTTGCTTTCGCCTAAATTAAAATACGACCATGCCAATAAATCATAGGAATCAGGAGTTGGTCTGTGATCAATTTCAATTTTTGCAATTTCCAATGCTTCTGAAACAGTTTGTTTATCATCAGCATAAATTAAAACGTTGTATTTGTTATACATCGCACCATAATTATTTTTTTGCAACATCGAGAAATAGGCATTTCTATTGCTGATTTCTTCTTTTTTATTTCCTTCAAATTGGGCTATTTGAGATTTCAACAAATAAAAATCAGGAGTATTGTGTGTCACTTCAATCGCTTCAACGATTCTTTTTGCTTCGACAGTATTTCTTTCATGAGAAAATACAATCCAAGCAATTCCTTTCAAAGCATACGAATAATTAGGATCTATTGCCAATGTTTTTAAATAGCTGTCATAAGATTCTTGGATTCTTCCTGCATGACCATAAAAATCGCCTAAGTTAGAATACGACCAGATTTTAAGGACTTTATTGTCTTCTTTCTCTGCTATATCTCTAGCTTTTTCCATAAAAGTTATAGCCGTTTTCAAGTCGCCTTTGTGATCGTTCCATTTTGCCAGACGAATGAGATAATCATAATCTTTCATATCTCGCATGGCATTCAAATTTTTTACGGCTTCAGAAAAATTTCCCAATTCCATTTGAACATCAAAGAGTAATTTTTGTGTTTCTTTCTTGCCTTCGCCTATCAACAAAGCTTTATTTGCCAATACTAACGCTTCTTTAAAACGGTGTTGCGCAATATAATTTCTTGCCAAAGATCTAATAGTAGAAACTTTTGAATAATTATAAGCTTCATTCGATTTTGTCAACAGTTCTTCTGTTTTATATAGGTTTTTTATATCGCCGGTATATTCAAAAAGAGTCGCATAATTAGAGGCTATCATGCTTAAATAACTAATTTGATTAGGAGCGGCATTGAATTTTTTTTGCCAAAAATCAATTTCGTTATTCGCAAAAGTCAATGATTTATTCCCTTTTACATTCAGATATTTATTGTAATCTGAAGTTTTGGTAATTTGACTTGGTTTTTTCTCGCAACTAAAAAGAGATAGGATTGTAAAAACCAATAATGGAATTATTTTTAAAGTTTTCATAATCTGTTTTGTTTGTTTGTTTGTTTGTTTGTTTGTTTGTTTTTGAAAAAAAAAAACAGAGTTGAAATTAAAGATATCCAACTCTGTTTTTTTATGAATATTACCAGGCTGTTGCCAAATAAGGGAAAGAAGTACCAAATGCTTTATCGTTTGCATTTACATGGTCAGAAGTAAGTGCTGCGTTTGAAGTTCCCATTGGTCCTCCAAAAATCAATAACAATTCTACATCAATAACATCATCGGCCAAAGCTCTACCTGTAAGAACATTTGTTCCATCAAAGAAAGTTGTTTTTGCAGTTTTTGAAACACCTAAAACATCGGTAGACAAAAGACCTGTTAATTGATCTGCTGTTTGTCCTAATGCATTAGTAGTATAACCTGTATTTAAAGCTAATAATCTAGATTTAAAAATAGATTGGTATTTAGCGCCCATCATTGACGGAATAGCAGCATTGAATTCATCTTTTGGTGCTCCTGATGCAATAAATACAGTGTTTATTGCTGGTCTGGCCATTTGATCTTGCTGAACAAAAGTTCCTGAAAAATCAATACTTGCTACAGGATCTGTATTCGAATCATCATTATCACAATTTACTGAAACAACTGCACAAACTACTGCTACAGCTATTAATTTGAATTTATTAGATTTCATGTCTTTACGTTTTTAAAATAAAATTAGTTATTGTTTTTTCTTAGTTTCAGCCCATACATTTAATGTACTTGAAGTACCTAACATTGCTTTTGGAACTTCAACTACTAGTGAAAGTACATTTGTTCCTGCAAAAGTGTCTGTACCGGGATTTTTAAATCCAGAAGCAGTTCCACCAAGGATTGCTTTGAATTGACCTAAGTCAAAAAAGAAAGGATCGTCTCTTGGTCCTGCGAAAAATTTCATTCCGTTTTTCTCCGCAATTAAAGGAGTTGCTCCATAAGTAGAAATTGTTACACTTCCTGAAGCGGCTGCCGTTTTAATCATACTAGAAGTTCCGGTAGCAGTTGGAGTATAAGGCCCAAAGAAATACATTTTGTCATCTCTTTTGATGGCTTGAATAACTAAATCTTCAACATTGTCGCCTGTGTTATCAATGTTGATTTCAATCATAACATTTTCGTTAAATGTTGCCGCGGCTGTAGCATTAGGACTTAACAATCCTTGTGTGTTTACTGCAAATGCAAGATTGTTTGTGTCTTGTCCCTGAAAAGTGTACACATCAGTAATATCTGCTGCATTACCTGTTACTGCTGGAGCATCAACGTGATCAGCAGCTACTAAAATTAAGCCCGAAACCGCAACTAGCGATAGACCTAATATCATTTTTGTTTTTTTCATTTTGTTTAAAATTAAAAGGTTATAGAAGCATTTACGGGTTTGTATTCACTTTGGTTTTAAAAATCATAAAAAAAAATTAATTTAAATAACAAAGTGTTGATTTACAATGATTTAAATATTAAAAAAAAATACAATTATTTTTATTTTAAATTTATTTTAAAGTAGCTATTCATAAAATTTGCCAATTGTAAATAAGAATGTATAAGTTTGTAAAAGCAAAATAAAAATATATGACTCAAGATGAATTGTTAGTATTAATTTATAAGAAAGACGAAAAGGCATTTACACATCTTTATGATATGTATTCAAAAAGCTTGTTTGCAGTAATCAATGTTCTTGTAAAAAATAGAGAAGAAGCCGAAGATGTGCTTCAGGATGTATTTGTCAAAATCTGGAAAAATATTGATTCCTACCATGAAAGCAAAGGGCGTTTCTATACTTGGATTCTAAATATTGCCCGAAATACATCTATTGATAAACTGCGTTCTAAAAATTTTAATAACAGTCAAAAAAACCTTTCTTCAGATAATTTCGTACATCTATTTGACGACAGCAACAAACTGGTCAATAAAATTGATAGCATTGGGATTCAAGAGTTTGTAAAAAAGCTAAAACCCAAGTGTATTCAAATAATAGATTTACTGTTTTTTAAAGGGTATACCCAACAAGAAGCTTCTGAGGAATTGGAAATTCCTTTGGGAACCGTTAAAACTCACAATCGAAACTGTATTAATGATTTAAGAAATTATTTGAAAGTATAATGGAAGCAAAAGAATATATAGAATCCGGGATTTTAGAACTCTACGTTTATGGTTTACTCAATGAAACCGAGAACGAAGAAGTGAACGCCATGGCAAAAAATAATCCAGAAATAAACGACGAAATTATTGCTATAGAAAAGGCTATTATAGCATTATCTTCTAGCTTTTCACCGTTCCATTCTGTGGCGAATTATGAAAAAATAAAGTCCAAACTAGAGCTTAAACATGCCACTAAAATAATCGAATTAGAACCAACAAGAAATTGGTCGCAATACATAGGTTGGGCAGCAGCAATCCTATTGTTAGTTGGCATTGGTTACCAATACAATCAGCTGGAGCAAACTAGTACTCAGGTAGTAAATACCGAAGTGGAGAAAGCAAAAATTGAAAAGGATTTGAATGCTTTACAATTAAAAAATAAAGCTAGCGAAACGAGTTTGGCAGTTGTGAGAGATGCAAACAATACCGTTGTGGCACTTGGTGGACAAGCCGTTGCTCCTCAATCCTCTGCGAAAGTATATTGGAATAAAGAAACCAAAGTGGTTTATGTAGATGCCGCAGGACTACCAGAACCACCAGAAGGAATGGTATATCAGGTTTGGGCATTAAAATTGAACCCGTTAACACCTACAAGCATTGGACTATTGGCAAATTTCAAAGTTAATGATCAAAAAATGTTTGCAGTAGATAATGCAGCTGATGCCGAAGCTTTTGGTATAACCTTAGAACCTAAAGGTGGAAGTTTAACGCCTACTATGGAACAATTGTATACGTTAGGAAAAGTGTAAAAATCACTTATTCTTGATATAAAAAAGGTTCAACTTTGCAGTTGAACCTTTTTTTATGAAATAATCAAACTGTTATTTCTTGTAATACTTTCTATATTTTGGATAAGAAATGGCTCCAAATAAAGCAATTGTACCTAATGAATACCAAATCCAATCCAATGATTTCGCTTCACCACTTGCGTAAGAATGCAATCCTACTAAGTGGAAATTAACGCCGTAATAGGTAAATAAAATCGATACGAAAGCAAACATACTCATCAGGTTAAAAACCCACTTTCCTCGTAAAGAAGGAACAAATCGAGCGTGAATAACAAAGGCATAAACCATAATACTGATTAAGGCCCAGGTTTCTTTTGGATCCCAACCCCAGTAACGACCCCAACTTTCATTAGCCCATTGTCCGCCAAGAAAGTTCCCTATGGTAAGCATGATTAAACCAATCGTCAATGCCATTTCGTTGATATACGTGATTTCTTGAATATTCAAATCCATTTTGGCTTTGTTTTTTTCATTGGTAAACAAAATCAACAAAAGAGAAACAGCACCTAAAATCATTCCCAATGCAAATGGTCCGTAACTCGCAACAATTACCGCTACGTGAATCATTAACCAATACGAATTAAGAACGGGTTGCAAATTAGCAATTTCTGGATCAATCCAATTCATAAAAGCAGCAAACAAAATCATAGAAGTTACAAAAGCCGAAGCTGCAACCGTAAGTTTTGATTTTCTATCAAATGCCAAACCAAAGAACATTGTTGCCCAAGCCACATAAATTATAGATTCGTAAGCATTACTCCAAGGTGCATGACCCGAAATGAACCAACGAGCAACTAATCCAAGAGTGTGCAAACCAAATAATATTCCAATGAATACATGAAAGGAATTAATCACAATACGCAATATCTTTTTTTCAAAAACAATGTTAAGTATTGTAAACACTAGCATCAAACAGCCAATTGTAAAATAAGCCATGAAAAGATTCTTGAAAATATCGGATTTATTATACAAGATTTCCAATGAAATTTTATCTTCACTTGGTCTTACTTTAGCTCCAAATTTTTTCTGAAAACCATTTATACTTTCTAATAATTCGTTTGCCGTTTTATAATTTTTAGTATCAGCTGCGTTAGTCAAAGTTCCAAAATATAATGGCAGTACACTTTTAGTATAGGTAGCATCCATTCCTTTCATTCCCGATTCATTCAATTCTAAATAGGAAATCCATTTGTTATTCGCATCGTTCGGAATAGGGAAAATCTTTAAAATTCTTCCGCTCAAAGCCGATTCCATTAAGTTTACTTTCTTATCCGTTTCTATAAAATCTTTTTCGAATTGATTTGGATTAGCTGTTTTGAAAGCATCATCGAGATAGGGTGACAACTTATAATTTCCTTTTTCGTCGAAAAAAGCTATAAAAGGAGCGTATTTTGCTTCTTTATCAATTCCGATAATTTTACGGATACTATCATTTCCAGCTTTAATATAGATGATGGGAACTTCAATCCAAACTTTGGCATATTGCGTCATAGACAGTAAAACCTGATCAGAATTCATGCCCTCATAGGTTTCCATATGGCTTACTTTTCGAAGCAATTCAGATGAAAAAGTATTAACAGGCTTCATTCTTCCTCCTCCATCTTGAATAATCAATCGTCCAAATTTAGCCGCATGTTCTTCTGTAACTTTGTATTTATTCAACAAAGAATCAATCTGTTTCACGTTTGGAACTTGATGTTGATGCTCCTCATGACTTTGGGCAAAACCATTAAAACTGAATAGCAAAACCAAAATAGTCATTAGATTAGCTTTCTTGGTTTTTACCCCTTCCAGTTTTCTTTTCAAATCAGCAAAACGAGAATATTTGGTAAACATAATAGACATCATTGCAAAAAATAACATAAAATAACCGCTGTAAGTTATGCAAGTTCCCCAGAAATCGTGGTTTACAGATAAAACCGTACCTTTTTCGTCAGGATCGAATGAAGATTGAAAAAAGCGAAATTGCTTGTAATCTAAAACATGATTCATATAAATTCTGGCATCAAATGAGTTTGTGGAATCCTGAACTGTAACTTTGCTTTCAAACGAAGAATAACTTTTTTCAGTTCCTGGATATTTTTGGGCAATAAATTTATTCAGTTTTATCTTGAATGGCAACACATAAGCTTTACTTCCGTAGAAAAAAGTATAATCAATATTCTCTATTTTAACGGTTTTTGACTCCCCAAGTTTACCTTTGGAACCTACAACTGTTACTTCTTTTTCTTGTCCGTCGGCAGTCACTGTTAAAACCAAAGCATCATCATGATTCTTGGCTTTGAAATCATTTTTAGATTCATAATCAATCACTCCTTTTACAGCAGGATCCGGAAATACAAATCGCATTTCACCAATAGTATATAAGGAACGCATCATCAATGGTTGCGCACTTCCTACAGTTACTTTTCCTTGCATTTTATCAGCCATACGCATAAAATTACCTTCAAATGGCGTTTGAATAGTGCTCGTATTGCCTGTAATAGTGATATTTATAGCTCCCTCAGTATATTTATTCAATGAAAATAAAACGTTATGAATATTTTGAACTTCCCCTTCTTTAAGCATGTGTTCATGACGTCCGCCATCTCCCGCTTCTACAATTTTGAAATATAAAAAACCTTTTGGATCCGGTTTTATATATTCTTTAGCACCCATGATGAAGTTTTTGTATTTTACTTCAAAATTAGTATTGGCAAATTTATCTGAAATGGTAAAATTATTATTGGTAACCGGCGAAAGCAACAATGGTTTTTCAAAAACTCTACGTTTCATTTCCCCTTTGTAATCCCCATCAACAAAAACAGTAAGGAAGGTTTTATCTGAAAAGACTTGATTTTCTGCAGCGCCTTCGCGAATAGGCATTACTCCTTCATAACTGATATATCGGGTTACAAATGCTCCTAAAAGGATAAAAACAAAAGCCAAATGAAGCAATAAAGTAGCCCATTTTTCTTTTTTAAACAACTGGTATCTTTTGATATTTCCAATGAAATTAATCATAAAAAACACCATTATGGCTTCAAACCACCAAGCATTATAAACTAAAATTTTTGCAGTATCTGTATTGTATTTGCTTTCGATAAAAGTTCCGGTACCCATTGCGATTGCAAATGTTAAGAAAAGCATAGCCATTAATCGTGTAGAAAACAAAATCGAGAATATTTTTTTAATCATTTGTAAGGGATTACGTTTAGTAAAAGTGCGACAAAAGTACTTAAAAATCTTGACTTCTATATTCGTACAATTGTTAATTAAATCCAAAATTAAGTCTTTCTATTTTTCGATGAAAAAGCATATTTTAATGCTAATTGCGGTTTATTTGTCGTACAAAAATTGAATAAAACCCTTAATATTTTTTTGCTAATTTTGTCAAATGATTAAAGTAATAATTATTGGCTCTGGAAATGTAGCGCAACATTTGATTGCGGCATTTCAGGATTCGCAAAATTTGGGATCAGAAATCGAGTTGGCTCAAGTCTTTTCAAGGCAACCTGCAAATCTATCGCACTTACTGGATTATGATAAAGTCACTAATGATTGGAATGTTTTGGCAGAAGCTGATTTGTATATCATAGCCGTTTCGGATGATGCAATTGCCGATGTTTCTTCACAACTCTCGTTCAAAAATCGTTTAGTGGTTCATACTTCCGGAAGTGTTTCCTTGAATGCTTTGGATGACAATAACCGAAAAGGCGTTTTTTATCCCTTGCAAACATTCACCAAAAATAAAGCCGTTGATTTTAAAAGCATTCCAATTTGTTTAGAAAGCGAAAATGCAACTGATTTTCAATTATTGGATAAAGTGGCAAAAGCAATTTCTGAAAAAGTATTTGCCATCAATTCCGAACAACGAAAAGCATTGCACGTTGCCGCAGTTTTTGTCAATAATTTCACCAATCATTTGTACCAAATAGGAAGCGAAATTTGCCAAGAACATCAAGTTCCTTTCGAGATTCTAAAACCTTTGATTGCAGAAACTGCTGAGAAAATAATGGTGCTTTCTCCAGAAGAAGCGCAAACTGGACCGGCAAAACGCAATGATACTGCTACTATTGAAGCGCATGAAGCCTTTCTATCCAATAAAAACTACCTGACAATTTATAAAACACTAACACAATCCATACAGCATAATGGCAAAAAGTTATAAAGAAATAATGAATGATATTACTACGTTTATATTTGACGTAGATGGCGTACTTACCGATAGTTCCGTTTTTGTAACTAATGAAGGAGAAATTCTGCGCACCATGAATATTCGTGACGGTTATGCTATGAAAGCTGCCGTAGAAAGCGGTTATAATGTTTGCATCATTTCGGGAGGAAGCAATGAAGGTGTCAGAGTCCGACTAAGAAATCTTGGAATTACTGACATTCATTTAGGGACACCAAACAAAGTGGAAACATTTGATGAATATACCGATGTTTACCAAATAAATCCAGAACATGTTTTGTATATGGGAGATGATATTCCCGATTATCACGTCATGAAATTAGTGGGATTACCAACTTGTCCACAAGATGCAAGCCCGGAAATTAAAGCTATTTCAAAGTATATTTCACATAAAAATGGTGGAAAGGGTGCTGCTCGTGATGTAATCGAACAAGTGATGAAAGCACAGGGAAAATGGATGGCCTATTTTGATGGAAAACACGATTAGATAGTTTTCAGTCACAGTTTTCAGTCACATTCAATACTGAAAACTGCGACTGCGACTGACCCGAGCGAAGCGAACAGAATACTGAACACTATGAAATACCTAAAACTCATTCGATACCAAAACCTACTCATGCTTGCTTTTATGCAGCTTGTTTTCCGGTACGGATTTTTTAAATTTCAAAATATCCCATTATCTTTAGCAGATTGGCAATATTTATTATTAGTTCTATCCACCGTTTTAATTGCAGCGGGTGGCTATGTAATAAATAATATAGTTGATCAAAATACCGATAACGATAATAAACCAAATGATGTAATTGTAGGTAAACTTATTTCTGAAGCTAAAGCATATAATATATATGTTGCGCTTAATTGTGTTGGTGTTGGTATTGGTTTTTATTTGTCGAATGTTATACAGAAACCAGGATTTGCCTCTATTTTTATTTTGATAGCCGCTACACTTTATCTTTACGCTACCAGTTTAAAACAAATGGTTCTCGTTGGAAATGTAATTGTAGCTTTATTACTTTCTTTCAGCGTTGTTATCATAGGAATTTTTGATTTATACCCTGCCACCTATGAAGGAAATCAGACACAAATGGCTGTTATTTTTTCCATTCTTTTAGACTATGCGATTTTTACTTTCTTTCTTAATTTCATTAGGGAAATCGTTAAAGATTTAGAAGATGTAAAGGGAGATTCTAATCATGGAATAAATACTTTACCGGTAACTATAGGAGTTAATAGAACCACAAAAATAGTTTTTGTATTAAGTTTTGTCCCTCTAATAGCAATTCTTTTTTACACCTATAATTATTTGTTTCTTTTGACGTATACAACCGTTTATTTATTGACTTTTGTAACTGGACCGCTTCTCTATTTTACGGTAAAAATTTGGAATGCAAAAACAAAAAATGACTTTCACAAATTGAGCTTACTACTGAAATGGATTCTTCTTTTCGGGATTATCTCTATTGGAGTTATCACTATAAATATGAAATATAATGCTTAAGAATAAATTAAAAAAATACAACCTGATTCTAGCTTCGGGCTCTCCAAGACGTCAACAATTTTTCAAAGATTTAGATTTGGATTTTGAAATCAAGCTTAAAGAAATCGAAGAAATTTATCCTCCTGAATTAAAGGCTGCAGCAATCACTGATTATTTGGCTGAACTGAAAGCCAAAGCTTTTGAAGGCGACTTACAACCTGGTGATATCCTAATAACAAGTGATACGATTGTTTGGCATAATGACAAAGCTTTGGGGAAACCAAAAAACCAACAAGATGCTTTTGAAATCCTAAAATCATTATCGAATACTACGCATGAAGTGATTACCTCGGTTTGTTTTAAAACTACTTTAGAAACAACCGTTCTTAATGAACTGACTAAAGTTACCTTTAATCAATTAAGTGATGAAGCCATTTTATATTATCTTGAAAATTACAAGCCTTATGACAAAGCAGGCGCTTATGGAATTCAGGAATGGATTGGTTTTATAGGTGTTTCAAAAATTGAAGGGTCTTATGCGAATGTTATGGGCATGCCAACTGACAAAGTTTATGAATATTTGAGTAAATTAGCATAAATAAATTATGGATATGGTTTTTTTTCAACAATACACAAGAGAACTAATTGCAACTGGAATTTTAGTGATTTTGTTCGTTTTATTACGAATTATCACTTCAAAACTGGTAAGGCGCTATGCTAAATCAAGTCACACTATTGAACATCGAACTAATTTAGTCATCAAATACATTCATTTATTTATTAATATTCTGGCAATAACCTCTTTAATAATAATTTGGGGAGTTCAAACTAAAGATATTTTTATTGCACTTTCTTCCATCACAACTGTTGTAGGTGTTGCCATGTTTGCCCAATGGTCTATTTTAAGTAACATCACATCCGGTATTATTTTGTTCTTTTCTTTTCCGTTTAAAATTGGTGATGTAATAAAGATTCATGACAAAGATTTCCCTATTGAAGCTGAGGTTGAAGATATTGGTGCTTTTCATGTATTCTTAAAAACCAATGATGGGGAAATGGTAATTTTTCCTAATAATTTGCTTTTGCAAAAAGGGATTTCAATTTTAAAAACCCATTTTGATGATAAAGAATTCGTAGATTAATTTTCTATTAAACACCTTGCTCTTATTTATCTATGGCTAAATTTATAGTTTTATTAAGTGGAAATTATATAACTATTTTTTAAAAATATGTAACGGTTTAGATTTATTATTCTATCATATTTGCTTGTTAAATTTTAAATTTCTATACTTAAATTTTAATAAATATAAATACAACGAAAATATGAATGATACCATAAAACTTCCATTCTACGCAAAACTTACACTGGTTTTATTGAGCTTGATCAGTTTTGGCTATATTTTTTATATCGGTCAGGAAATTTTAATTCCAATTTTATTGTCTTTTATATTTGCTATAATATTAAGACCCATTGCTCATTTTATAAGACATAAACTCCGTTTTCCACATGTCATAGCAGTAATGATAACTGTTCTGCTATTTATTTTACTCTTTATTGGACTTTTTGCATTTTTATCCATTCAGATTAGTGAAATGGCTAATGATTTTAATAAAATCGAAAGAAACATTTCCATCCACATTCATAACATTCAACAATACATCCGGGAACATTTCAATATAAGTTCCAGGGAACAAAAACAATATTTGGACACTGCTACTGAAGATTCAATGGAAAAAGGAAAAGAAATGATAGGAACGACCTTAATGTCCTTTACGGATACGCTCCTAAACCTGATTTTAATTCCTATTTATACTTTTTTAATCCTTTTGTACAGAACTCATTTTATGTTGTTCTTTTCCAAATTGATAAAAAAAGAGTATCACCCTAAATTGCAGGATATTTTATCTCAGATAAAAGTAGCCGTAAAAAGTTATATTGTTGGTTTAATTATAGAAATGATTATGGTTTCCATATTGACAACCGTTGGATTTATGATAATAGGCGTTAAGTATGCTATTTTATTGGGAATTATTACGGGGATTCTAAATTTAATCCCCTATGTTGGAATATTATTTGCAGGTGCTTTAAGTATTATAGCATCGCTAACTGGATCACCCGACTTATCCATAATTGTTGGTGTAATTGTAGTCAACATAATTGTACAGTTAATTGACAACAATGTTTTAGTCCCATTGGTTGTGAGTTCAAAAGTCCAAATAAATGCATTTGTTTCCATTGTTGGGATTATTATAGGCGGAGCAATTTCAGGAATTTCTGGAATGTTTTTGGCTATTCCTATAATTGCCATTCTCAAAGTAATTTTTGACAGAATAGAATCTCTGGAACCTTGGGGCTATTTGATGGGAGATGATTTACCAAAAACATATACTTGGTATAATATTAAATTACCTCTATTTGATTCCGAAACAACAGCAAAAAAAATCATAATCAAAACGGATATTATTGTTCCTACGTTTACAGAAACCACCACCGAAAATGATAACAATCGTACTGAAAATTAATTGCTTAAAATTCTAAAATCTATTTTTAAAAGCTAATTTTTTAAGATGTTTCAAAAACAACTGATTTTAATTTTTTTACTCTTTTGCTGCTGTCAGCTTTCTTTTTCACAGGTAAACAAACCAAAAAAAGATTCTACTGAAGTATATAAGGATATTCAAACCTATTCCAAAAAAAGGAAATTCACTAAGTTAATACATAAGTTAATTTTTAGACCTGTTAATTTAAAAGTTAAAAAGGAAAAAGTAGTTCGAAAAAAATACCTCGCTTTTGAAAGTAGAACTATCCGAAACATCAATATTATTACGCTCGACCCTTTTGGATTTTCAGAAATTGATACTACTAGAGGACCTCGAAATTGGGCGGAAAGAAGCGGAAACAGAATTCACATTAAAACCAATAGGCTGGCTATCCAGAATTTATTGCTGATAAGAAAAAATGAACCTTTAGATTCCTTATTAGTTAAAGAATCCGAACGTTTAATCAGAACTCAAAGATTCGTAAGCAGAGTTAGTATAACGCCCCAACTAATTAAAAATAATCCAGATTCGGTTGACGTTTATATTCGGGTATTAGACACTTGGAGTATAATACCAAAAGGCTCCATTTCAAACTCGAGAGTTAGTTTCCAACTGAACGAACGTAACTTTTTGGGCTCAGGACATGAAATTGATAATGAATTCAAAAACAGATTCAGTGACGGGAAAAATGCGTATCGTTTTGCCTATATCATTCCCAATATCAAAAATACATTTATCAAAACAACATTAAATTATCATATTGATTTAGATAATTATTATGCAAAAAGCATCAATATTGACCGCCCTTTTTATTCCCCTTTTGCAAAATGGGCAGCTGGAATTTATGTCGATCAGCAATTTAGAAAAGACACAATACAGGATTCTAATTTGATATATACTAACCAAAATTTTAAATACAATTCTCAAGATTTATGGGTTGGACATGCTTTTCGTTTATTTAAAGGAAACACGGAAGGTGACAGAACTACCAATCTAATTTTGTCCGGAAGATTTTTAAATATTAAATACCTTGAAAGTCCTACAGTCGCATACGATCCCGTTGACTTCTATTCCGGAGAGAAATTTTTTCTTACCGGAATTGGTGTTACTTCTCGAAAATTTGTGGAAGACAAATACATTTTTAAAAATGGAATAATCGAGGATGTCCCAATTGGAAAAATTTACGGAATTACTGGTGGTTATCAATATAAGAATAGAACTGGACGTTGCTATTTAGGGGGTAGAGCTGCATTCGGAAATTTTTATAAATGGGGATTTTTAAGCGTTAATTTTGAATTAGGTTCCTTTTTTTATAAATCGAAAACAAACCAGACTGCTTTTTCTTTTCAGGCAAATTATTTTACTAATTTAATTACTATTGGAAAATGGAAATTAAGACAGTTTATTAAGCCTCAATTTATTTTGGGTATAAACCGTTTAAATTCTATGGGAGACCAACTTACAATTAACGAAAATTATGGAATTTTAGGTTTTAATAGTGCTGAATATGGAACCAAGAAAGCGGTATTGACTTTACAAACTCAGGCTTATTCCCCTTGGGATTTATGGGGATTCCGCGTAAATCCTTATTTCAACTATTCAATTGCAATGTTGGGAACTGCTAAAAAAGAAATTAATGACAGTAAAGCATATTCTAAAATTAGCATCGGATGTATTATTAATAACGATTATTTAGTATTTAGTTCTTTCCAAATATCGTTATCCTACTACCCTTCCATTCCTCGTGTTGGCGAAAATGTTTTTAAAACCAATTCTTTTGAAACCACGGATTTTGGTTTTCAGGATTTTGAATTGGCAAAACCTCGAACTGTAATTTACAAATAAAAAAAATCATTTTTTAATGTTCTATTTTAGAATACATTGCATTAAATTCAATATTTTATGATAAGGTGTGAATTATATAATTTTAAGCAGTAATTGTATAAGTCCTTTTTTCAAGTATCGTTTTATCTTTACAGTAGTAAAAAATTACTAACTAATACTAAAAAAACAAGATGAAAAAAATCTCCTTCTATTTAATGATGATGGTATTGTCATTAACTGTAATCCCAACAACAACTTTTGCTGCTGAAAAAAATCCAACAACAGTATCAAACAATCCTAAAGAAGTACCTGAAGAAGTTAAAGTTTTACTTTCTCGTTTAGATGAAATAAAAGCAATGGATAAATCTTCCATGAAATCATCCGAGAAAAAAGCACTTCGTAAAGAAGTTCGTGCTATTAAATCTGAATTAGCATCAACAGGAAACGGTGTTTATTTATCTGTAGGAGCAATCATTATCGTTATCCTTTTATTGATTCTTTTATTGTAATCTAGTTTCCAAAATAAAATTTAAAGAGAAGCTATAAACTTCTCTTTTTTTTATGAAAACAAAGTCCACGATTAAATGGTAAAGAAATTAATTGGCATAGTTGTTGGATTTATAGTAAGTAACACATAGGTTAGCTATTAAATAAATTATTAATTAAATTTTTGAAAAATGAAAACATTAAAATTAATCGCTGTAGGAATAATCCTTTTAGCATCAAGTGCAATACATGCTCAAGTTTCAGTTAACGTAAATATAGGTACGCCTCCATCATGGGGTCCTGTAGGATATTCTAACGTAGACTATTATTATTTACCAGATGTAGAAGCCTACTATGATATAAGAGCTTCGCAATTTATTTATTTTGGTGGAGGAAAATGGATTCGTTCAAGATACTTGCCTGGACCATATAGAAATTATGATTTGTATAGTGGATATAAAGTTGTATTAAACGATTATCATGGTTCAAGACCTTACAGTAACTTTAAAAATCATAAAGTAAAATATTATAAAGGATATCATGGTGCTCCTCAAAAATCAATAGGTTATAAAGGGAATAAAAATTACAAAGAATCTAAAAAGAATTACAATCAAGATAATGGTAATCATGGTGGTAATGATAAAGGAAAAGGAAATGGTGGTCATGGAAAACATTAATACGTTTTTTATATAATACAAAAAAGAGAATTTCAGAAATGGAATTCTCTTTTTTTGTATTATAATCTTTAATAAAAACGTTTAAAATCTTTTCTCATTTTAACTTTTGACCAAATTATTTTTTTCTAAAGTTTTAACAACATTGTTCTGAGATTCAATTATATGAAATTTATTATTAATTATTTCTTATATTTACAGTAACAATAATGTTAAACCAAAAAACCACAACCAAGATGAAAAAAATTACCTTTTATTTAATGATGATGGTATTGTCATTAACTGTTATTCCAAACACAATTATTGCTGCTGAAAAAAATCCAGTTACAGCAACAAGCAATACTAAAGAAGTTCCTGAAAATGTAAAAAAAATGCTTTCTCGTTTAGATGAAATCAAAGCAATGGACAAGTCTTCCATGAAATCATCGGAGAAAAAAGCACTTCGTAAAGAAGTACGTGCTATTAATGCGGAGTTAAGATCAACCGGAAATGGTATTTATTTATCCGTTGGAGCTATAATCATTGTAATTCTTTTATTGATTCTTTTGTTGTAATTCAATTTAAAATTATAAAAAGAGAAGCCAAAAAGCTTCTCTTTTTTTTGTGGAAAATGACACAAATATTTTAATTAAATGTTAATTATTTTATACTGGCACAGTTGTTGGTTTTACAAAAAAAGTATTACCCAAAAGAGTAAATATAAAATTATAAATCTATTAAATATTTGAAAAATGAGAACATTAAAATTAATCGCCATAGGAATTATACTTTTTGCATCTAGCACTATACATGCACAAGTTTCAGTAAGTTTAAACATAGGCTCACCACCTTCCTGGGGTCCAGTAGGATATGCAGAAGCCGATTATTATTATTTGCCGGATGTTGAAGCCTATTATGATATAAGAGCGACTCAATTTATTTATTTTGGTGGAGGAAGATGGATAAGATCAAGATATTTGCCTGGACAATATAGAAATTATGATTTATACAGTGGATATAAAGTAGTATTGAATGATTACCACGGTTCAAGACCTTACAGAAACTTCAATAATGATAGAGTAAGGTATTATAGAGGTTACCAAGGTAGAGAACAAAGAAATATAGGTTATAGCAATAATCGCAGAGGAAACGATAAACATAGACAATTTGATAATCATAGAGAATATGATAACCGCAGAGGAAACGATAATCGAAGAGACAATGATAACCGAAGAGGAAATGAAGGACATAATCAAGGAAATGGAAGAGGAAATGGAAATGGTCATGGAAGAGACTAATACTTTATAAGTTATCAAAAAAAGAGAGAACCAAAATTGGTTCTCTCTTTTTTTGATAATATGTCCCGTCCTGAAATACAGTATCCAAACTTATTATTAACTAATTGGTCATTAGAATTTAAATTAAACCCCTTAAAACAATCAATATTAAGGGGCTTACTATTTTTAATTTTAGCTTCTATACTCATTTGGTGTAAAACCAGTACTTTTTTTAAACATCCGATTAAAATGCTGAGGGTATTTAAAACCGAGTTCAGTTGCAATTTGGCTTATCGATTTTTCGGTATCGAAAATTCTTTCTTTTGCGACATCTATTAATTTTAATTGCATATGTTCCTGAGCTGATTTTCCGGTCTCTTTTTTAATTAAATCTCCAAAATAATTGGAAGAAAGATGCAGACAATCAGCAAAATATCCAACAGAAGGAAGCCCTAAATCTTGAGGTGTTTCTGATTGAAAATAGGCATTCAATAAGTTTTCAAATTTTGACAAAACATCAGTATTAATGTTTTCTCGGGTTATAAACTGCCTGTCATAAAACCGAACACAATAATTTAACAACAACTCAATGTTATTCGCTATGATACTTTTGCTATGCTTATCAATAGATTGACTTAGTTCATATTCCAGTTTACCAAACAAGTCTTTTATAATTTGTTGCTCTTTTAAAGACAAATGAAGTGCTTCATGTGATTCATACGAAAAGAAAGAGTAGTGACTCATACGTTTCCCTAGCGCTGTTCCTTTTATTAAATCAGGGTGAAAAAGAAGTGCCAAACCTGAAGGTTGATAATTCTCTTCATTATTAACTTCTATCACTTGTCCCGGAGCTAGAAAAACAAGCGTTCCTTCATCATAATCATAGCTGTTACGTCCATACCTCAATTCGCCACAATTTCCAGCTTTTAAAAAAACAGCATAAAACCCAAAATGCAGACGACTGTGATTGGGTAGTGCCTTTGTTTTAGAATTATCAAAAACACTTATTAACGGATGTTTAGTTTCAACTTCTTTCAGTTCATTGTATTGAGAAATTTTTTCGAGTTTTATGATCTGTTCCATAATCCTATAACTTTAGATTTATTATGCAAATATAGCACGCAGACAGTTAACCTGTTAGCGCTATAACTTAAATCAGTAATAATGGTACTAATAGCAGTAATTCGTATACCTAATAGAAACTGCTATTGAAGGAACTTTGTATTATCAAAAATTCTACTGAAAGGAATTTGAATAAAATCATGTAAAAATGAAAACAAGAAAATTAGGAAATAGCGGATTAGAAGTCTCCGCTTTAGGAATGGGAGTTATGAATTTAAGCTTTGGAACAGGTAAAGCTGTTGAAGAAAGTGAAGGAGTCAAAATTATTAGAGCAGGTGTAGAAAGAGGCATTACTTTTTTTGATACCGCTCAGGGTTATGGTCCTTACATAAACGAAAAACTTCTTGGAGAAGCATTAGTCCCTTTTAGAAAAAACGTAATAATTGCTACTAAATTTGGTTTCAAATTAGAAAATGGAGCTATTACCGGAACAGACAGTCGCCCAGAAAATATTAGAGCGGTTGCGGAAGCCTCTTTAAAAAGTTTAAAAACAGATTATATTGATTTATTTTACCAACATAGAGTAGATCCTGCTATTCCAATCGAGGACGTTGCAGGAACACTTAAAGATTTAATCAACGAAGGTAAAATTCTTCATTACGGACTTTCTGAAGCTGGGGCTTCAACCATCAGAAAAGCTCATGCCATTCATCCAGTTGCTGCTGTTCAAAATCAATACTCTATTTGGACAAGAGAACCAGAATTTGAGGTGCTACCTTTATGTGAAGAATTAGGAATTGGTTTTGTGCCTTGGGGACCATTAGGAACAGGTTTCCTTACAGGAACAATAACTCCTGATACTAAATTCGATAGTGCTACAGATTTAAGAGCTAGTTTTCCTCGATTTACGCAAGAAGCAATGAAAGCCAATATGCCAGTTGTCGATATGTTGAGAGTAATTGCAAAAGAAAAAAATGCAACACCTGTACAAATAGCACTTGCGTGGTTGCTGGCACAAAAACCTTGGATTGTACCAATTCCTGGAATGGACAAAGTAGCATACATTGATGACAACATCAAATCAGTCGATCTTTTATTAACTACTGAAGACCTTAATTACATTGATAATCAATTGTCAGAAATAAAAATTCAGGGAGCTAGATTAGATGAAGGTTTACTTTCAATGTCTGAATAATGAATTTAATAATAATCAATAATTATATAAATATGAAAACTTATCTTTTATTAATTGTTCTTTTCATCAGCTTTCAATCTTTTTCACAAACATCTAATGAAAAAGAAGTATTAAAATTGTCCGCAAAAATTTTCCACTGGGAAGTTGACAATAAAATTGATTCTTTAGCAAACGTTTTTCATGAAAAATTCGTAGTCCTCAGCTCAGATGGAAGCAGTCAATTTAAAGATGGCTATCTAAATAGATTAAAAAGTGGTAATTTTATTCATGAGAGTATAGATATAGAGGAAAATAAAGCTACCGTAACTGGCAATACAGCCATTGTTACTGGTAAAGGGAAATTTGCAGTTAGCATTTCGGGTAAAAAAGTGGCATTACGTCTTTCATATATTGAAGTTTTTACAAGGGTAAATCATAAAAAACCATGGCAAGTATTGGCTATGAAAGCAAGTATTATTCAATAATGGTCCAAATTACAGTGAAAATTATATGAAATTTTTAATCAAACTAATAAGTATCATGTGCGCTATGTCTACCCCTACTATTTTTGCTCAATCGGGAGCTGAAAAAGAAATTCTCAATTTATCCTTAGAAAAATTCCGTTGGAAAACCGAAGGAGATTTTGATGCCATTGAAAATCTATTTGATGATGAATTGGTATTTGTCCATATTACTGGACACATCACCACAAAAAAGGATTGGATGAACCAATTGAGAAATGGAAGTTTTGTTTACAATAAAATTGAACAAAAAGAAGCATCAGTAAAAGTATATCGTGATACAGCGGTATTGGTAGGCAAAGCAAAATTTACGATAAATGGCGGAAGTCTGTATCATTTAGTTTATACTGAAGTGTATACCAAGAAAAACGACAAATGGAAACTAGTAAACCTACATACCACTGCAGGTTATTAAAAACTATTCAAATTAAAACATAAAATCATGCAAAAACGAATATTAGGAAATAACGGATTAGAAGTTTCTGCTCTTGGAATGGGTTGTATGGGTTTAAATTTTGGTTACGGTCCAGCCACAGATAAACAACAAGCCCTAAAATTAATAAGAAGTGCCTACGAACAAGGAATCACATTCTTTGATACCGCAGAAGCTTATGGCAAGGAGAATGAAGAATTAGTTGGCGAAGCCTTGGCGCCTTTTCGTAAAGATGTCGTCATTGCTACCAAGTTTGGATTTAAAGAAGGAGATTCAAGTAAAGGACTAGACAGTCGCCCTGAACGTATAAGAGCAGTAGCAGAAGAATCATTAAGACGACTAAAGACAGATGTAATCGATTTATTTTACCAGCACAGAGTAGACAATAATGTACCTATGGAAGATATAGCCGGTACAGTTAAAGACCTAATTCAAGAAGGAAAAGTAAAACATTTTGGACTTTCAGAAGCCGGTGTTCAATCTATTCGCAAGGCCCATGCGGTACAACCTGTGACCACTTTGCAAAGCGAATACTCCATTTGGTGGAGAGAACCTGAATTAGAGATTTTACCAACACTGGAAGAATTAGGAATTGGCTTTGTTCCTTTTAGCCCATTAGGTAAAGGTTTTTTGACCGGTGCCATCAATGAAAATACAAAATTTGATCCTACTGATTTTAGAAATATTGTTCCTCGTTTTAGTGAAGAAAATAGAAAAGCCAATCAAAAACTAATAGATTTATTAGGTACGATTGCTTCTCAAAAAGAAGCAACGTCTGCACAAATTGCATTGGGATGGCTGTTGGCACAAAAAACATGGATTGTTCCCATTCCCGGAACTACAAAATCACATCGATTGACCGAAAATATTGGAGGTGCATCTATTGATTTATCTGTCAGTGATATTAAAGCAATAGATGATGCCTTTACTAAAACCAAAATTCAGGGTGACAGATATCCTACTCATTTACAACAAAGAGTAGGGAAATAAAAAATAAAAAAATGAAAAAAGTAAATGTAATAGTAGTTATTGGTGCCGGATCAATTGGCCAGGCAATTGCCAGACGTGTTGGAGCAGGAAATCATCTGCTTCTCGCTGATCTTCGCCAAGAAAATAGTGATGCAGCTGCAAAAGTACTCAGCGAAGCGGGCTTCGTAGTAAGCACTACAATTGTTGACGTATCATCTAGAGAATCGGTTCAAGCTCTTGTTGAAAATGCTACAGCAATTGGAAACATCACCGGACTCATACATGCCGCTGGAGTTTCTCCTTCTCAAGCCTCTCCATCAACAATTCTACACGTTGATTTATATGGAACAGCTCTGGTATTGGAAGAATTTGGGAACGTCATTGAGGACGGCGGTTCGGGTGTAGTGATAGCTTCACAATCAGGGCATCGTCTACCATCACTTACGCCAGAGCAAGATAAAGCTCTTGCCACCACACCTACTGATCAATTGCTTTCCCTTGCTATGCTTCAACCAGATCAGGTGAAAGATTCGCTCCATGCCTACCAATTATCCAAAAGAGGAAATTCACTGCGAGTAAAGGCAGAAGCAGTTCGTTGGGGTAAACGGGGTGCTCGAATCAATACCATTAGTCCGGGAATAATTATTACACCTCTTGCAAAAGATGAATTAGAGGGACCACGAGGTGCTGGTTATCGCCGAATGATAGAAATATCCGCTGCTGGAAGAGCTGGTACACCAGATGAAGTTGGCGTTGTGGGTGCTTTGTTGATGGGCCGAGACGGTGCATTTATTACAGGAAGCGATTTTTTAATGGATGGCGGTGTAACTGCTGCCTATTGGTATGGTGAATTAGCTCCTAATCAGTAACAATCACAAAAAATATAGTATAAAAATCATGATTGCAGAAAATTTTTAAAAGCAGGTACTGTATTAAGTAGTTCGCTTTTGCTTTCACTGGCAATAGGTTTAGCACAAACACAAACTGTAGTAACTGATAAAAATAAAATTGCCATTAAACAACGAACATTGGGTACAGGTAATCATTAAAAAAAATACATCTATTAATCCCAAATCCTTTTAATTAATTTTTAAGTGTTTGGGATTTTACTTTAAAATTTATAAAGCCAAAAATTAATCCACAAATAATTTGGTAGTGGAATTGCTTATATTTGTTAGCCAAATAAATAATTCTATACCCAATAGAATTAGAGGAGGTTTTAAAATTTCTTACTAAACAGTATAATGGTTATTTGATTTATTTAGACATAAAAATCGATAATCGTGAGTATTAATCGTAAGTCACACTAAAAATACTCTTTTAAAGCAATATAAAAAAAATATTTAATTGCTACATTTGAAGCTATTGCAAATTAAATTTAAAATAATGCAAAAAAAACACCTGCAAGCGATTCTATTATTTCTTTTTTGTTTTCAAATAACAATAGCGCAACAACCTCAAAAACTAAATTCGGTTGAAATTTATAATCAAATTCAAAAGCTTAATTTTTTAGGTTCAGTACTTTATATAGCAGCACATCCTGATGATGAAAACACCCGTTTGATTTCTTATCTATCAAATGAGACTAAGGCAAGAACTGGTTACATATCGTTGACGCGCGGTGATGGCGGGCAAAATTTAATAGGTCCACAGTTACGCGAATTATTAGGTGTAATTCGCACTCAAGAACTGATAGAAGCCAGAAAAATAGATGGTGGTGAACAATTTTTTTCCCGTGCCAATGACTTTGGTTTTTCTAAGAATCCAACTGAAACATTAGAAATTTGGGACAAACAAAAAGTGCTTTCTGATATTGTTTGGGCCATTAGAAAATTTCAACCTGATGTAATCATCAATCGGTTTGATCATCGTTCTCCCGGAACTACGCACGGTCACCATACTGCATCGGCAATACTGAGCGTAGAAAGTTTTGATTTAGCCAAGAATCCAACTATTTTTCCGGAACAATTAAAATTAGTTCAGCCTTGGCAACCCAAACGCCAGTTTTTTAATACTTCCTGGTGGTTTTATGGCAGCAAAGAAAAATTTGATGCCGCTGACAAATCAAATTTGATAGAGATGCAAATAGGTGCTTATTTCCCTTCCGTTGGAAAATCAAATCAGGAAATTGCTGCTTTAAGCCGCAGTCGTCATCAGTCGCAGGGTTTCGGCAGTACCGGAAGTCGTGGTGAGGAAACCGAATATTTAGAATTTATAAATGGCGAACCATTAAAAAATAAATCTTCAATTTTTGAAGGAGTTGACACGAGTTGGAACCGAGTAAAAGGTGGAAAACCTATCGGAGAATTATTGACAACCATCGCTGCTCAGTTTGATTATACAAATCCTTCGGCCAGTATTCCAAATTTGGCGAAAGCCTACACCATGATGCAAGCATTGGAAGAGAAACATTGGACCACATTAAAATCGTCTGCGATAAAAGAAATTATTGCTGCTTGTTCCGGATTGTATCTTGAAGCAGTTGCCCAAAATCAGGAAGCAACTCCCGGCAGCATTGTAAAACTAAAACTCGAGGCCATAAACAGAAGTGCTATTCCGATGCAATTAATGAGTGTCACCACTTTGCCGGAACAAAAAAACACGCCTCAAAATACGACTTTAAATACTAATATTTTAAAAAACATAAACCTTGATTTACAATTGCCTAAAACCATAGAGTATACACAACCGTATTGGTTAAAAGAAAAAGGCAATGAAGGAATATATACGGTAAATAATCAAAAAAATATTGGGATTCCTGATATCATTCGGGATGTAAAAGTAGTTTTTAACATCCAAATCAATGGGATTGACATTTCTGTTGAACGAACCGTTATCTACAAATACAATGATGGCGTAAAAGGAGAAATGTACAATTATTTAGATATTGTTCCAGAGATAACGACTAGTATTCTGGACAAAGTGGCCCTTTTTAAGGATGACAAAAATAAAACTGTAGCAGTAAAAATCAAAGCTGGAAAAGATGCGGTGAAAGGTAATTTAAAATTGGAATTGCCAAGTAATTGGATCGTTTCTCCAAAATTAATTCCTTTTAATTTAGAAAAAAAGGGAACGGAACAAATCGTGTATTTTGAGGTAACTCCACCAAATAAACCCCATGAAGCTGTCGCCAAAAGTATTGCTGTCATTGAAAATATAGAATATGATAAAGACCAAATCATCATCGATTTCAATCATATTACCAAGCAACAAGTTTTGAAACCAGCTGAAGCTAAATTCATGAAACTGGATTTAAAAACGAAAGACGAACACATTGGTTATATAATGGGAGCCGGCGATGAAGTCCCTAAAAGCTTAACGCAAATGGGGTATATAGTGACGCTGCTAAAACCCGAAGAAATAACGCCTGAAAAATTAGCTGATTTTGATGTAATTATGACTGGAGTCAGAGCTTACAATACCGTTCAAGCATTGGCAGACAAGCAAAGCATTCTTTTGGATTTTGTAAAAGAAGGAAAAACGATGTTGGTACAATACAATACACCAGATGATATTGCTTTGGCTAATATCGCTCCGTTTTCACTCAAAATTTCACGCGACCGAGTTACCGAAGAAAATGCCGAAGTTCGATTTTTAGCACCTAATCACCCCATCATGAATTTCCCAAATAAAATCACTTCAAAAGATTTTGAAGGCTGGAAACAAGAACAAGGATTGTATTATCCTAATGAATTCGATAAAGCATTCACGCCTATTTTATCATCAAATGATAAAGGAGAAATTCCAAAAGATGGCGCTTTGTTAGTCGCCCCTTACGGAAAAGGATATTATATTTATACCGGTTTAAGTTTGTTCAGGGAATTACCTGAAGGCGTTCCAGGTGCTTTTAGATTATTATCAAATATGATTTCGCTAAAATCACCGGTAACCATTCCTGCCCAAAAAATCAAGAATTAAAAAAATCCAAAAATGCAAACAAAAAAAATAAAAACCTGGAAAAAAAACTATACATGGGTTCTTGTAGCTAACGCCATCTATATTTTGATTTTTTATCTAATAATGGAATTATACTCTTAAATTATGCAACTATTTGATTGGGTCGTACTTATAGCCACTTTACTATTTATTGTAATTTATGGTGCTTGGAAAACAAAAGGAAGTAAAAATGTCGAAGATTTTATTCTAGGCGGTAATGAAACGCCTTGGTATGTGGTTGGACTTTCGGTTATGGCCACACAAGCCAGCGCTATTACCTTTCTTTCAACACCAGGACAAGCATATCATGACGGAATGGGGTTTGTACAATTCTATTTTGGATTGCCTATTGCCATGGTAGTAATTTGTGTCACTTTTATACCAATTTACCACAAATATAAAGTCTATACCGCTTATGAATACTTAGAAGAACGATTCGATTTAAAAACGCGTTCGCTTGCAGCCCTACTTTTCTTGTTTCAAAGAGGTTTGGGAACAGGACTAACAATTTATGCTCCGGCTATCATTTTGTCGGCTATATTGGGTTGGAACCTTACTATAATGAATATTATTATTGGAGTATTGGTAATTATATATACCTTTTCTGGAGGAACGAAAGCTGTAAACGTAACTCAAAAACAACAAATGTTTGTAATCATGTCCGGAATGTTAATCACCTTTTTTCTGATTTTACATTATCTGCCAAATGATATGACTTTTACTAATGCCTTGCATATTGCTGGGGCAAATGATAAAATGAATATTGTTAGTTTTTCAACTGATCCAGAAGAAAAATATACTTTTTGGAGCGGAATAACGGGCGGTTTTTTCTTGGCATTAGCGTATTTTGGTACTGATCAATCTCAAGTAGGACGTTATTTATCAGGAAAATCAGTTCGTGAAAGCCAAATGGGATTGATAATGAACGGGCTTTTAAAAGTTCCGATGCAATTTTTCATTCTGCTTACCGGAGTAATGGTTTTTGTTTTTTTCCAATTCAATCCGGTTCCTTTAAATTTTAATCCCAATAATAAAATAATTGTGGAGAAATCCCAGTACAAAGGAGAATATCATACACTGGAAAAAAAACTGGATGAACTATCTGAAGATAAAAAAGTAATTAATCTATTGTATATCGATCAGCTGAATCAGGATTATGACAATCCGATTCTTCGAAAAGAATTAATTGCATTATCCAACAAAGAAAAAGATTTAAGAGATCGTGCCAAAGAAATTATCCTAAAAGCCGATAGCCGCAGTGAAACCAACGATAAAGATTATGTATTTTTTCACTTTATCCTTAATTATTTACCCAAAGGACTTATTGGTTTATTGCTCGCGGTAATTATTTCGGCTGCCATGTCATCTACGGCTTCCGGACTGAATGCATTGGCATCCACTACGGCAATAGATATTTACAAACGCAATCTTAAAGAAGAAAAATCAGAAAAGCATTATCTCAATGCCACGAAATTTTTTACGCTGGTTTGGGGTATTATTGCGATTCTTTTTGCATGTATTGGAACGTTATTCGAGAATTTAATTCAATTGGTAAATATCATTGGTTCGATATTTTACGGTACCGTTTTAGGAATTTTTCTGGTTGGTTTCTATGTCAAAAAGGTACACGCCAAAGCTATTTTTAGCAGCGCCATTTTTAGCCAATTAGCCATTTTTATAATCTACTACTTTGCGATTTACATTTATCCAAGTGGAGAAGAAAAACTGGGCTATTTATGGCTGAATTTCATTGGGGCTTTGTTAACGATTGTGATTTCTTTGCTCTTACAATGGACTATTTTCAGAAAGCAAAAAGACTCAATTATTGGTTAGTGTCCCGTTCAAAAAAAATCCGTCTTGAAAGATTCAAGACGGATTTTTTTTGAAAAAGATAAGAAGAATTACTTTTTACTCCACTCTGCTATACTGTCTTTATTCATTTTTACATAATCTTGGTTTTTAGCAATCTCTGCAGCAGCAAGCGATAATTTTGCGGTTTCAATAGCTCCCTTTTTATCTCCAAGCTTAGCTTGTATTAATGATTTTAATCTGTTATACCAAAACGGTTTTTCTGTACTCATATCCAAAGCTTTGTTTACATAAACCAATGCTTTGGCATTATCTCCATTTGATTGATATAAATATTGTGCAGCTGAGAAATAATCTCCTGCGGCTGGACCAGCCAAAGTTTTTTCTATGTTAGCCATTGCTTTTTTCTCTGTAGGAACTTCAAACTTTACAGCTGCATAGGAATTCTCCCAATACATTTCTAAAAAAGCAAAATTGTTATCTAAACCGCTTATTCCTATCGTAAATGTTTCTACATTTTTAGATAAAGTTTCTGGTTTAACAGTAGCTTTAAGTACTACATTTGCTTCATTCCATTCTGCTGGATTACCCCAGTTATCGGTCGTTGAATAAAATAATATATCCCAACTTTCAATTTTTGGAATGGTGTACAAAGCATATTTTCCTTTTTTCAAAGTTTTACCATCAATAACAACATCATCACTAAATGATATCGTTGTGTTTTCATTAGCTCCCGTTCTCCAAACTTTTCCAAAAGGAACCAAATTACCAAAAACAGCTCTTCCTTTTGCACTTGGTCTTGAATAATTAATCTCTACATCTGTCAAACCTACTGCTTGTATGATTGTAGATTTCGGACTTGACTGTGGTGTTTTCACCTGTGCCTCAATGGTAAAATTTGCAATGATAATAGCAAATGCAATTAGAATATTTTTCATAGTATTAGTTTTTATGTTTTCCAAATTTACAAATTCAGGTATTCTTAAATGTTAATTATTACTTAATTTGGAATCAATATTTTTCACTTCATCAAAACCTAATTCATTGAAATGATTGATTACTATGTCAGCTTCCGATAAATCTTGGTCTTTTGAATGAATACTATTGTACCCCACACAGAAAATCCCGGCAGCTTTTGAAGCTTTAATTCCGTTAGTGCTGTCTTCAATTACAATACAATTTACTTTTGGAGCAATAGATAAACTCGCAGCGTGCTCAAAAATGGCGGGATGTGGTTTTGATTTAGGAAAATCTTCTCCACTCACAACATGAGTAAAGTATTCGTGCAGCTTAAAGCGACGAAAAACACGTTCTATAGTAACTTTTGAAGCTGAGGAAGCTAAAATCAATTGGATTCCGTTTTCGTATAATTCTTTTATTAATTTTTCAACACCTTCTAACAATTCTAAATCTTCTTTGCTATCAAAAGCATCGTTAAAGATGGATCTTTTTCTCAAAATTAAATCTTCAACATCATGCTCTAAGTTGAACTTTTCTTTCAATTTCTGGAATATATTCCGAGTGGAATTTCCTGTAAATGAAGTATACAAATCTTCGGTGACTGCAATGTTCAATTCATCAAATTGTTTGAAATAAGCATAACGGTGTACTGGTTCTGTGTCGACAATTACACCATCCATGTCGAAAATTACTGTTTGTATCATTTTTTTTAGTTTTATAAAATCTGCTTTCTGTTATCTGCTACCTGAAACCTGACTACTCTTTTTTAAGTAAATACCGAATCACGGTTTCTGCAGCATACAATCCAAATAATCCTGGCATATAACTGTTGGTTCCGTAAAATGATTTTTTAAAATTAGAACCGTCGGTCATTTTTAAACTGGATTCATCTTGAATCTCAGAAGAAAAGACCACTTTCAATTTATCAATTTTCACTTCTTTTAATCGTCTTCTGATTGTTTTTGCAAAGAAACAATTCACGGTATTTGTAATATCCGTCACCTTTACTTTGGAAGCTTCCATCTTTCCGCCAGCACCCATACTGCTGATGATTTTCACTCTTTTTCTTTTGGCTGCAATAATCAAATTCAATTTTGGAGTTACACTGTCAATACAATCCAAAACATAATCAAATTCCTCCGAAATAATTTCGAAAGCACGCTCTGGCGAGAGAAATTCCTGCACACGTATCAATTTCAATTCTGGATTAATATCCATTAATCGGTCGCCTACAACTGTAACTTTTGGTTGTCCCACAGTAGAATGCAAGGCAGGTAGTTGTCTGTTTATGTTGGTAATATCAACTACATCACCATCTACAATTGTCATTTTCCCTACTCCTGCTCTCGCCAAAAATTCGGCTGCAAAGGAGCCCACACCACCAAGTCCTACGACTAGTATATTTGCATTTTGTAATTTATTTAAACCTTCTTTTTTAAATAAAAGTTCGGCTCTTTCTGTCCACTCTGCCATAATAAAAGTTTATTCGTTAATTTGGTTATCTGTTTATTTGTTTAAAAATAGTATCAAAATTACTATTCACCTGTTTTTGAATTTCTTCTACCGAAACTCCTTTGTATTTTGCTGCCAAAGCATAAACGGTTGCCAAACTTTCTTCTGCAGTATCCGTTTCCAAGAAAAATCGATCATTCGGCATGCTTTTAAAAACCGTTTCCAGCTCGGGATTTAGCAATAAATATTTTCCAAACGAAATATAAAATCCGTTTTCCAATAACTGTTTCGCTAACTGTTCACTTTTGGAAAACCCATGAATAAGTATTGGAACGGTACTATTTAATTTTTTTGTAATCTCAATCAATTCCTGAAAAGCGGCAACACAATGAATCACAACTGGTTTCTGATATTGCTGTGCCAAAAGCAACTGTTTTTCGAAAACCAATTGTTGCAATTCCATTGGAATTGCTATTCGTTTGTCCAGTCCGCATTCGCCAATAGCCAGACAACTTGGTTCTTGCAATTTACTTTCGATTATCGCAAAATCAGATTCCAATCGTTCTTCAACAATAAACCAAGGATGAATTCCAATAGAATAAAATGGAATCGTAACATCAAATTCCCAAGGATATTGATTCACTAACTCCAACACTTCCGGTTGATTCGTGAATTTATGGGTATGTAAATTAAAGTACTGCATTAGTCGTGAAATTTTTTAACTCCTGCTTTTATTTCGATATTCAAATCGTTTTCCAAAGGCACTTTTGGACAGGAATATTTATGATTATAAGCACAATACGGATTGTACGAAGTATTAAAATCGATGACAATTGTATCTCCTTTTGGGATTCTCAAATCGATATATTTCCCACCTATATAACTTTCATTCCCCGAAGTCAAATCAGAAAATGGTAAAAATAAATAGTCTTTATAGGCTGCTTTTTTCGAAAGTTCAATGTTTTTGTACACATTTAATTTTAGTTCTTTTCCATCAATCGTAAAGAGAACTTCTCCGTATTTTACATACAACGGTTTTCTGTCCGTAGAGGTTTTCATCTCAAATGGTTTTTCTTTTTTTGTTCTGACAAATTTAGCGGTCACAAAAAACTTTTCAGTAGCCGGGTAAAAATCCAACGCTTTGAATACAGCCAAATCTTCGCTTGTCAAAGGACTCGTTTTCACATCTGCATATTCAGTGTTTAAATCCTTTTGAAATTTGGCAACAGCCGAAACATCAAATTTTTCTTGGCCAAAGCCAAAATTAAACTGCACTAAAAAAACTAAAGCGAATAGCATTCTCATTTTTATAATTTTAAGCAAAAATAGTTTAAAAGTTACAATGCTACAAAGACGTATCGCTACAAAGTTTTCTACCTTTACAAAATTAGAACTTTATAGATGATCCAAACTGCTTTCCAACGCTATCTCAATAATTTTAAAGGATTCACAAGAGAAGTATGGATTCTTACCTTGATTACTTTTATCAATCGCGCCGGAACGATGGTTTTGCCCTTTTTATCTAAATATTTAAAAGAAGATTTGCAATTATCCTACGCACAAGTAGGATGGATTATGGTCGCTTTTGGTTTTGGATCCATGCTGGGTTCTTGGCTTGGCGGTAAATTATCTGATAAAATTGGGTTTTATAAAATCATGGTTTTCAGTTTATTTACCAGCGGAATCCTATTATTTCTCGTACAATACATCCGTACTTTTTGGGGATTGTGTATTGGAATGTTTGTTATCATGACCGTGGCCGATATGTTCCGTCCCGCCATGTTTGTTTCCCTAGGAACGTATGCTAAACCTGAAAATCGCACCAGAGCGCTGACTTTAGTTCGACTGGCGGTAAACTTAGGTTTTACTGCCGGGCCGGCTTTGGGAGGTTTAATCATCATGAATTTGGGATATAGCGGACTTTTTTGGATCGATGGAAGTTCCTGTATCGTTTCCATTTTGATTTTTGCCTTATTGGTAAAAGAACGCAAAAAACCCGCTGATTTAAATACCATTGCTAGTGAAACCGAAATACCTATTTCCGTTTTTAAAGACAAAATATTCTGGATATTCCTGTTTGTATGTTTTGCCACAGCCATGCTATTCTTTCAACTTTTCACCACTTTACCCTTGTATCACAATGAGAAATTTGGACTTACCGAATTTCAAAGTGGACTTTTATTATCCTTAAACGGATTATTAATTTTCTTTCTGGAAATGCCCATTGTGAGTTTCAGCCAAAGAAAAAGTATTGAAAAACTCAAAATTATCCTTTGGGGTTGTGTACTCATGTCCATCAGTTTTTACCTGCTTTTGATCAACACTTGGGCGGGAATATTAGTAATCAGCATCATCATAATCACTTTTGGGGAAATGTTCATCTTTCCTTTCTCTAATTCTTTTGCGTTAAGCAGAGCTCCAAAAGGCCATGAAGGACGCTACATGGCGTTGTTTACTATGAGTTTTAGTTTAGCACATATTGCGAGTTCCAAAACTGGACTGGAACTTATTGGGCATTTTGGGTATCAGACCAACTGGTTTTTCATGGGCAGCTTAGGAGTTCTTTCCGTTTTAGGCTGCATTTGGCTGCAAAAACTCGTTCAAATAGAACAAAAATAATCCTGTTTTAATATTTTGGGCGTGACCACCTTGATAAAAGGGGCAAACTAATTAGCTGGTTTTACTGCCCCTTTTATCAAGGCGGTCGGGCTATACGCGCTACTTTGGTAGCTTGCTGCAAATGAAATTCACTGAACTCCTATGAAAATAAATGCACTGTGAAGTAATCCCTCACGCGGCCTCCTTTCCATAACAATACATCTGAAAAAAGCACTTTCATTTTTCCAAATTAACGTTAAAAAATAAGACAACATCATCTAAAAACTAAAAAATTAGTTAAATAACTATATTTATAGTTGCGTAACTAAAAATATAGTTGTAAGTTTGATTCAAATAAAAAACTCATGCAAAAGTTAACCAATAAAGAAGAAGAAATCATGCACATTTTATGGAAGCTCAAAAAAGCTTTTGTAAAAGAAGTCATGGCCGAAATTACTGAAGAACAGCCTCATTACAACACCCTTTCCACTATTGTACGCAATCTGGAAGAAAAAGGGTTTGTTTCACACAATGCCTTTGGGAACACCCATCAATACTACCCTATTGTTAGTCTGGAAGAATATAGAAAACGTTTCATGAATACGGCAATCGATAATTACTTTAATAGTTCGTATAAAAACATGGTCTCCTTTTTTGCCAAAGAAGAGAAAATTTCTGCTGCCGAATTACGGGAGATTTTGACCATGATTGAAAATCAGGAAGAAAAGAAATAATTCTTTATGAAGAATCGTTTTGCAACAGCAGAAAAAAAGTGATAAACTAAAAATATAATACATAGCGTATGGAAGCACTGTTTATTTATCTCATCAAATCCAGTGGACTAATCGTCCTATTTTATTTAGCTTATTTTTTAATGCTGCGAAAAGAAACCTTTTTTAACAGCAATCGTTGGTTTTTATTGGCTGGATTAATTACTTCCGTTCTTTTGCCATTTGTTTTTATCACAAAAATAATCTGGATAGAACCGGCTGCAACTCCTATTAATTGGTCTACGATTCCCGTTACAAATTATACACAAGAAAAAACATTTGAAGATTATTTACCAATGCTTACAGCTCTTGCTTACGGAATTGGAACACTGCTTTTATTGGCCAAATTTGCCTTTGATTTTTATAGTTTGAATGCTGTTCTCAAAGGAAAATCCATTCAACAACAAGCTGATTTTAAATTTATAGATATCAAAGAAAATGTAGCTCCATTTTCCTATTTCAATACCATCGTTTACAATTCGGCTTTATACACCGCTTCCGAATTAGAAAATATTTTAGAACATGAAAAAGTACACAGTGAACAAAATCATACCATTGATGTTTTGATTTCGAGATTGTTTTGTATTGTATTTTGGTTCAATCCATTCATTTGGTGGTACAAAAAAGCAATGCTACAAAACCTTGAATTCATTGCAGACAACGAAGCCACAAAGAAAATATCCGACAAAAAAGCCTATCAAATCACGCTTTTAAAAATAACAACACACGAGAATTGTGTTGCCATCACCAATCATTTTTATCAATCATTAATCAAAAAACGAATCGTTATGTTAAACAAAAATCAATCAAAAAAATGGAATTCCTGGAAGTATGCTTTGGTACTTCCATTATTAGCGGCGTTTGTATTCTTATTCCAAATTAAAACTATTGCACAGGAAAAAACGAATCACAATGTATCAAAAAGTGTCCTGGATATCGTTACAACGATTAACAAGAATTTTTCAGATGAAGAACTAAAAAAGAAAGCTGAATTTTTCAAAAAAGAATTTAATTGCAATTTAGTATTCTCTGAAATAGAACGTAATTCAAGTAATGAAATCACAGGAATAACAGTCAATTATAATGAAAATTTATATGGTAATGGCACTTACAAACAACATAGTTCGAATGCAATCAAAGATATTTACATCAAGCATGAAGGAGGAAAAATTGATATCACTGACACTGAAATTGATGCAAAAATTAAAAATGATAGAATAACGGCATCATCAGATAAAACGATTTCTATTGACAAAGAAATTTTCATTAATGGAGAAAAAGTAAGTCAAAATGATATGGATAAATTAGATCCTAATGAAATTGAGCGCATGGATGTAAATAAAAAAAATAATCAACAAGAAATCAGAATAGTTACAAAAAAATTCCACAAAACAATTACTGAAAATGACATTTATATCAATGGCGAAAAAGCAGATAAAAATGAATTATTACAATTAGACCAAAATACAATTGACAAAATGGATGTCAATAAAAAAGAAAAAACAATTAGAATCACTACTAAAACCACTACTCAAACTTTCAATGATACCGATATTCCAGCTCCGCCAACACCACCAAAATTTCCAGACGGACCAATGCCAGTAGCTCCTTCTCCTGATATGTCAAAACTATCTGCGCCACCGGCTCATCCATCGAACGTAAAAGATAAAAAAGCAATGGCTGAATTTGAGAAAAAAATGAAAGAATTCGAAAAAAAGATGGAAGCTTTCGAGCCAGACATGAGTGCTTATGAAAAAGAAGTGGAAGAAGTAATGGCTAAACGCGAAAAAATATTTGAAAAAGAAATGGCTAAATACGAAGAGGCTATGGAAAAGTACAGAGATGCCATGGAAAAGCATAATAATTAATTTTATCTTTCTGAAAATCAATAAAGACGGTCTCCATTTAGACTGCACCCAAAATTTTAGACAAATTTATAATTAATTTTGATAATAATGAGCTCGATATTGTGTCGGGCTCATTCCGTTTAAATTCAGTTTTATTCTTTCATTATTGTAATATT